>JASGMC010000026.1 GCA_030156625.1 Methanoculleus sp.
GTCATGGGTATGCCATATGCTTTGTACGACATACTGTAAAAGTTCGTGTCACCCGGCACATCGGTATTGTCGTCGACATACCAGCCTTCCAGCGCACATCCCACCAGGCAGTTGCTCTGGGGCTGGACACTGTCTGGTGTGACTACACTACTCTGACCTGTTGTGGAGTCTTCCAGTGAGACAATCCAGAGACTCCTAACACCATCCCAATAGATGCGCCCTTTCATCGTATCCCCCGTGCTCAACACAATAGTCGACCCGATGAAGTCATCAGGGCCGTCAGGATCGCATCCCCATGCTTGTCCCTCCCATCTCTGTTGTTGTGGATTATACCGGATTACGGGCTGGAGCAAGTAGCAGCTGGGTGTCTCCACCTGAATAACGTTAAATAGATAGATCATCTCACCAACCTCAAGTGAAGGTGGAGCGGATGGGACTGTCCAGTATGCGGTATACTCTGTAATGCCGTTAAGATAATCTTCCGCTGATTCCAGCCAGTCATGACCTGTCCAACCCCGTGTTGATTCTGGACACGGTTTAGAGGCAGTATCCTCGTTGATGATCAGGAGGATCAGTTCCCCTGCAGGATTAAGGACAAATATGGTATCTCCTCTGTAATATATCCTCGAATCGTTAGGTATCTGGTGTACTCTGGTGCAGGGTTTCTCAACGCCCGCAGGTGTGGGTATTTTTTCGGAGCGTTCATCGCTGATTGAGAGCAACTGGTCGCCATCCTTGTCGAAGACCCGCGTTATCCCGTCCGCCGCATGGACGACGATTGAACCGGACGGTATCCCGTATGTACCGCTCTCTGCCTTGTCCGTTTCCTCCTGAAGACTTAACATCCCGGAGATTGCGATCGTCTCAATCGATCTGTCCATCTTCAGATCAGGAATCGTATACTGATCCAGATCGACAAGTGCATCAGTCTGCTCTTCCGCGCTCACCACCGGCACCAAAACCACGCTCACCAGCAGCACGGTGAGGAGCACGGAGAATGCCCGCATTCCAATTTTTCCATTCATTTGCTTTCCTCCGATAGTGTTCCGGAGGCCGGAGAGGCATACCTTCAAGTACGGGAAGAGCACACGTTCCCATTGCCTCCGGGCGCGCGGGGCGTTCATCCGACGATCGGCAAACCGGCTGGGTGAACCTCCGCACCGTTGCAGGCGCCGCCTGCGGCACCCACAATCGTCCACTTGGACGTTTCGGGATAAACCGTTTCTGGGACAAACGCCAATTCGAAATCTGACTTTTCTGGAAAAGAGCAGGGCTAACGCCCCGGGATCGCTATAGACAACACCGCCTGCAACGGATCCGTCCCGCGAGAACTCTTGCCTGATGGCAATTATATTGGCGATATGAGCAGGAACGCTCCAGCAGATCCGGTGCCGGGATGCTCTCGCCGTACACTGCGCGCAGGCCACTTTCTCTGAGATTTTGGGCAGCACTGATGAGTAGAGCCCGTCAGGACGACAGGGGGGTGTATTTATGGCACTCCCTCGGGAACAAATGGTTTGTTCCGCTCTATTCTGCCATGCGCCTGCTCAGGTATAATGAAACCGCGGACAGCAGAACCAACCCGGAGACCAGGTAACGGATGCCTCTTGCATGGGGCATTCCACAGACCGGAGGTAGCAATAGAGGTCAAAAGAAAAAAGAGGGACGGCGATGATCAGGCCGATCTTCCAGACCCATCCACCGATGCTGCAATCGCCACCATCTCATCCGTCTCATGTGTGCCGGAAAGGCAGTATGCATAGCGGCTATCATTCCAACGAAGCACGTTTTCCCCACCTCCGGGAGTAAACGTTCCGTTTGTCCCGTCGATCGTCACCCCAACAGAACCTGTGGTTTTCTGTCCGGGGCAGGGGTTGCCCGGGACGGGCACCTGTGTGATACGAAGTTCATCCCCCTCTTTCGCGTAGATCAAGGAGATTCGGTTGTCCGGTTCGCCATACTGTAATGCATACGAAAAAGAGTAGCCATCCGGCAGATACGATGGTACCGGGAGATCCGTACCAAACTTTCCGTGCGCCTCTTTTAGCGTATACACGATGACGGGCGTTATCGCAAGTGGCGGAGCGGTTGGATCGGCCGTAGGGCCGATAATGGATCCGTTGCTGCCGGAATCGGGTTTTGAAGACCCTTCCCCGTAATCGAGGCATCCTGCAGCAATTAGTCCAACAACCAGTAGTACAAAGGTTGCCAGGGTAAGCGTTTTTGGGTTTATGTTAACTCCTCTCGCAGTTGTCGAACTCTCCATGAATATCCAGAGTTTTGCATGTTCCTATATCCCTTTTCCGGCCCGCTCAGCTACACGTCGGGGCGTTTCGATCCATTTTGCCGTCTGAAGCATGCCGTAACTGCCTGCCAGTATGGAAAGATTCCGAACGACGTCTGTCCGGCAATTGTGCACGGTCCGAATGGAGCCGTGGAGCCAGTAGGGGAACATTCTATCTGTCCATGCACCTGCTCAGGTGCACGAAACAGCAGACAGTATAACCAACCGGGGAGCTCACCTCCGGTACTGCCTAACTTACAATGAAGTCGATCAGATAGTAACTCCCACGATACTCCACGATCTTCCCCCGGTAACTCTTTGCGATACGCACCGCCTCGTCTTCGGATAGCGGCACCTCTAGGCCGCCGCTGTGGAGGGTCTTGTTTACCGTGGGGAGTTCGGCGAGATCGGCATCGGTGAGCCGGGCGATCTCGTAGCCGGCGTTTCTGAAGTCGGCCTCAGTCCAGTTTGCAGGGTATCCGGAATCTTCCAGCTCCCCGTTGCTGATGTTGTACAGCGTGAGGAAACAGCCGCTCAGCATCGCGGGTGGGCCTTCCGGGACGACGTCGGCGGAAGAGTAGACGTAGTGGACAACCCTCTCCGGGGAGACGGTATCGTGTTGTCTCGTGCTCTCCACGTAGTACTCGACACCGTCGATCCTGAACCGGGCGAGAAAAACGCTGTCGCTGACGGTCAGAAGCGCCTCGCCGCCCCCGGCAAGCGTGCCGGTGAAGGAACGCCTCCCCACACTGCGGGATTCGGGGTCGTGCAACGACTCCTGCAGGTCCGCCGCATAGGGTTGCCCGGCGATGTACACGGTCAGCGGTTCGCCGCGGAGCAGGCGGTCCCGGATTGCCTGCGTATCGTAGACAGCGAGGTCGTACCGCCGGACTGATGACGGGATCCCGAGGTCGCCGGGGTCCCAGGCCGAGGCGTCCCTCTTCTCCGTGAAAGAGTCGATATGGACCAGGGCTCTCTCCTGTGGGGTTGTGGTACCGGCGACCTCCGTGCCGGGCTCGAAGATCGCAAAACCTGCCGCCAGCGCCGTAGCCACGGCCACCAGGAGCAGGGCCGGGAGCAGGGGATTTTTCTGGATCATTTCAGCACATCACATGATATCCGTTCTGAGGGGGGAGGGGCAAGCCCGCTCCACCCCTTCCGGGAACTATTGCCGGCATCTGTACTCACCACCAGCAGGGGAAGTTGATCCCCTACCTCAACAATAGGATGCGACAACACCCTTCGTTTCAGTAATTCTCCGTGAGTTATCATGGTTGGCATCGCCATAAAAGCCATCGTTTGCAGAAAATTGCAGCCAGGCGCTTTTCATGAAATAGCCCCACATAACAGTCTGCCAGTACTGATTGTGCTCATAAAATTCGTAAGCTCTGTTATAGGTCTCTGTCTGATATGGTGCATATTCATGAGCCGCATCAAAAGCATGTCCCAATTCATGCATGGTTACAACCGCTCTGTCTTTGAGCACAGCGTCATAGGTAGAGGGGTCATCTGCCATTTGCGCCCATGTATACCTGTAAAGACTGGAGTGATCATACCCTCCCGAGGATCCAACTCCCTGGAATGACGAGTCATAACCGCCCAAATACAAACCGAGATCCGCGGATTTCGAATTTAGGTATGATTCGGGGAAATGGTTCTTGAATGCTGAGAGCGGAGAACTGATAACCTGCGGGTCGTTGGAGAGCTGCTGTGCCTTCGAAGTATCATATGTGGGCACGATGTTCACTCCGAGTGTGTTAAAGTCATAATTGCAATACTGAATGATGGCTGCCGCTGTGTCCTGCCAATCAGGCTCGTCTGTCATCCATTGGCTATCGGTAGCAACAAGGACTCTCACAGTGACGGTTGCACGCGGATCAGCCTGTTCTTCAAGCATTTTCTTCAGCGCATATGCTTTTTCGTCGATTGCATGAGTTGAAAGAGGATGGGAGTCGATGGGGATCGTGTCGCCTTCGGGAACAATATCCTTTGATGAGTACACATATTGTAAGAACGCACTTGACGATTTCGAATCTTGCATTGAGGTGCTTTCGATGAAATATTCGGTGTAATCAAGAACAACTCTGCCCAGCAGAACTTTATTACCAACCGTAAGAAGCACTTGGCTATCTTCAACACCAGTGAGACTGCCGGTAAAGGAATGGATCCCTGTAGCAATAGCTTCTGTATCAATCGTCGTTTCCTGTAGATCCATCGTGTAAGGCTGCCCTTCTAGATACACTGTTAGTTGATCACCATGCAGCAGATGTTCACGGATTTTCGGCAGGTCAAAGACTACTAAATCGTAGTTCTTTATCGAAGAGGGGATTTTCGCGTTGACCTCTTTCTCATCAGCGATTCTCATCTCTGTCAGATCCCCAAAGTGGACAAGAGCCTTCTCGCTAGCGGATCTGTTAGACATCTGCTCATCTTTACTCTTGGAGTCTGAAGCACTCACCGCAGGCACCATCATCACACTCACCAGCAGCACAGCGAGGAGCATGGAGAATGCCCGCATTCCAATTTTCCCATTCATGTGTTTTCCTCCAGTTTCTTTTCCCGGAGGCCGGAGAGGCATACCTTCAAGTACGGGAAGAGCACACGTTCCCTTTGCCTCCGGGCACGCGGGACGTTCACCCATCCGATTCGCTAGTGGCCGGGTGAACCTCCGCACCGGTGCAGGCGCCGCCTGCGGCACCCACAAGTGTTCGCTTGTCAGTTTTGAGATAAACCGTTTCTGGGACAAACGCCAATTCGAAATCTGACTTTTCTGGAAAAGAGCAGGACTCACGCCCTGAGATCGCTGTAGACAACGCCACCTGCAACGGACCTATCCAGGGAGTACCCTTGTCTGATGGCAATTATATCGGCGATATGAGCCGGAACGCTCCAGCAGATCCGGTGCCGGGTTCCTCCTTCCTCCACTGCGCGCAGACCGCCCCGGTGCGGCCGCACTGCACCGGTTTCTTCGGCTATGATAACTACGGGCACGATACGGGTCGTGACGGTCCTTAGGCACGTTCGCCTCCAGGAAAGGGGGAGGGCGGAGACGAGAATAGAATTGGTGTTTGTCCCATAAAACTCATAAAACGCGGATAACAATCCTCCTTCATGGCATCAGCAAAGAGAAAATGCATGGCTTTTGCCCTGCTGCTGGTAATTGCCTTCCTTGCCGTGCCTCCAGTGTCGGCAAAGGAGGATGTCGGGTACACGATTCGTCCTTCGACGTCGGACGACCCGGTGACAACGCTGCGGCTGTCCAGCAGTATCGGGCAGGGCGAGACCAACAGGCACCAGTTCTACATCGGAAGCGGCGTCAGGTATCTTGAGGTGTACCTGGACTGGGGTCCGAGCCCCAACCCTGACTCCCTGGCATTGACCATATACACTCCTTCGTGGAGAAATCTCGGCACGCTCCGCGACAGTATCGATGGCCAGACGAATGACAGGATTCATATAGACATCAACCCAAATGGCGACTATGTGGACCAGGGAACGTGGACGTTCGACGTATACGGGGAACAGGTATCCTCGCAGAGATCATACACCCTCAACGTCTACCAGCATTCCTAGGTCGGGTGAGCTCCTGAGGCTGCTTTCCCTCACGTTCCTCCTTTCGGTGGTGCTGCTGGTCTCGGTCGGCAGTGCCGCCGAATACACGATTCTGCCCTCGAACAACGTCGAAAGGGAGCCCGGAACACCGATGGCAGGTGAGACGGTGCAGGAGATCGACCCGATTCCGCTCTGGCTCTTCTTGCTGCTATGCACATTTCCCCAACTGACGGCGGCCCCGATGGAGACCCTTCTTCCCCTGAAGGCCGTTGGATACCTTGGGTATAAGCGGATTTACAGGAAGAACGCTCTGGAGAGCCCGCGGAGATTCGAGATATTTAACTTCATCCGGATAAATCCGGGGCTCCATTTCAGGGAGTTGTTGAGAAAGACGTCCATAGCGAGAGGGACGCTTAACTATCACATCCGGAGAATGGAATCCGACGGTCTTCTGAAAGCGGTGCCGGAAAAGGGCAGGATTCATTATTTTACTGCCGACTCACAGTATTCGACCGAAGAAGAGACCCTCATCATCGCAATGGAGAGCGACAGCCTGAGAAAGATCGTGACGCAGATCTATCTGAACCAGAGCGCACGTACCGAAGAACTTGCGGAGGGGTTGGGCCTCTCCAAGGCCACGATATATACGCATGTTAAGCATCTGGAAAACCTGGGAGTTGTAAGATCGGAAAGGATGGGACGGTCTGTGCGGTATTCTCTCACCGATGATTATTCTCGCGTACTGATGAAACACATAAACAACAACACGGAACCTGTCCGGGTTCTGGCGAAAAACGCTGGATGAATCTGCCTTCCGAATGCATGTTCATAGGTTCGGATTTCCTCCAAAAAGGATCTGTTACCCCCCTGTTCTCCCAAATTAGGTATGTGTTCGTTGCAGTGCCCGGTCGACAGGGGATTTCGCTATGGCATATACCGGCCAGTGAAGAGAACAGGTGCGCGCGTTCTGCATGCAGTCAGCATTCTTGAAAAACACCGGAGAAACCGGCCCCACTACCCGCAAACATTCCTGATCCTTCCTTCGGATGTTACCGGCCGTTCGCCGGAGCTGATGATTGTCCTAGAAATGGTATAAGGAATAACAACGGAGTTCTGCTTGGCGATACCGCATGCGGTATCCCGCCGGGGGCCGAGACCCTCGATCGGCGTCGTGTCCCGGCCCCTGGAGCGTACCCGGAGAAGATAGGGCTGCTAGCGGGAATAGTGGTTGTGGGCCCGTGATCTCCGGGATGCGCATGAATGGTTGTTCGAAACCCTGAGGTCAAAACGCCTCTTCGGCATCGGCTCATCCACCGTGGCGCTGTCGATTGCGGCGTTGTCTCCGTGCCGGCGGGATGGAACGTGTTCACACCGAACTGTCCGAAACGTGGACGGCGACCGGAGCGACGGGCAGGGGCCGCCCCTGTCCGTCCTCATGATCGCACGGAGGCTCGTTATGGCGATTGAACCGGGAACGTATTTTTAGGAGCCGTGATTCCAGTCCTTCTCATCGCGGTGGCCTGTATGGCGGTTACGCTGTTCTGGCCGGACGGAGAGGTGCACGTTATAGACACCGCGAGCGGACGTATCGTCTTTTGCGAGAATGTCTCCCCCGGCACCTATCCGCTGGGACGGGCCTGGATCGACTCGGACCTCAACGAGACGGTCGCCTCTGCCGGCACGGATGTCATGGCCGGGCTCGGCAGGAACACGTTTACGGTGACCTGCACCAGCCGGAACTATGGCATCTTCGATCCCGCCCGTGCCTCGTTCACGCTGACCGTCCGGGATGCCGCAGGCAGGCCGTACAGCGAATCCATCACCCTGGGCCGGGCCGGTACAAAGACCTTATCCGTCTCGTTCGTCGCGGGGGAGGTGGGTGAGGGGGCGTTTCGGATCTCTGCGACGAGCATCCGGTAGGATGAGCAATGATACCGGTGCATACATCGGATCAGAACACAGGTCCGTTCAGGACGAACCAGCCTCTTCGGGGGATCGCATTCAAGAGTGCAGTCAATCTCCTCTGCCGCAGATGGCAATAAACACCCTCATCCTGAGGATTCACAGCTACCAGGAAACTACCCTCGAGGATACGCTCGGTCAGACATGATCGAGCGTTGCGGCCCTGACTATCTATCCGGTTGTCTTCTTCGCTGTTGCGTATACGAGGTTCATGCGGATGGACATCCGGTGACGGCCGGACCATTGCCGGCCCGGGGTGCGCGCACTCTGCCTGGCCTCATCCCCGAGGGAAGTGCCGGTGCATCCGGCTCCTCCATCTGCAGGACCGATCCTATTCCCGGTCTGGAGCCGCCAGCTGCTTGCTTGAGCTGATGATTGTCCTAGAAAAGGTATAAGGGATAATAACAAAGTCTCAAGCGGTGATACCGCATGCGGTATCACCGCGGGGGTCCGGCTCGGTCGTGGGGACTGTACCCGGACTCCCACAGCGTGCCCGGAGGGCCAATAGGGCTGTTGGCTGCCATCAGGGATAGCCATTGCGGTTCGGTGACCTCCCGGGGTACGCATGAACGGAGGTTTGAAACCATGAAACCAAAGTTCCTTCCCGGAATCGGCGCCCTGTTTGCGGCGCTGCTGATCGTCGGCGCGATCTTCGTGCCGGCGGTGAGTGCACAGCCCCATGAGTCCATGGAGGTCATCACGACCGATGAAGCCACACTGAGCCTGATCGACGAACTGTGGGGAACGGATATCACCATCGGAGAGTATCTCGAAAAGGTACATCCTGAGTTCCTCACCGACATGCCCGATGATGCAAAAACAGACGTATACCAGCGGAAAATGACGTGGTCTGCCACCAATTTGCAGGATACGAACGCGCGATCCACGCCATCGGTGGTAGTCCATGCTATGATATCGAAAGATTACCCTTTCATTGAGTTCGGTGGGAGCGCTCAGTTCTACGGCGATGATGATCCTAGTTACCTCTATGTGGAGGCGTTTTTGAGGAACAGTGCCGACCAGACGGTGCGAACGGCCGCACGTAGCGTTTATGGTCCATCATACGTCGAAGCGACGAACATGATTGCCTATCCAGAGACGGACACCTATAGGGTCTACGCGTGGGGTTACTCCCTCCCATCGAACGTGGAAGATCAGGAGTGGACAGGATGGGTAACGTATCCGTGAAGATCAATGGATTGCCGGTCAAGTGATGAGGGGAGGGTGAGTTCACTCTCCCCTTATCTCCTCTATGCCCGAGGATGCAGTAAAGATCTCTCATTAGGAGCAACATATGAACCAATACAGTGGCATGACTATCAACAAACTTGGTTACACACTCGCGGTGGTGCTTCTCCTCCTGGCCGGTTTGGCGGCATCGGCGGGGTGTGTCGGAACGGATGTCGGTGGAAACGAACCGGCTGCACCGACGTCGCCTCCGGCGACGGCGTCACCCGGGGTGACACCGGCCCAACCGCCGTCGGACGGCCTGATCGGCGAGGAGGAAGCGCGTTCGCTTGCCGCGGCCGCACTGGAGCGGGAGATCCCCGGGATCCGGATCGAACGGATGATTGCCGAGCCGTACGACGTGCAGACCTACGGCGACGTCTGGCGGTTCTGGGTGAAAGCGGTAGACGACCCCGACCCGGAAGGCGATATCAGCGTATGGATCGATGCCGCCGACGGGGAGATGACGTACTTCCTGGATGGCCGTGACTATTACCGGTCCGCCGATCCCGCAATCACGATCGATGCGGCGGAGGAGATCGCCGGTACGTATCTCCGGGAGCGAAACGAGAGTTCGGACGTCGTGAAGGTCGTCGCCGTACTCTCTACGGTAGATACGCAGCTGGGTTTGCGAAATGGCCCGTATCATTTTGTGTATCAGCGCTCGATCGACGGTGTCCTCTGCTGGTACGACAAGATCATCCTCGATGTCGATTCGATTAACGGGCGCGTCGTCTCTTACTCCAAATCCTGGGATGTATCAAACAACGACACCATGGCCGATCCGGAACCTTCGATCCCGGAAGACGCGGTACATGAACGGGTTCCGACGTACCTTCACGATACCTACGGCACGGATCCCGGCGAGATCGTCATCGGGTCGACGGAGCTGCGGTGGTACGACCTGACCGCACAGCAACGGACTGCACAGCAACGCTGGTCGCAGGAACCGGTCGCGGTGCCTCTTGCCTGGCGCATCGAGTTCGACGATGAATGGTACCGGTCGCAGGACCCGCCGCGAACGGCCCGGATATGGATAGACGCCCATTCGGGAGAGGTAATCTCTGCGTCTTACAACCCGGGGAGGTAACGATCCGGTGGATGACGACAGAAAGACAGACCGGGTACCCGGTCCGAACCGCATGCTCCTCGTGGCGGGGAAAGAGTTTGCCGACCACCTCGCGAGCCGGCGGTTCACCTTTGTCCTTCTCCTCTTCCTGATCCTCTGCTCCGTCTCTCTCTACGAAGGCGTCGAGAATTACAGCGAGAAACTCGCTGCATACTCCGAAGGTACCGCGCCGGCGCAGAAATTCCTGGGTTACCCCGACTGGATGCCGGAGAAGCCCTCCCTCCTCACGGTTTTCCTTAACCTCTCCTCGATGGTCGCGAGCTACGGGCCGCTGCTTGCGATCGCAACCGGGTTCGACCTGATCACGCGGGAACGCTGGTCGGGCTCGCTCAAAACCCTCCTTTCCCGCCCGGTTTTCCGCGACGAGGTGATCACCGGCAAGGCGCTCGGCGGGTTCGCCGCTCTGACGCTGGCGATGAGCATTGCGGTTCTCATAGCGCTCGCGCTCCTTCTGCTCTTTGCAATTGTCCCCTCACCCGCCGAACTCTGCGCAATCCTGGCCTTCTGGCTCGTTTCGCTGGTTTACCTCTTCACGTTCTTCTCGGTCGCTCTCCTCGCCTCGGCGGTCGTTGCCGACAGCGGGAGCGCTCTTGTCTGGTCGCTGGTCGCGATCTTCGTCTTCTCCTCCATCGTACCGATCTTCGGCGGCATCCTTACCAATGCGGTTGCCGGAACGCCTCCGGAACCGGTGGGTACAAGCGACCCGCAATTCACCGAGGAAAAGTGGCTGCAGTACCGGGAGGAGCAGCGAGCCTACCTCGAACACCAGGACCGGATCGGTGCGGCCGTCCACCTCCTCTCGCCGCAAAAGAATTATTTGGAACTCTCGATAGCGATCACTGCTCCACGGTTCTCGATGTGGATCAACCCGGACCCCTTCGCCTTGAGAACGCCCCACCCCGGGGAAGACCCGCTTCCCGATCTTCCCGGCCTGATCGCTCTCATCTGGCAGCCGATCTTCGCGATGCTTGCGCTCCCGGCGGTCTTCTTCGGAGCGGCATACACCCGTTTCATGCGGATGGATATCCGATGACGACAGGGAACGGCTCCACCGGGCTATGCCCCTGTGCAGCGAGCTGGCGGCACTCCTGTCTGGAACCGGTATCCGGGGCACTGATACCTCCCTGCGTCCTGACAAGCAGACGATTGCCACAAACGATATTATGGGGGAGCGGCGAAGTCTCCGTCTATGTGGTGTCCCACGGAGGGCATATAGGTGTCCGGTGAAATTATGGGTTGCATAAAACCGTTGACGGCCAGCCTCCTGATCCTGGCCTTCGTAGTCGGAGGCGGGGTGGGTTGTTTCCTTGCACCGCAGAATGCCCCTGGAACCGTGGCTGACGACAGATGCCCGGCGGAGATCACGTCGCTTGACGCATTGACCGTGGCGCTCCATGACCCGGAGGTCGTCGGGCTGCTGGACAACAAGAGTATCAATACGATCGTCTTCTCAAAGGGTTCCTATCCCGAAAGAGATATGAACTACACACAGATTGTCTTCCATCCTCTGGATCCTGACCCCGACGACCGTATGACCGCTTCGATGATCGTAGTCCAGGTCAACGATTCATGTATGGTTCATTCCGTTTACGAGACATATCCATCGTATATTCCCGAGGCTCCCCCCCTGAGACATGAGGCATATCGTTCAAGTGTCTCGTCCGGATATTCCGCCGGCGAACGGCGCAGGCCCCCTGACACCCACACCGCTACGATCCGCGGAACGCCTTTCGCGTTGCGGCGGGCCGCCGCCGCGTTCGCCCCCTCCTTTTCAGTTCTGCCATGACCTCTTCCGGGGTACAGACCCTCCTGGTCCCGGCTTCCTCGCGCGAACACTCGATCTCCTGAAGCGTCTCCTCGCCGAACGCCCTATCACCGCAGTTCTTCGATCTTCCACCCGAGGTAATCCCGGATCACCGTATACGCGAGCCCCGGCGGGATCGCCCCCTGCTCGGTGACGATCAGGTCGACGTACTCCGCGGGGGTCACGTCGAAGGCCGGGTTCCTGACCCGGACGAAGGGGAGTTCCTCCGCCGCCGCCCGGGGCAGCACCTCGGCGGGATCGCGCTCCTCGATCTCGATCAGTTCGCCGAGGATCGTTCTTGGCGCGAATTTGTAGGTCTCGGCCGCAACGATGACGTTCGTCCGTGCCTCGTGTGCGGCGTGGGCAATCTGGGCGGTCCCGATCTTGTTCACCACCGCGCCGTTCACCGCGATGGCGTCGGCGCCGACGACGACGAGGTCGACGTCGTTGATGAAGTAGCGGACCGCCGAATCGACGATGTAGTTTGTCCGGATACCGGCGTCGTTTAAGGTCCTGATGGTGATGAGCCCCTGGCCGCGGGGCCGGACTTCCGTCGCGTAGACTTCAATCTCCTTGCCCAGCCGGTGGGCCTCCAGGATGCACCCGAGCGCCGCCTCGGAGTTGCAGTGGGTCAGGAGGACGTCGCCGTCGGAGATGTGTCGTGCCCCGATTGCCGCTATCCGCTCGACTGCGTGCTCCGAGTGGTCGACGAACTCCGCTGCCCGGGCAAGAACCGCGTCCCGTGCGGCCTCCACGGACTCGAACGAGTCGAGAGCCCGCATCACGTACCGCACCGCGTTCGGGAGCGAGACGGCGGTCGGCCGGGTCGCGGTGAGGGTATCGGCCGCCTTCTGCATCTCCTGCTTGAAGGCCCCGGGATCGGAGGCATCGAGATTACGGGCGTAGTCGGCCAGTGCTTCCACCGCCGCCCGGGCGATCCTGCCGGCGCCCCGGATCTCCATACTCTTTATGCTTGCTGCCGTCTCACTCAGTAACATAGTCAATCATTCAGACGACCAATACATAGACTTATTGACGTGAGAACACATGCCGGTAGCCGTTGTTTTCGATAGTGCGGGCACACTTCTGCGGACCTACCGCGTAGCACGCGATCTCCTTCACGACGAGATGCTGACCGAGGTCGAGACAACGACCCTCACCTTCGGATCAGATGCGCGGGTGCTCGTCGTCCTCCACCTCCACTCCGGGGACGTCATGGAGGCGCCGGAGGACCAGCTCCTCTCGGAGTTCTTCCTGGAGCGCTCGATCGGGTTCGGGGTGGCCTGTTCCCGGCGGGTCATCCCCGCCGAAGAGGTCGCGAATCTCCTCTACGCCGATGGATATGCCCGGATCGGCGATCTGCAGGCCTGCATCCGGCAGGTCTGGGGTTGCTGCAAAAGAGAGTCGATCGTCACCATGAACAGCGGCGTGATCCTGAACATGGACCTCTCCCGCATCGAGTTCACGGTAACGACCGGGGGGAGGCCGTTTGACGGTGCGAGAGAGGCCGTCAGCGAACTGCACCGGATGGGCGTTCCCGCGTACATAGCATCCGGGGACCGCGTGGCGAAACTCGAACGGATGGGCGACTACCTCGGCATTCCCAGAGAAAGGGTTTACGGCGTCGCGACCCCCTCGATGAAGGCCCGGATCGTGGAAGACCTCCAGGAACAGTATGATAAAGTTGTTATGGTAGGGGATGCCATCAACGACCTGAACGCTTTCCGGAAGGCGGATCTTGCAGTGCTCACCGAACAGCAGTCCGATAGGAAACCAGATATACTCTATGCTACTGCAGACCGGGTGATCCACGACGTCAGCGAGGTGCCCGGTATCGTGGCGGAACTCCTCACGGATACTGCGGCGACCGGGAAAAGTGCAACAATATAAACTCTAATATGATACCAAGAGAAGATTAGTTTAACGAGGAGCTCAAGATGACCCCACTCATTACGGTAAAGGACCTCTGCATGGAGTTCAATGGGACCATTGCACTCAAAGACATAAATTTTGAGGTGGCGGAGGGAGAGACGGTCGGTATCATCGGGAGAAGCGGGGCCGGTAAGACCGTTCTTATGCACCTTATGCGGGGCGTGGACCAGCCCCCGACGCGGGGTGCGATCGTCTACCATGTCGTCGCCTGTGAGAAGTGCGACTACATCGGCGTCCCGAGCGAGGCGGGGAAGCCGTGCCCTGCCTGCGGGGGCGAACTCAAACCGATGGACATCGACCTCTGGGGGGAAGAGAACGTGACGATGAAACGGCGGATCATGCGAAGGACCGCCATCATGTTCCAGCGAACGTTCGCTCTCTACGGCGACGACCGGGTGATCGAGAACATCCTGCGGGCGCTTGACGACATCGGCTACCCGAGCGAGAAGGCGGTCAGCAGGGCCGCCGACCTCATCGACCAGGTCAGGCTCTCCCACCGGATGATGCACATCGCCCGCGACCTCTCCGGCGGCGAGAAGCAACGGGTGGTGCTCGCCCGACAGCTCGCGAAAAACCCGTTCATGCTCTTTGCGGACGAGCCGACCGGGACGCTCGATCCGGAGACCGCCACGCTCGTCCACCGGATGCTCATCGAGAGCGCGCAGGCAAACGATATGGGAATGGTGATCACGTCGCACTTTTCACACGTCATCGAGGACGTCGTGGACCGGGCAATCCTCCTTGAAAACGGGGAGATCAAGGGGATCGGGGCCCCGGAAGAAGTCATCTGCCGGTTCATGGAAGACTACAGCGACATCGAACAGCACGAGGCCGGGGAAGTCGGCGAGAAGATCCTGATCGCCCGGGACGTGATCAAGCGCTACCTCTCGGTCGACCGGGGCGTGGTCAGGGCGGTCAACGGCGTCTCGTACGATGTCGGCGAAAAGGAGATCTTCGGGATCATCGGCAAGAGCGGTGCGGGGAAGACAACCCTCTCCCGGATCATATCCGGGATCCTCGAGCCCACCAGCGGCGAGATGAATATCAGGATCGGGGACGACTGGATCGATATGACCAAACCCGGGATCGAGAACCGCGGCCGGGCAAAGGGCTACATCGGACTTCTCCACCAGGAATACGATCTCTACCCGCACAGGACGGTGCTCGACAACCTCACCGACGCCATCGGCCTCGAGTTCCCCAAGGAACTCGCCATGAGGAAGGCGATCATCACCCTCGGGATGGCCGGGTTCACGCCCGAGAAGAGCAAGGAGATCCTGGACCGCTATCCGGGCCAGCTCTCCGAGGGCGAGAAGCACCGCGTGGCGCTGGCCCAGGTGCTCATCCGCGAGCCCCTGCTCGTCGTCCTCGACGAACCGACCGGCACGATGGACCCCATCACGAAGATCGACGTGAAGCACTCGATCCTCCATGCCCGCGAAGAGATGGACGAGACCTTTATCGTGGTTTCGCACGATATGGATTTTGTGAGAGATATCTGCGACCGCGTGGCCCTCATGCGGGGAGGCAAGATCATCCAGATGGGCCCGACGGAGGAGGTGCTCGCCCACCTCACCGAGGACGAACGAAAAGTGATGGGGGCCGGCGGAGCCCCCTGAGGTGCATGTGATGGAGATCCTCCTGGACGGAAAACGCGTAGTGGTTCCGGCGGGTTCCCGGCTCGGGGATCTCCTCTCTGGACGGGACGAGCGGTGTAGCGTCGCCGTCATCCGCCCGGCGCTCGAGGAGGATGCGGCGGAGTCGCAGGAAGTCAGGTTCGTCACCTCCGCCGGCGATATGACCGTCGAGATGGCGGAGGCGGCGACGGTCGCCCGGCTTTTTCGGCCCGGGCTTGCCGAACGGCTCCACGTGCACTGGCAGGACCGCTACGCCGCCGCTTTCGGGCCGTTCGAGTCCGACATCCGGCCTGCGCGCGAGCCGGGCCGGTATGAACGCGGCGACGTCATCCTCGGGTGCGGGGGCTACGATCCGTCCAAGTCCTACCTGATCTTCGCGCGCATGCGCCATTCCGCCGACTACGGCGCCCCGGCGGACGGCGGCGTCATCGGCAGGATCGTCACCGGCCGCGGGCTGCTCGACCGCATCGGCGACGGCGACCGGGTCATCGAGGTCGAACAGATATTCCGGCGTGCCGACCGGTCACATACCGTCATCACCCGCGATTCGGAATTCGTGCTCGAGGACGGGATGCAGGTCGTCTCCTACGTGGAAGCCGAAGTACGGGGCTTTAAAGGAGACGGGATCGAGACCGAGACCGCCCGGAGCGTCGAGCACTTTCTTCTCTCCGTGCAGGACGGCAGATTCCAGACCGATCGTTCGAGCAGCACCCATGTCGCCGACGCACACCTGGTCCCGACGAAGGTCCCGGCGGAGCTCCCAGGCCCGAGGCTTGAAGGGGCCATCACGGTCAGGACCGCCGGTAAATCCGCGGGAGCGGTCTACATCTACACGCAGGGCGTGTCGGCAAGCCCGGTACACACCGTCGTAGGCCGGGTTGTCCACGGTATCGAACTCGTCCGGTTTGCCGGCGAGGGCGACCTCCTCGCCATCCGTGCAGAACCGGAACGGTTCGACCTGGTCG
The DNA here is from genome assembly GCA_030156625.1 of Methanoculleus sp. Classification (GTDB taxonomy): domain Archaea; phylum Halobacteriota; class Methanomicrobia; order Methanomicrobiales; family Methanoculleaceae; genus Methanoculleus. Next base: position 16,493 of record JASGMC010000026.1, read on the forward strand.
GCCTCGCGCTTCCCGAAGCGGAGGCGGTCGCCGCCCGGCGGGGTGTCTCCCTCACTGCCGATGCAGCCGTTGGCGACCGCGTCGTGGTCGGCCAGACCCCGGCAACGACGCTCGAGGTGCTGGCTGCAGGCGAGGTCCGGGTCGCGACGGAGCCCGCCGATCACGTCATCAGCATCACCCTCGACGAGGCGGCCGCGCCCCGGTCGGTCAAGATCTTCCGTGAGGTGACCGGGCTCAAGCACCACGCCGTCGGGAAGATGCCGCTCGTCTTCACGTTCGAGGACGTTTTCCTCTTCAAGCCGAAGATCGCGAAGGGCGTCGGGATCATCCCGGAGAACACTCCCACGGGCGAGGTGCCGGCGTTTACCCTCGCTATGACCAACGACTCGCGGCGGGGGACCGGCATGGTCGGCATCCGCACGAAACCGAACGCCGAGTTCGGCCCGACCTCAGAGCCGCTCACGGGCACGAACGTCATCGGGCACGTTCTCGATGCGGCGAACCTTGCCGGGATGCGCGAGGGGGCGACGGTGTACGTGAAAGAGGTGAAGTGATGGCCGAATATATTCCCGACTACGTGGGCACGGTGACCAAATACGTCTTCGTCGAGTCCCCGTCCATGACCCCCGGCGAGCTCGCGCTCAGGGCGTACGAAGTGTCGGAGGGCGTCCTGATCAAGGAGACGTGCTTCGGACTGCAGGTGACGGGCGAACCTGAGTCCGTAGACCGCCTCATCGAAGTGATCCGCGCATTCGACCCGCCCCACATATTCGTCAAGGACCGGGGTTTCCCTCCCGGCGACCCGAGACGGTGCCGGGCGAACCTCGGCGGAGCGAGGCCGGGCTATCTCGGCCACGAACGGGAATTCCGCATCCTCCGCTACATCACCCACGGCCTCGAGGAACTCGACCGGCGGGGTGGAGAGGAGGCGGAACCGGCACCGCCCACACTCGAGAAGCGACCGTTACTTGATATCAAGCGACTACAAGAACTGATAGATACAGAGGAGTCCTGAACAGAATGGCAAAAGTGTTCATCTATCCTGCAACGAGCCTCATCCTCTCCGATCTGGTGGCCCGGTTCGGCCATAAGCCGCTCGGTGCAGCCCTCGGTATCCGGGAGCGGATACAGACCGCAGGGGTCGACTCCCCACCCCTGCAGATCACGCCCGAAGAACCCAAGCGCGGCCTGAAATACGCGGCCGTCGAGGTGCCGTCCGGTGTCCGGGGGCGGATGGCAATCTACGGCCCCCTCCTCGAGGAAGCCGAGGCCGCGATCATCGTCACCGACGCGGATCTCGCGTTCGGGTGCATGGGGTGCGCCCGCACCGACGAGTTGATCCTCTTCTCCCTGCGCCAGAGCGGCATCCCGATCCTGGAACTGAAATATCCCGCGAACGAAGAGGAGGGCGTGCAGTTTGTCGCCGCCGTCAAAAAGTTCCTCGACGGTCTCGAAAACGGGGGTGAAACATGAGCCGGAAGGTGCGGATCGCCCAGCTCTCCTGCGGGTCGGAGTACAGCGGCGTCCAGAAAGAGATATACGAGGCCGCCGAGTCGGTGGACGCGGAAGTCTTCTTCCCCGACATCGCTCTCGCCGACGTCGAGCGGGCGGTCGACACGTTCGGACTGGACGTCCGGAGCGCCGACTTAAAACTCATGATCGCCCGGGGCAAAGCCCTGGTGGAAGGGACGGTGGACGCGGACGGCGTCTTCATCGGCACCTGCTTCCGGTGCGCCGAGGCGGCGATCGTCCGGAACGAACTCCGGCGGTACATCCACGAGCACTCGCGGCTGCCGGTGGTGAGTTACTCTTTCACCGAGCGGACGACCGCGGGAACCCTCCTCACCCGGATGGAGGCCCTGACCACCATCGCCCGCCGGAGAGCGCTCCTTGCCCGCGAGGAGCAGACCGGGATCACGATGGGCGTCGACTCGGGCTCGAGCACGACGAAGGCCGTCGTGATGAAAGACAACGAGATCGTCGGCACCGGATGGCACCCGACGACCGAGGTGATCAAGAGCGCCGAGAGCGTGGTTGCTGATGCGCTCGAGATGGCGGGGCTTACCCGTGAGGATATCCAGGCGGTCGGGACCACCGGATACGGGCGGTTCCTGATCGGGAAGCACCTCGGGGCAGACCTTATCCAGGAGGAACTGACGGTGAACTCGAAAGGCGCCGTCTACCTCGCCGGCCACCAGCGGGGCGCCTCGACCGTCATCGACATCGGCGGCATGGACAACAAGGCGATCAGCGTGCTCGACGGCATCCCCGGGACCTTCACGATGGGCGGGATCTGCGCCGGCGCGAGCGGCCGGTTCCTGGAGATGACCGCGAAACGTCTCGGCGTGGACATCACCGAGCTCGGGCCCCTGGCCATGAAGGGCATGGGAAAGAACGTCCCGATGAACAGTTACTGCATCGTATTCGGGACACAGAGCCTGGTGAACGCGCTCGCGGCCGGGAGTTCGCGCGAGGACGTGGCGGCCGCGGCCTGCCACAGCGTAGCGGAGCAGGTATTCGAGCAGCAGTTGCAGGAGATCGACATCAAGGAGCCGGTGATCATGGTCGGCGGCACCTCGCTGATCGAGGGGCTGGTCTACGCGATGGGCCAGCTCCTGCAGACCGAGATCGTCGTCCCGCCCCATTCGCAGTACATCGGCGCGGTCGGGTCTGCCCTGCTGGCATCCGGATTCATCAAGGGAGAATAGATGCCCCCGCTGAACTACTTCGTGGTCGAGTCCCCGGACGAGGTCGGGAGGGACGCCTACGAGCGGATCGCGGGCGATGTCCTCCAGGACCTCGATCTCATCAAGGTGGTCGACCGGCTGCACATCTACGTCGACCCGAAGGTGCCGATCTTCGTTGCCGCCGGGGTCCTGCGCCACATGCCGCGCGCCATCCGCGTTGCCGACTTCGCAAACGTCAACCGTAGCGAGAACGAGATCGTCTTCGATATCGGTGACGAAACCTACCTTGCGCCGCTTCTCCAGAGGCTCTGGATCCTCTACGGCAAGGAGAACGTCGAACAGCCCGACCGGTTCACCGTCGTCCTCCCGGCGGGGACGGCCGGGGAGGAGGATCTCGAGCAGATGGTGGTGGCCGACCCGAGCGAGACGCTGTATAAGGACGTCATCTACGCGCTCCAGTATATCGCCCCCGAGGGGTTCAAGATCCGCCGCCAGTATATCAGGGACGGGAAGTTTTACTATGTGGCAAGCGAGGATACCCTGCCGGTCGACATCGTGGAGACGATGGTCGTGCCGATCTTTGAGAAGATGGGGGTGACGCTGTGACGACGCTGGTGCCGGTGACCTACAAGGGGGGCGTCTACCGGCACGACGAGATCATGGACCTGATCGACGACCTCGGGGGCTACATCGTGCAGAAACACGTCATGGCCCAGGACGTCGTGCTCCAGTCGTTCGTGCCGCGGGACGATATCGATCTGATACGGCAGATCGCCAAACCGCTCGCCGGCGAGGTGGTCGAGGCGCCGCTCGTCGGGACCGAGATCGCCGTGGTCAGCCCGAGTCTCGAGATCCACCACCTGCCCCATACCTCCTGCGATACCGCCGAGTATCTCCGGCGTGCGGGCGCGAAGACCAATATGGTCGGGCTCTCCCGCGGATTCGGAAAACGGATAGCAAACCTCAACGACGAGGAGCGGGACGTCATCAACGAGCACGACCTTGCCGTCTACGTGCTCGGGAGTTTCGAAGAGTGCATCCGGCAGAAGTTCCCGGTGCTCCGGCGCGGGATCCACGTGCCGATCGTGGTGACGGCCTCCCCGGACCGCGAGACCCTGATGCGGATCATCGACCCGCCCGTCGAGGGGTATGTCGGGGGCGTCGGGCGGATCATGCACCGGTTCAAGCGCCCCGAGGAACTCGCGAAACTCGACGAACTGGTGGACGAGGTCTCCCGCACCCTGGACGCCCGGCGGGACGAACTGGCGAGGGACCCGCTCTCCGTCTTCCCACCCCGCCTGATGGCGATCGTCGAGGAGCAGATCCATGAGGTCACCATGCTGACGCACCCGACGCCGGTGACCGCCCAGATGGAGGGGCTCCGGGTGAAACTCCCCTACGACCTGTACGCCGATGCCGTGCGGGCGCTCAAGGTCGCCGACGGGGTCACCGTTGGGGATATCGCCGACGTTACGCCGTCACGAATGCGCAATTACATATTGATTCGGATTAAACCTTTCTCGGAAACCAGGGTATTGGTGTAGTTGCGATGGATTTCGAGAAGGTACTTGCGAGGGTTGCAGAACGGGGATCGGACGTCATCGCGGAGGAACTCCTCCGTGAGATCGAGAGCGAGTACGGCAGGGTCCCCCTGATCTTTGAGCGGATGGCGGAACGGCCCGAGATCCTCATCTCCCACCTGTTGTACAAGGGCGCCGTTACCGAGACCAGCCAGCTCGAGCCGAAGGTGATCGAGCTCATAAGCCTCGCGGTGGGCGCCGCGCTCAAGTGCAGTCACTGCGTCGAGTATCACATGCAGGCGGCGATGGCGAAGGGCGCAACCCGCGCCGAAATTCTCGAGGTGATCCTGATCGCGGGGCTGCTCGCGAACTCAGCGGTCCTCGCGGACGCCTACCGGGTGGTGAACGGTACGACTCCGGCATCCTGCCCCTCCTGCGACATCAACGGCACGGGTCTGGATAAGACCTGCTCGGATAAGTGACGGACCCCTGGTAGCCGGAGTATGTGCGGTATTGCCGGGCAGTTTGCCCTGAACGGGGGGGAGGCGGACGCGGCCCTCGTCGGGGCCATGGCGGATCGGCTTCTTCACCGCGGCCCCGACGGCGAGGGGGAATTCTTTTCCGGCCCGGTCGGCCTCGCCCACCGCCGTCTTGCCATCATCGACCTCTCCGATGAGGGGCGGCAGCCGATGGGAAACGAGGACGGATCGCTTCAGATCGTCTTCAACGGCGAGATCTACAACTACCGCGAGCTCCGGGAGGAGTTGCTCGCCGCCGGCCATCGTTTCGCCTCCGCAACCGACACGGAGGTGATCCTGCACGCCTACGAGGAGTGGGGACGGGACTGCCTCGCCCGGTTCAACGGGATGTGGGCGTTCGCCCTCTGGGACGGGCGCCGCCGCGAACTCTTCTGCGCCCGGGATCGCCTTGGCATCAAGCCGTTCTATTATGCCGTGGCCGGGGGATCGTTCCTCTTCGCCTCGGAGATCAAGGCGCTTCTTGTGCATCCCGATCTCGGCAGGATGCCGAACGACCGGATGCTCTTAACCTTCCTTGCGTGGGGGGTCGCGGACCACACCGCCGGGACGATGTACGACGGCATCTTCCAGCTCCCGCCGGCCCACGCAGTCGTCGTCTCGGAGGAGGGTGCCGGGGTGCCGGAACGTTACTGGGATTTCGAGGTGAACCCCGCCCCGGGAGGGGTCGACGACGAAGCCGCCGCGCGAAGGGTCCGGGATCTCCTGACCGATGCGGTCCGGCTCAGGCTCAGGAGCGACGTCCCGGTCGGGACCTGTCTGTCGGGGGGCATCGACTCCTCGACGGTCACCGCCCTGATCAACGACCTCCTGCGGGCGGAGAACCTGGAGAGCGTCGGGAACCGGCAGAAGACGTTCTCGGTCTGTTTCGACAACCCCCTCTTCGATGAGAGCCGGCACATCGATACGGTGGTTGCGGCGACGGGCGTCGACAGCCGCCGGACCGCTCCCGATACGGTCGGGCTCTGGGAGGATATCGTGAGGCTGCTCTACATGCAGGATGAGCCGTTTGCCTCTCTCTCGATCTACGCCCAGTACTGCGTGATGCGGCTTGCGCGGGAGGAGGTGAAGGTGGTCCTCGACGGGCAGGGGGCCGACGAGCAGCTTGCAGGGTACATCGCCTACCAGGCGCCCTACATCCGCGGGCTCTTCCGGTCGGGGGAGATCCTCGCGGCCCTCCGGGAGGGGATCGGGAGCATGCGGCACCACCGGTCTTTCTTCTCGTGGGCGGCCCGGCAGTTCCTGGTCCGGTCGGAGCGGCGGGAACTCCTCCGGGGGTCCGCGCCGGAGGTCCTCCGGTACGCGGGATCGCTCGATGAGGTGCTGAAACGCGAGACCGTGGCTTCAAACCTCCCCCTGCTCCTGCACTGGGAGGACCGGAACTCGATGGCCTTCTCGATCGAGGCCCGGGTCCCGTTCCTCGACTATCGGCTGGTGGAGTACCTCGCAGGGCTCCCGCTCGACCAGAAGATCCGCCGCGGCGTCACGAAGTACGTCCTCCGGTGGGCGATCCGGGGGCTGGTCCCCGACGCCATCCGGTGCAGGATGGACAAGATGGGGTTCGTCACCCCCGAAGAGATCTGGATGAAGGGCGAACTTGCACCTCATATCCTCGAACTCTTCTCAACGCCTGAATTCGCAGAACGGCCCTACTGGGACGCGGAGCGGGTGCTCGGAAACTACCGGGAGTTCCTCGACGGCAAAAGCCCGTACTCCACCGAGTTCTGGCGGATAGCCTGTGCGGAGATGTGGTTGAAGCAGTTTGATCGGTAGGTGCCGGTGGATGTTGAACGACCCCGGATGTAGGTTGCGGATGTTCACAGAGCGTTCTACAAATCCTTAGAACCACTGGTGTGCTCTTTGGTCACACATACCATCCACGGATTTCGAGGGGATATCGCGTCTGGGGGGTGGGGACCGGGGGGGGGGGGGGGGGGGGGGGGGGGGGGGGGGGGGGGGGGGGGGGGGGGGGGGGGGGGGGGGGGGGGGGG
>JASGMC010000001.1 GCA_030156625.1 Methanoculleus sp.
GACGATCATGGCGAGCGTCGGGCTCTGGACGCGGCCGACGGAGAGGATGTTCGTGCCGCCCCGGCGTGCCGCGAGGCTGATGAACCGGGTCAGCGCCGCCCCCCACATCAGGTCGACCGTCTGGCGGGCCTCGCCGGCAGCCGCGAGCGCGAAGTCGAGATCGGTCAGGTTCTCAAACGCGGACCGTATCTCCGCCGGGGTTATCGCGGAGAACCGAGCCCGGTTGATCCTGACGTTGGGGTTCACCGCACGGACAAGCTCGTAAGCCTCCTTACCGATCAGTTCCCCTTCGGTATCGTAATCGGTGGCGATGGTGACGAGGTCCGCCTTTTTTGACAGTTTCTGGATGATATTGACGATCTTCTTCTCGGTCGGCTTCTTGACGATGCCTGCGTCGATGAGGGTTCGCGGCGTGTGGGTTTCGCTTCGCCAGTTCGTGTAGCCGGGCTCGAAGTCCACCTCCACAACGTGCCCTTTGAGGCCGACCACCGTCTTCGTGTCAAAGGTGTAGGTGGATACGCTTCCATCCTTTGTCGCCCTCACTTTCTCGTTGCCGGCGAGGAGCTGCGCGATACGGTTTGCTGATATATTCTTCTCTGCTATGATCAGATGCACTGCGGGTTACACCCCCCCTATCTCGAGACACTCGGATACGATTCGCCCGAGCTCCCGCGGGTCCGCCCTGCCGCGGGTCTCCTTCATCACCTGCCCCACGAGGAAGTTTAAGGCTCCCTTCTTGCCGGTTCGGTAATCTTCCACCGCCTGGGGGTTCGCGGCGATCACGGCCTGCACGATCTGCGTGAACTCGCCTCCCGTGGCCCTGGCGAGCCCCTCACGCTCCACGATCGCGACAGGCCTCTCGCAGGGCCTGCCTCGCGCGCAGGCATCAAGCATCTCTCTGAGCACCTGGACGCCGGCCGCATCAGTGATGGTCTCCTCCTTCAGGAGTTCGAGGAGTTCCGCGATGCGGTCGGCCGGAACGGCGGCGATGCTCATGTCGCGGTAGTTGAGCTCCCCGAGAAGGGTGTCGGCCACCCAGGTGGCGGCGAGGACCGGGTCGACATGGGCGATCTCCTCATAGAAGTCGGCAAGTTTCGGGTCGCCGGTCAGAGTCCGGGCGTGGTTGAGCGATATGCCGAACTGTGCCATGAATCGGTTCTTCCGGGCGACGGGCAGTTCGGGGAGGTCGATCTCCGCAACCCAGCCCGCGACACGGAGCGGCCTCAGATCGGGCTCCGGGAAGTAGCGGTAGTCGTGCTCCTCCTCCTTGCCGCGGGCGGAGGAGGTGATTCCGCGGCCTTCCATGAAGTGCCGGGTCTCTCTCGTCACCTTCTGCCCGCGCCGGAGCAGGTTCTTCTGCCGGGTCACCTCGAAAGTGAGGGCCTTTTCGACACCCTTATAGGAGGAGATGTTCTTGACCTCGACCCGTTCGGAGCCTTCAAGCGAGATGTTTGCATCGACACGGAGAGCACCCTCCCGGTCGCCGTCGAAGACCCCGAGGTACTCGAGGACTGTCCGGAGCTTGTTGAGGAACCGGCGGGCCTCCTGCGGGGAGCGCATATCCGGTTCGGTGACGATCTCAAGGAGCGGTATGCCGGACCGGTTGTAGTCGACGAGCGAGTACTTCGAGCCGCCTGCGACGTGAACGAGCCTTCCCGGGTCCTCTTCGAGGTGCACCCGGGTGATCCGGACGATCTTTTCGTGCCCCTCGTCGTCCTCGATCTCGACGGTCCCCTCTACCGCGAGCGGCTTGTCGTACTGCGTGATCTGATAGGCCTTCGGGAGGTCGGGGTAGAAGTAGTTCTTCCGGGCGAACTCCGACTCCTCAGGGACCTTCATATCGAGGGCTTTTGCCACACGGAGGCCATACTCGACCGCCCTTTTGTTCAGGCGCGGGAGCGCCCCCGGGAGGCCGAGACAGACCGGACAGCAGTGGGTGTTGGGTTCGTCGTCCCGGTAGTCCGTCGAGCACCCGCAGAAGAGCTTCGTCGTCGTCGCGAGCTGGACGTGGATCTCGAGTCCGACGATCGTCTTCATGCCCTCACCTCCTGCTCGTAGGCATAGGCAGCGTCGACGACGCGCTCGTCCTCGAACTGCCTTCCCATCAACTGGAGGCCCACGGGGAGGCCGTCAATCCTGCCGCACGGAACCGATATCGCCGGGATTCCGGCAAGGTTCGCCGGCACCGTGAGGATATCCGAGAGATACATCGAGAGCGGGTCGGTCTTCTCGCCGAGGCGGAAAGCCACGGTCGGCATCGTCGGCCCGGCGATGATGTCTGCGTCGCGGAGGGCGCGTTCGAAGTCCTGCATGATATTCCGGCGGGCCACCTGCGCCTTCGCGTAGTACCTGCCGGCGTAGCCCGCTGAGAGGGCGAAGGTGCCGAGCATGACCCGGCGCCGGACCTCAGTTCCGAACTTCTCCTCCCGGAGGTCCTGGTAGGCCTCGTGCCAGGTCTTCCTGGTATCGACCGCCGGGCCGTAGCGGACGCCGTCGAACCGCGCGAGGTTCGATGAGGCTTCGCTCGTGCAGATGACGTAGTAGGCTGCAAGCGCGTGCCGCATGCCGGGTATGCTCACCGTGACGGTCTCGGCCCCGAGCCCTTCGAGGACGGCGATCGCGTTTCTGACCGTCTCCGCGACGCGGGGGTCCACGCCTTCGCCGAAGTACTCCTCCGGTATCCCTATCCGGAGGCCGGCGATATCTGCCGAAGGCCGGTGGTCGTACGGCCGATCGAGCATCGTCGAGTCGCGGGGGTCGTACTTCGCGATCACCGACATCAGCCTTGAAGCATCCTCCACAGTCCGGGCCATCGGCCCGATCTGTTCGAGGGAGTTTGCGTAGGCGATGAGGCCGTAGCGGGAGACCCGGCCGTAGGTGGGCTTGAGCCCTACGATCCCGCAGAACGCAGCCGGGCATCGGATCGAGCCGCCGGTATCGGTGCCGAGTGCCATCGGGACGAGGTCTGCGGCGACCGCGGCGGCACTCCCTCCGGACGATCCGCCGGGCACCCTTGACGGGTCCGCCGGGTTTTTGGTGGGGCCGAACGCGCTCGTCTCGGTGGTGGTGCCCATGCCGAACTCGTCCATGTTGGTCTTGCCGACGATCGCGGCCCCTGCTTTCCGGAGGAGTCCCACGACGTAGGCATCGTACGGCGGGACGTAGCTCTCGAGGATCTTCGACCCGCAGGTGGTCTCTATGCCTGCCGTGGATATATTGTCCTTGACCGCGACGGCGATGCCGGCGAGCGTCCCGTCGGAGAACGGCGCTGTGCTGCAGGTGGTGATGAAGGCGTTGTACCGGTCGTCCGGCGAGAATTCAAGGGTTCCCGCCACTCACATCACCCTCGGCGCCTTGATGAACCCGTCCTCGGTCGACCCCGCGTTCGCGAGGGTTTCTTCCTGCGAGAGGCAGGGCCGGGGCTCGTCGTCCCGGAAGACGTTCGTGATCCCGGCCGCCGGGGCGCCTTCGCCCTGTACGGTGTCGAGAACTTCAAAGTAGTCGAGAATTGCGTTGAACTGGGTGGTGAACTCCGGCACCTCGTCTTTCAATATGCCGATATCCGCAAGTTCTGCTATATGCTCAATATCGCTCTCAGTAATCATGTTCCGCCCTGCTGATCTCCGTTAAGTACCCTTGTACCGACTTTTTATAACCGTTTTTACGGGAGAGGCGTTGTATTATCCGCCAGATTCCGCTCCCGTATTGCATCGCTTTCTTCTCGGCCCGGGCGATTTCGGGGGGAATGTGGCGTTCTGCGACCACACGCAGGGGATATTTTCTCACCCCCCCGCGCACCCTCTCTCTCGCCGGGATCGCCTGCGCGGCGCGCACCACCCGGACGTCGAGGTAGGGCATCGACAGGTATGCCCCGTGGAGCGCCGCCACCGCCTGGTCCCTCGCCCCCTGGCGCCCGAGGTCTGCAAAGTCGCGATCGAGTTCCGCTGCGAGGTCCGGGGAGGTGAGGTAGCGGGCGTAGCCGCCGAAGAGCTCGTCGGCTCCCTGCCCGGCGAGGATCCGGGTGTGTCCCTGCTCTCCCGCCCAGGCGGCGGCGAAATACATGGTCGCCGCAATCGAGGCCTCGACCGGGTTCGTCGGATCGGGGATTACCCGGACCACCCGGGCGAGCGCCTCCGCAACCTCGTCTTCGGTCGGGGAGACAATCGTGAGGTCGAGCCCCATCGTCCGGGCGGCCTTCGCCGCCCACGCTGCGTCGTGCGACCCCTCGATTCCCACCGTCACGCAGGGCAGGCCGGCGAGCCCGGCGACGAGGGCTGAATCCACGCCGCCGGAGAATGCCATCACGCCCTCGTCGCTCCGCAGATCGACCGCGGTGACGATCGCCTCCTCGAGGGTGCAGGGCGGAGGATTGGGGGCTATCCGGGCCCCCTCGCGCCCGCTGCACCGGACTGTTCCCGGCGAGACCGGGCCGGGCATGACGCCGAAGGTGTCGCGAGCGATGCAGTCGCCCCATTCTAGCAGGAACTCGCCGCCGCATCGGGCGATGGTTTCCGGTCCCTCTCCGAGCATCCGCTCCACATCGGCGGGGGAGAGCCGCACCCCGTCGCGTTCCATCCAGCCCTTCAGGTTCATGGTCGGCATATTTCGTAATCCGGCAGGTTATTGCCATGAGGCTCCCGCGGTATGCGATCGCCCCAAAAAACGGATCAATTTCAGTGTTTGCACTGTTGAACTATAAAATGTGTGTACACCGGCCGGCGCAAAATGTGGGCTACTTGGGCGATTTCGGTCGGAATACATCACCCCAGGGCCGAGACGGCTACCCTGACCCGGCGCAGTGTTACACGCTCGGGCGCATGACCTTCGTCGAAGGAGAGCGTCACCTGGTCCCAGCCGTCTTCGGATATGGTCGCGTAGTTTTTGACGTTATCGTAGGTTCCATTCATCTCGGAGAGTGTCTCGTTGCACTTCTGCCGTAATGACTTGTTCATTGGGACCGGGAGACTCGTGTTAACCGCGATCCCGATAGTTTCTGAGGATCCGGTGGCTGTCAGGTTGACCGGTATATCCTCCACCGACGCATCCAGGGAGAGCGTCCCCACGCCGTTCCCGCTCGCGAAAGTACGCTCTCCGGGCTCGAACGTCACGAGCGAGATCCGGACGGCGGTGCAGTTGTAGTTGTTGTTCTCGTCGTACTGTCCATCGTGCTCGATCCCGATGAGCGAGGCGGCGAACCCCGAGGTCTCCGCAGCCTTACGGACCTCGTCCATATCCGGGTACTCGAGCGACGTCTGGAGCCCTCCCCCGGTGACGTTGGTGTAGCCGTACTGCCAGGCATACCCCTGGTCGCGCCAGAAACTGCCGATCGGGGTGTAGGAGAAGTTCGTCAGGTTGCAGTTGTAGGTCGTCCCGTTCAGGGTCACGCCGGCAAGTGGGCCCCCCGGATCCTCGAAGACCCGGAGCGTCCCCCCCGACCTGACCGGGTCGAGGATCGTCCCGCCCCCGCCGAGGGGAATGCGTTTCGAGAGTTGCAGGTCCTGTTTGAGCGCCGCAACGGTGGTAATGTCCGACTCGAACGCAAGGAACGACTCCTCGACCGCGTGCAGGTGCTCCACCTCCGCCTGCTGCTTGAGCGAGGGGACGACGATGGCGTTGTAGGCTGAGAGGAACATCACCAGGACGGCGAGGAGGAGCATCGCCGCGACGACCGGCGTGACGGCGCGTTCGTCCATTCACCGCACCTCCCCGGAAAAGAGGACCGCCCGCGGCATGACGAGGCGCACCTGTCTGTCGCCGGGCTGGTACGGCACGACGATGCTGCTCCCGAGGTCGAAGACCTGCTTTTCAGGCGACAGGACGAACATATCAGAGCGATACTTCCGGGTCGCGGTGGCGTTCGAGATGATGACCTCGAGGTCGGCCGCCCGCACCCAGTCGCTGCCCTTATGGTAGAGCGTGACGTTGTCCGTCGTGCTGGCCATCATGACGGTGACCGTCGGCGCACGCTCGGTGGGGAGGAGGTTTCCGAGCGATGCGGCGAAGACGGCGACGTAGTAGGACGCGATCGTACCGTCGCCGACGGTGGGGGGGCCGGGCTGTCGAGGGGGGCGTCTGTCGCCCGCGCGTCCTGTCGCGCCCTGATGCGTGCGGCCAGCGCTTTGATACTGTCGAGCATCCCGAACGGGAATCCTGCAGTTGGGGTAGTTCCGTCATCTCGTGTCGAATCCTGTTCCCGGTGCCACAACAATGTCATCACTTGTTTCCTGAATTCAGTTCGGTGTTTGCGATACGTCTGCAGATGCTTCTCTGGGCACGGTCTTCTCCTGCGCAGTGGCAATGGCGGTCGATCCCGCGTCGGCCGCACCGGCACGGTGCCGGGCAGAACGGGTACTTCCTGCAGGTTCTATCAACGATAGGGGTGGTAATACTTATTATATAAATTATAATAGATCGTATTACTGAGGTTGTCGGGAGTGTGGAGAGTGGCTGACGGAGTTAGGAGGGGGCTGTATCCGGCATGCCGGTGATCTCCTCCGTGGTGAACGCCGTCCTGCTGGTAACCGCGGGCATCGTCGTCGCGAACATCCTTGCCGAGACCGGGGTCTTTTCCCGGCTTTCATCGTTCACCGGGCCGTTTTGCAGGGTCTCCGGCCTCTCCGACGCGTGCATCCTCTCGGTCGTCGCCATGGGGGTCAACGCCACGGCAGGCAAGTCGATGCTCGCCGAATACTATCACGACGGGAAGGTGACGGAGCGGGAGGTGATCCCGGTACTCATCATGGGCACCTTCCCGGTGGTGCTTGGGGAATCGCTCTTCCGGGTCCAGCTCCCTGCGGCCCTGGTCCTCCTCGGACCCGTAATCGGGGCGATCTACACGGGGTTGAACCTCTTCTCGAGCGGCATCCAGGCGTTTGTTGCCCTCCTCTACAGCCGCCGGTTTCTCGCAAACCCCGGGTGCGCGTCTGCTCTGGCACCTTCCGCACCCGCGGCCGCTCTCGTTCTCAACCGGGAGGTCGTCCTTGCCGGGTGCAGGAAGGCGGTTCCGACACTCCGGCGGGTCGTTCCCATCACCCTGGCCGCGCTGATCGTCTTCTCCCTTCTCTCCGCGACGGAGATCATGGACGCCGTCGCCGCCGCGTTCGACCCACTCCTCAGGGCCGTCGGCCTCCCCGGCGAGAGTGCCGCGGCGCTCGTGGCGCAGTTCGTCCACTTCTCGGCAGGCTACGCGATCGTTGCGTCCCTGCTCGATAACGGCATCCTCACGCTCAAGACGGCGCTCGTCACGCTCGTCCTCGGGAGCATGGTGGTCATCACCATGATCTACGTCAAGTACTCCGTGCCGCTCTACCTCTCGCTCTTCGGCCGGTTCGGCATCAGGGTGGCGCTGGTCACGTACGCGGCGAGCATGGCCGCGAAGGTGGTCACGGTCGCGCTGGTGATGATTCTGTTCTGAGGGTGTTGGGGCAGAGCGGTATCGGTGGCTGTCTCTCTCGGCAGAGGTATTCCGGGATGATCACAACGACAAAAAGAGAGGGGGTCAGAGTCTCCTCCTCACCAGGAGGAGGACCGTGAGCGCCAGAAGTGCCGTCCAGACCGGGAGGGGGGTGGTCTGCGGCGTCGCCGGGACCGTGCCGGTCGGCGTTGCCGTGGTTCCCGCGGCCTCTGCCCCGACCGGCGTCTCCGCCGCGATGGTCTGCGGCGTCGTGCCGGCCGTCCCGCCGGGAGCCTGTCCGGCCGCCGCGATCGCAAAGAGGCCGAATCCCCCGGTGTCTGCGGCGAAAACGGTGTTGCCGTTCTCTTCGCCGAGCACCTCGACCGGAGCCTCCTGCCATGCGCCTTCGGCGTACCGGAGCAGCATGATTTGGTTCGCCGTGTACCCGTGCTCGTCGAGCCAGGTGTTCGGCACGGCGAACCGGACCCGGACCGCGCTGAGGTCCTCTTCGGCTGCCTTGTAGAGGGTCGCCTGGACGTACTGGTAGACCGTGTCCGCCGGGGGTTCGGCAGACCGCGGGAGCGAGCCCTTCGCCGCGGTCACCATGATCTCCTCGATCGCGTTCTTCGCGGTGAGGGTGATCGCCGAGACTGCCGTCCTGTCCATCGCGAGGGTGACGCTCTCGCCGGGCATGAGGTCGTTCGCCGCATCGACCGCGGTCGAGGTACGGCCGCTGCTGCTGCTGCTCCCGGAGGAGGTCTGCGCCTGCGCTGTTGCCGAGACGGCGGCCAGTCCGAAGATCGAGAGGCCGTTCGGTGATGCAGCCTCGAAGACCATGTTCCCGCCGGCATCGGTGCCGACGAGCCTTGTCGCGAGGACTTCTTTCGTGCCGTCCTCGGCGGACCGGATGATCCTGACGGCATCCACGCCGCCGTGGTCGGCAACCCACGCGGGACTGACCGTCATCCGGATCGTGGCACCGGTGATGTCCTGGCCGTTCTCGAGGTTCGTTCTCACGATGTTCATGGTGTAGGCGATATCGCCGAGGTCCAGCCCGTCGGTGCCGGCGGCGAGCTGGAACGCGCTCTGTGCGTCGGGAGAGATCTCCTGCGAGACGGTCGTCGTGAGGCCGGCCCCCCCGGGAAGACCGGTCAGGTTCACCGAGACCGAGGCGCTGACCGTCCCGATCGCATCGAGTTCGGTGATCACCGGCTGCGTATCAAGCCTGACGGCTGCGATCGTCCCGGTGATCGTGCCGTCCTCGACCGTGGGGGGGTCCTCCGTCTCGATGACCAGGGTGTAGTCTGCCTGTGGGATGGTGACGGTGTTGCCCGTCACCCTGGCGCCGGTTTCGGAGGTGTTGATGCTGACCTGCGTGCTGCCGCCGCTGTCGGGTGTCACCGTGCAGCCGGGGATGTCAAGGAACAGATCCTTGCTCTGTTCGCCCTGCAGCAGGGTCACAGTGATGTATCCCGTCTTCGCCGCGGTGTTGCTCCCGTCCGCATTCGTGGCCCGGAGGCTGACGGTGTAGGTTCCTGCGGTCAGGTAGGTGTGGACCGGGTTCTGGTCGGTCGACGTTCCCCCGTCGCCGAAGTCCCAGGCCCACGCGGTCGCGTTTCCTGTGGAGGCATCGATGAACGTCACGGTGAGCGGCGCTGCGCCGTTCGTCACGTCGGCGCTGAAGCCGGCCACCGGCATCACCACGACCCTGTCGAGGTCGAGGTGGCAGGCCGTGGTCCCGCCTGCAGTGACGGTCACGGTCTCCTCGGCATCGAGGTAGCCCTCCAGTTCGAGACGGACCGTGTGTTCGCCGGGCGGGACGTTCGTCAGGGTGGCGTTCGTCACTTCACCGGTCTCCGTGCCGTCGAGGAAGATCCAGGCGCCGTCGGGTGCCGAGGTGACGGCGATGTTCCCTGTCGGTGGGACAAGGCCGAAGTGGACCGGTGCGGTCTCGCCGTGTTCGACCGTGACGGTTGCCGTGGCGTCCGCATATCCGGTCTTCCTGACGGTGACGGTATGCTCCCCGGCGGGGATGCCGGTGAGGGTGGCGTCGGTCGTCCGGCCGGTGTTTTCCCCGTCGAGCCAGATCGCGGCGCCGTTGGGCGTCGAGGTGACGGCGATGCTGCCGACGGCCTCGATGAGGTCGAGGTGGAGGGTTGCGGTCTCGTTGTACTCGATGGTTACCCCGACCACGGCGTCGACATACCCGTCCTTCCTGAGGGTGACGTTGTGGTTGCCGACGCCGATCCCGTCGACGGTGGCGTTGGTGACCTCACCCGTATCCGCGCTGTCGACGAGGATCGCAGCGCCGTCGGGGATCGAGGTGACGTTCAGGCTGCCGGTCAGGGCGGTCAGTTCGAGGACGGCCTCGGCCATCTCGCCTTCGGCGACCGTGACCGTTGTCGAGGCGTTGGCGTAGCCGTCGAGTTTGAGGGTGACGACGTGTTCGCCGACCGGAACGTCCTCGAGGAAGCAGTCGGTCACCTGCCCGGTGTCTTCCCCGTCGAGCCAGACCTCGGCACCGGTCGGGGTCGAGACGACGGCGATGCTGCCGGCCGGGACCGGGTACTCGACGACCAGGAAGGCGGCGGCGGCTTCCATCCAGTCGCCGTCACTCCGGAACCCTGCCAGGTTCTCGCTGGGGAGGAGGAACGAGGTCACGTCGCGCTCGTCGACGCCGATCTGGCTCGTGCCCGCGTAGTTCCAGGCGTCCTCGACGACCTCGTCGTTGAAGAGGAGGTCACCTTCGGTCGGCCCGGCGCCGGGGGCGACGGTGATCAGGGCGGCGTTCCGGACGTTGACGGTGTCGAGGGGGGTGGTGAACGGCGCATAGGCCGTCGCCTGTTCGGGGGTGGTGCCCTGGGATTCGCCGCCGTAGAGGAGGTCGAAGCCCTCGTTCATGATGACGGTGTGCGGGGCGGTGACCCCGTCGTCGTAGACGACCGCGAGGACCATCCCGCGGACCGAGACGTTCCCGCCGCCGGGGAGGGTGTTGGTGAGCGTCGCGGTGTTGCCGTCGGCATCGAAGTCGTAGGTGACGTCGTAGACGGTCATGCCGTAGGGGTAGGAGGTGCCCCACATCTTCTCGTCTTCGTAGAAGGCGTCCTGATCGACCATCACGCCGTTGAAGGTCAGGGTGACGTTCTCCGGGAAGACCGGGCCCTTGTCCCAGGTGTAGGGGACGTAGAGGCGGGCACCTTCGATCGTCGCGTTCGCCGGAACCGCAAGGTCGTCGGCCGTCCAGTGTACCGCGTACTCGGTCCAGCCGGTGCCGGCGGAGAGGTAGGCGCTGTCGCCTGCCGACCAGAGGAGGTCGCCGCGGACGTCGTAGGTTGCGGCGGTGGCGATGTCCTCGCCGTCGGTCCAGCGCATGCCGCGGTAGCCGTTGTGGACGACGGTCTTCTCGACTGTAAGGAGGTTGTTCTCCTCGTTCGCCTCGTCAATTGCACCGTCTGCGTCGGCCGTTGCCGTGACCGTCACGTCGTCGTCCGCTTCGCGCACGGTCTCGTCGGTCCAGGCGACGGTGGTGTTTGCCCCGGCGGCGAGGCCGTCGGCGACGGCGACGGTGCCGGCGATCCCGCTGACGTTGAACTCGACGGAGAACGCACCGGCGTCGCCGGTGCCGGTGTTGACGATCTTTGCCGCGTAGGTGTTCTCGGAGGCGGAGAAGACTTCGCCGTTGTTCGGGGAGAGGGAGCTGACCGCGAGATCGGGGGCGTCCCCGCCGGAGCCGCCGCCGGTGACGGTGATGTAGTTGGGCTTCAGTTCAGAGTCGCTGCCGTGGTCGTTGCTGACCGTGAGGTTGATTGAGTAGGTTCCGGCCTCGGTGTAGGTGTGGACCGGGTCCTGCTGGTCGCTGGTCGCGTTGTCCCCGAAGTCCCAGAGCCAGGAGGTCGGGTCGCCGGCCGAGGTGTCGGTGAACACAACGACGAGCGGGACGTCGCCGCTCGTCACGTCCGCCGTGAAGTTCGCGACCGGGGCGTCGAGGCCGGGGTACTTCACGGCAAGTGTCGCGAGCGTGGTCTTGTACGATCCGCCGTTCGGCACGTAGGTGAGACTGCTGTCGCTGCCGGCGGTCAGGTCGCTCCCGACGTCCCAGGTGTTCGTCCCAAAGTACCCTGACGGGGTTATGCCCGTGTAGTCGGCACCGTTGAACGTATACAGGGCGTCTCTGGAAGAGAGCATGACGTTTCGGAGGGTTGCATCCGTCCAGCCGGCGGCGAGTCCGCCGGTGGCGAAGGTCGCGGTCACCCCGCCTGCGCCGTTCGCCTGGTAATCGTGCCCGTCGTTCACCCAGTAGCGCACTTCGTCGTCGTCGCCGTCGTTGTAGGCGACCACGAGGACGAGTTCTTTGATGCGGCCGTCGAAGTTCGATGCCACCGGGGTCGAGACGACCTCCGCCTTCGGGCTCTGCGAACCGATGCGATCGGTCACGTCGTACCAGATCAGGTAATCCGAATACTGGCGGTTCACGTGATCGTTGACCGGGTAGACACTGGCCGTGTTGTCCGCGGCGGTGGCAAGGGTCTCGGTGCCGAGCGTATCGTAGGTGCCGTCGCCGTCGCCGTCGAACTTGACGGTCGCGGTTCCCGTCCGGTTATCCGTACCTGCAGCGTATACGACCGTGTACAGCCGTGCCCACTGGATGTCGGTGTAGGCCGGGAGGTTGAACGTCTGGTTGAGCGTGTTCGTCGTATAAGAGGTCCCGGAGCCGAATTCTCCAGACGCTCCCACATAGAGATCGCCGGAGACCGTGCCGCTCTGAGTCGTGGCGAGGCGTTTCGCTCCTGCGGAGGACGAGATGTACTGGGTCTTTGTTGCGGTATCGTTTCCGTCGGCATTGCTCGCGGTGAGCCGGACGTCGTAGGCTCCCGCTGCAAATTCGTAGGTCGCGCTCTGCTCGGTTGAGAATTCAGTCCAGCTCTCGTCGGTTCCGGACGGCCGCGACTCCCATAGCCATGCGGTGGGGGCGTTGGCCGAGGCGTCGGTGAAGGTGACGGAGAGCGGTGCAGGCCCGTTCATCGGCGTTGCGGTGAATGCGGCAACAGGCGCCTCCCCGCCGGAAGAGCCGCCGGTGACCTGGATGTAGTTGGGCTTCAGTTCAGAGCCGCTGCCGTGGTCGTTGCTGACCGTGAGGTTGATCGAGTAGGTTCCTGCGGTCAGGTAGGTGTGGACCGGGTCCTGCTGGTCGCTGGTTGCGTTGTCCCCGAAGTCCCAGAGCCAGGAGGTCGGGTCGCCGGTCGAGGTGTCGTTGAACTGCACCGGGAGCGGGGCGTCGCCGGCGGTCACGTTCGCCGTGAAGTTCGCGACCGGGGCGACGCCGCCGGTGACCGTCGCCAGCGCGGTCCCGTTCACGCCCTCCGCGGCGGCGGTGACGGTCGTCGTTCCTGTTGCGAGGGCGGTGAAGTATCCTGTCTCGTTTACCGTGCCGACGGCCTCATTGGACGAAGACCAGGTGAACGTTGTCTCGGGCAGGCGCCCGCCGTACTGTGTATATGCCTCTGCAGAGAAAGCCGTGTTTTCTCCCACCGAAACTTCGGTCTCAGCCGGCGTGACGTTCACGACGCTGAGGACCTCATCATCATTTATCACCCAGATGTTGTCGATATAGAATCCGGCATTTCCCCACCAGCTTTCCATATATGACTCTATCTTGAAGGTGTGTTCGCCAGGCTCTATCTCAGTGAGGTCAATCTCGTAATGTTCCCAGTTTTTGTTGTTCAGAACAACAGGAAGAGACAGCTTCTCATCGCCATCCAGGAAGACTTTTACCCAGCTGTTGTAGACATAGTTGGTCGATAACGACAATGCCTCAAAGCGAAGAGTCTTTGCTCCTTCTGGGATATCGATCTTCCTTTCAGCGGAGGCGTATATATCAGATCCAGATGTGAACTGACTTGGATCACAGCCTATGCTGTAGTTTCCTTCATAGACCGTCGTGTTAATCAGATCACTGTTAATGCAGGTCCATTCGTCAAGCGATTCGCAGGGGTCCTGCCAGGGGAGGGAAGATCCCGTGACCGTGATGTAGTCGGTCTTCACTTTTGTGTCAGTGCCGGCGGCGTTCGTGACCGTGAGGTTGACCGAGTAGTTCCCGGCGGACGCATAGGTCCAGACGGGGTTCCGCTCGGTGCTGTCGATCATGCCGTTGTTCTCAAAGTCCCAGGTCCACGCGGTCGGCGAACCGGTCGAGGTGTCGTTGAACTGCACCGCAAGCGGCGCGTCGCCATTGGTCACGTTCGCCGTGAAGTTCGCGACCGGGATGGTTGCCTCTCCCCGGTAGTCGACCTTGAGGATCGCCAGGTACGCTTCGATACCAAGCCCTTCGTTCTGGCTCCGGAACATCACGGTGTTGTTGGCAGCAGTGAGGTACGGCGTGATGTCGGTCGTGTTCAGCCCGATCTCGCCCTGTCCGGGTGCCCAGTAGGAGGGATAGGAGACCCCGTTGAACAGCATCATACCCCGGGCACTTCCACGGGTTACCGATGTCGTCAGTGTCGCGGCTTCCACCCGGTCCATGGCGATCCCGGCACCGGTGAACGGTGCGTATGCTGTGGCTGTCTCCGGGGTCGTATAGTAAATAGAGCTCGCAAAGAGCATATCGAACCCGTCATTGAGGTAGATCAGCTTCTCGGTTGAGTTCGTGTCCTCATAAACGACCACAAGGTTCATTCCCCGGATGGGGAGATACCCGTAGTAGGGGCTCCGGCCGGTTGTATTCATAAATGCGTTGTTGCCGGCAGGGTCAAACTGGTCGGTCACATTGTAGATCATCAAACCAAACGGTTCAGGGTATGTACCCCAGTTCTTACTCTCCCCATAATGAGTTTCATACGGTATGGTGGCTCCATTGAAGGTCATGGTGACGTTGTCGGGAGCATACCAGTTCTGTTTGTCCCAGGTGTAGGGCACGTACAGCCGTGCTTCCTTCACTGTTGCTCCCTCGGGAATGGGTAGATCCGTTTCAGTCCAGGTTATCGTCGAGCCGGTGGTGTCGATTCCGGTGTAGTCACTATCCCCGAAGGAATGCAGAACGTCGCCTTTGAGTTCGTAGATTCGTTTGGTCGTGATGTCCGGGCCGTCACCCCATCGCCAGCCTGCATAGCCGTTGTAGATGACTGCCGCCTCATATGTGTACTGGTTGTTGGTTTCATCGCTCTCGGCGATCGCGTTCTCCGCATCGACCGTGACCATGATCGGGACCGAATCGCCGACACGCCGATCCGCTGAGTCCGCGACACTCACGACGGTGCTGTTCCCTGCGGCCAGCCCTTCCGGAACATTCACTGTCGTGCCGTTCCCGTCGACCAGGAACGTAACGTCGAATCCGGTGGCATCTTCGGTCCCGGCGTTAGTGATCGTTGCACTGATGGTGTTGGGCGAGTAGTGGGCGAAGAGATCCGGGTAGGGTGAGGAAGCGGACGTTGGCCCGGCAGAGACTGCGAGGTCTGCACCCGCAGAGATCACGGTGATATAACCTGTCTTCACCATGGTATCCGACCCGGCAGGTCCGGTCACGGTGAGGTTGACCGTGTAGAGCCCGCCGGCGGTGTAGATATGGGACGGGTTCTGTTCCGTGCTGTCGATGGCACCGTTGTTCTCGAAGTCCCAGGCATAGGAAGTAATCATCCCGGGCCCGGAGGAATACGATGTGAATGTAACGGTCAGGGGTGCCTGCCCGGACGTGGGGGTTGCAGTAAATTCGGCGAACGGTGGGATCGTGGCCGGCCCGCCGTCAAGAATGGTGCCGTTCTGCCAGACGCCCATGAGTGGGGCGGTGTCGCTCCCGAGACTGTCGGGAACCGTGAAGACCTCATCACCGATCCCATCTCCGTCGGCATCCCCGCCGGAATAGTCGCTGCCCCAGTAGTTGCCCAGGATGGCAGACCGCGGCGTGCCGTTGTAGGTGTAATCGACCGGGTCGGGCGAGACCCAGAAGATGCTTGTCGGCGGGGTGCTTCCTAGGACTACCGTCCCGGCGTTGCCGCTGACGGTATTCAGGTAGATGCGGTTGTCAGGGCCTGCGCTGTATACTCTGATACCTGCATCGGTATTATTGACTATTGAGTTCCTTGTGATTGTGTTGTTTCCTCCCCGGACATACAACCCGTATGACGATCCGTCCTTGATTGTGTTGTTTTCAAAAAGGTTGGATGCACCCCGCAGGTATGCACCGTAACTGCCTGTCGCTCCTGAAATGGTATTATTGTGGATGACATTAAATTCTGCAGTACTAATAACATAAACGCCTCCATATGTTTGCACTGGGTTAAGAATTACGTTATTATCGACAATATTGTACGACGATCTAACTGTTACAGCAACATCGGGATTTACAAATAGATTATTCCTGACGACACAATTTGGAGCAGTATTTTCAATTAATATCCCGGATATGTGGCCCTGAAATTTCAGATCCTCCACATGGCACCCGGATGCCTGAAGGGACATGGGGTTTCCTCCAAGAATCAGGGTGACTTTATCGGCGCCTTCTCCCCTGATCGTGATGTCGGGGTTACTGACGATGATCTGAGTTGACTCAGAGTAGATCCCGCTTTTGATATATATCATGTCTTCCTGCGATGCTGCATCGACAGCTGCCTTGACGGATGTGTAGTCCCCGCTCCCGTCCGCCGCGACGGTCAGGGTCGCCGCCGCGACGGGTGCGGCCAGTGCGCTCATGCACAGCAGAATTGCGATACAGAAGATCTGAAATGTTCGTTGCATTTTTCATCCAGCTCCTTTTTTCATCGTTTCATGTCGCCCGATACACCGGCGCTCCGGTCCGGCGATCAGAGGAGCACCGATGGTAAAATGGGGTGAGTAGGGGATGCCACTTAATAATATATAAATTGAGATCGTTCATACTAGATCATAATATTTATAAATTTATTATTATCTTAGGTGTGTAAATCACATTTCCGTAATACTCTGGAAGGGAGATGCACCCAGGAACCGGTTTTCCCCAACGTCCCGCGAGTACCGGAACAACCCGGGCCGACAGGTGGCCCACGCACCTTGCGAATCGAACCGGGGTTCGCGCGCCGCCCCGAGTGTGGAGGCCGCGGCAGAGCTCGCGAATGTGAGCACCGCCAGGTGCGAAGGTGCGATACCCTATGGAAGGCCGTTTCACCCTTCCAGCCTAGGATATGGTTCAGATGGCAGATCCCGTGGATATAAGTGTTTCAATCAGGGTGTACCGGAGGATCACAGATCCTTTTGGGACAACCTCGATGAGAAATGTGAAGTTTCATACCCAGGGTCATGTCCTGTGGGCCCTGGTGTGACTGCTGGGCAACTGCTCGCTGCCGTGCCTGTCAACGCGATGTTCTATGAGGAGTGGCCGGCCCCCGCATATAGATGCAGGGGCCGTGTGAACCCTCGGGTCCCGGCAGGAAGAGGCATTTTAAGGCTCTTCGCCGGCCGGTATTCTTCCGATGGAACTATGTCGTCTCCTTAAGGGTGAATACTGCTGTGATGATCTTATACCAGCTGCCCGACCGGTCGTACGTGAGGACATTGTTCTCTAGCACGTAAGGGGGCTGCTGCTCATCAGTCCATGTCAGGTATCCAAGCCCTGCGTAGGTCCCCTGAGTTACAGTGGGGGTGATTGCATTACCGTTCCAGGTGTACGTCCCGCTGGCCGAGGCCAGGTAGTCCACCCACAGCTCTGCAGTGAATTCCTCAGGATCTGTAGTACCGTTGAACCACGTCTTGTTGTCGGTGTACGTGCCGATGTACTTGGTCATCGGGTCGTGGCCTTCGTTCACCCAGTACTGGGTGTCGCCACTCGAACCGGATGTCACGTTCCAGCCGTAGACCAGCTTGACCTCCTTGATCCGGCCGTCGAATCTTCCGGTCTCGTTCGTTGTCTGAACGTACACGTCGATGTCCTGGTTGGTCAGGTAGTCCTTCACGTCGAAGACAGAGACATAGTCACTGGTGACTCTGGACAGATCAGTAAACGGAGCAGATACCGTTGTGTTGTACGCAGTTCCGGTTTCAGGATCGTATTCCAGATCCAGTGGCTGGGCGTCTGCCAGTGTGACCGCGTTCCCTCCGTTTCTGTACATCTCCACTGTCTCGGTTCCTTCGTAGTTGGCGGTCATGTTTCCACTGTATACCACGACGTACAGGTGTGCAAACTGCATGTCGACGTTCGCGGGATTGACCTCCAGCGTGAAATTTGCCCAGGCGTCATCGGTGTCAATCGGGTTGGTGGTCTTCCATGTGTTACAGAACAGGACATCAACACCCCCGTTGACTGTACCGCTCAGTTCCGTTACCGGCGGTGTCCCGAGATATGCATCATCCGCTGATACCGGTGCTGCGAGCATGCATGCTACTATCAGCACGAGCATGCCGGTCAGCATGCACTGTCTGGTTGTTTTCATACTTTCCATCTCCATGTTGGTTTGATGTCCGGGGCCATCCCCCGGCAGGAGGGGGATCGCTTTAGTATGATAAAAGCCTTACTATTTAATATTTTATATGAAATTTATTCGCTTAAACTTTAATATGTAGTTATAATATAGATATTTTTGCTACCGATCAGTATCGTCCGGTATCAGTGCCGGGGAGGCTATGCCCGGCGCGGGTCAAGAACAGCCGGGCGCATGAAAACCTACCGGGACCGCATCGGGCGGTCCAAAAGCAACCTCCCCGCCCCGGGGGATGCCGTCACGCTCCGGAGAGACATCCGTCAACTGCAGAGGCCCCGGGTGCGGGATACATCAGTTCGATCGCATCTCTGTAGAAGAGTGTCCTCAAAACGCCGGGCGAGCCCGGCCCCGGAGAAACGTGCGTGCGGCTGCGCCGGGAGAAGTGACGTCTCCATCCCGGCGCAGGAAGATGGCCCTGTAGATCCAACATGGAGATGGTTGAAAAAGAACAGGGCCAGCTGTATTCTTTGTACTCATGCACGATTATTCTGCCGGGATGCGATGCTGCAGGCGCACTACCGGAACAATCGCACGGAGCTGCACGGCCGGGGAAGCGTGGGGCTGAAACCCGCACCGGTCCGCCCCGGAAAAAACGAGATGGCTGGGGACCCCTCACTCCCCTGTAAGATCCGCATGGCACCCTGTGGTCGCATACGGGGAGACCAGCACGTCCTCCATCGTCGTCGATGCGTTCTTCCCCACCACCTTCACCGAATAGCTGCCTATATTGAGATAGTGGAAGGTGTAGGGCGTCACTTCCCCGGTATCCCGGCCGAAGAGGTATATTCTGGCGCCCACAGGGTCGCTTGAGACCTCAAGCGACCCCCAGGTGTAGGGTTCGAGGGTGACCTCCACCGTGGCGTCGCCGGAGCCGTTCGTCAGCAGGATCTCCCGTTCCCCGGTGATGTACCCCGGCTTTGAGACCGAAACCAGGTGTTTCCCCCCCGAGATGTTTTTCACGACATACGGCGTGGCAAAGCCGGTCTGGAACCCGTCGACCGATATCGCCGCCCCCGCCGGCGCCGACGTCACGAGAAGGCTGCAGGATGCATCGGAGAACACGGCGTTCACGGTGTCGTTCGACTCGACGAAGGTGGATATTCTGTGCGTCAGGTAACTCTCGCCGTCATGGACGGTGAGATATGCCCCCGTGAGTCCCCTGACCTCGACTGTCTTCGAGAACCTGTCGCCCAGGTACCTGCCGTTGAGCGAGAACTGTTTCTGGGCGTACTCGTCCGACTCGAACGTGATCGAACGCGTCAACTCCGCGTTGCCGGTGGGAAACGTCACCCGGTTCATGACGTTTCTCTCGATCCAGGCCCGTTCTTTTTCGGAGCTGAACGCGGTTTTCTCTTTCTTCACCTTGATGGTGTGCAGTCCCTCTTTCAGTCCGTAGATGACACAGGGAGTCACCCGGTCCGTCTTGCGGCCATCGACGTAAATATCCGCTCCTTTCGGGAACGAATCGACGTAAACGCCCCCGTAGTGGTTCTGCTCCCAGGTGCGGAGAAGGCCGGGGGACGCCTTCGCCGGAACCTCGACCACGACCTCGTCGTCGCGTTCGAGCAGGATCTCCCGCTCCACTGGTTCGGCGCCGTCCATGTACACCCGGACTGTATGGCTGCCGCCCGAAAGCGATTTGAAGGCGGTGGGTGTCGTCCTGCCGGTGTACTCGCCGTCGAGGTCGACAAGCGCCCCTGGCGGATCGGAGAGCACCGAGAGGTCGAACCGCATCGCGGCGAGGTCGACGGCGGGTGTCGGCGTGGACATGGGAGCTGCTGCCGACCCCGGGTCGGGAGTAGGTACGGGGTCGGCCGGGACCTGCGTGGGCTCCGCCGTCGGAGGAGAACCTGAGGGGTTGATGTTGAACAGCCCGAGGAAGGTCGTGGCGACACCGGATAAACCATCCGATAGTTTTCCGGTCTGGATGGTTTGCACCTTCTCTGCGGAGCCGCTGTCGCCCTCACCGTACTGCACCGCATAAACGCCTCCCTGCCGGATCTTTGCCGAGATGCTGCCTCCCGTTGCATCGGCCGCGGTCTCCAGGGTCTGCCAGACGGCCGAAGCGTTGTCGTACCTGGCAATTACGCCTCCCGGTTTGTTCACGGAGACGATCAGCCTGAGCGGGATGTCGCTCACCATATCCTCGTTGCCGACTGTGTAAGCCGGATCGACGCCTTCCGCATCATCGGGCGCGAGCCTCTGCAGCGTTATCGCCTGGACGAGGTTCCCGGAACCTCCGGTGATCGTCGCCCCCTCGGGAATATGGAGTTGAACGGCGCCGTCGCCGGCGACGATGTGCGCGGCCTCGATCCGGCCGTTGCTCGTGTTGAGGGTGAACCGCGATCCGGTGCCGCCGGACGATGTCGTCGGGGTTCCGGACGCAACCGACGTGGGCGTGGCGTTCACCTCGGAAACTTCGGGCGACATGCCTTTCCTGACGACGAGGATGATGGCGCGGTTCTCCATGTAGTCGCCTTTCGTCGTGGAGATGAGGCTCTGGATCCCCGCCTCGTTCTCCGACCTTCGGAGGTACGGCCTGACGTTCAGGTCTTCCACGCTGATCGCCGACGAGCCGCCGGTGAGCAGGTTGAACCACTCGCCGTCGTTGAAGTAGATCCGGTGTTCGTCGTCGTCCATCCCCGAACCGGCCGTGGTGACAAGGATGAGGCGCGCCTCGCCCGTGCCGGAGAGGTCGACGGGCTCGTCGAAGTCTGCCGTCGTGATGCAGTCCTCAGACGTCGTCCCGAAGTCCGGGTTGGCGTAGAGCGTATCCGACCCCTCTGCGATCCAGTAGGTCATCTCCGGTTCGGCGGGGTCTTCGGTGACGACCAGGAGGCCGACGCCGTAGGTTGCAAAGACGTCGTCCTTCCTCCCGTCGTTTTTCACCGTCACGACGTGTTCGCCGGCGATGCCGTCCTTGATGCCGGTGACGTTGAACGCGTGGGTCTCCAGCAGGTAGTTGTAGATCCCCTCGTTCTTCCGGTCGTTGTAGGCCTTGTCGGCTGCGATGGTCGCCCCGTCGACTGCGAGACTGATCCTGACCGGGGTGCCCTCTTTCCTCGTCTCGTCATGCCCCCAGGTGGTGTAGATGTACAGCCGCGCATAGTTTATCGTGCCGTTCGTGGGGGCGGGGACGGAGATTGTGAATTCTTTGCTTTCACCCGTGTGGATAAGCCCGGTGTAGTTGCTGAACTCGTAGTAGGTCAGGTTTCCGTGGACGGTATCCGAGACGGCGAGGTCCAGGCTCTTTCCTGTGTAGCCGTAGTGGGGGGTTCCCCCGCCGCCCGTCCCATCAGATCCCTCGCCGGTCGTGAGTTCGAAGTTGACGGTGGTGGTCTCGCCGTCGCCGACCGTGACCGTCCGGTAATCTTCACCCGCCTCGCCCCTCACCTCGACCGTGTAGTCGCCGATGATCAGGTTCTCCAGCATCGCCGGGGTCACGACCGACATGTTCTCCCCGTTGAGGTAGATCCATGCGCCGGCCGGCTCGCTCGTCACCTCGATGCTCCCCGTGATCGGTTCGAGATCGAAGTGGACCGTGGCGTTTACCGCTTTGGTCACCGTGACCCACTGGTCGTCGGGTATCCGGTAACGCTCCATCTCGACCCTGACCGAGTGGTCTCCGGCGGAGATGCCGGGGATCGTCGTGTTCGTCGTCCACTGGGTCGGCTCGTCGTCGAGGAATATCGCCGCGCCGGCCGGCGCCGAGGTCATCCGGATTGACCCGACCTCCTCTTCGGGGTAGCGGACCGAGAGGAGGGCGAGCGGGATCTTGAAGAACGCACCCATGTACCCGCCGCCGCTCCCGCTGACGCTGAGGTCGCGGGTGTAGGTGAGCGTGCTCGGCATCCCGGGCTCCATGAGGTCGGAGACGTCCCACGTCTGGTACCCCGAGTAGCTGCCCTGCGGGTCGTTGGCATCGAGCGGTTCCATGTTGAATGTGAACTCCCCCACCTGGCTTGCAAGGTAGATCGTCGAGAACTCGGCGGCGGGGATGCGGTCGTCATACTGCGGGAGGTCCTCGGTATCGAAGACGGTCTCCCCCGTGTAGGTCTCGTCAAGTATCTCCTCGACGTAGTAGGAGTGGACGTCGTGCCCCTGGTTCACCCAGTAGTGTACTTCGTCGCCGTCGCCGTCGTCGTAGGCGACGACCAGCGTGATGAGTTTTATCCGCCCGTCTCGAAGTCCTGCGTAGCCTTCCGGCTGCTCTGTCTTCACCTCGGCGACCGGGTTGCTGTCGGTGATGAGGTTGGTCACGTCGTACCACATCAGGTAATCGCTCGTCACCCGGTTGCAGTGGTTGTTCACCCAGACCGGCCCGTCCCCGCCATCTGCGGGGAAGGAGTACGGCACCCGGAGTTCCTCGACGCCGAGCGTCTGCATCCCGGACCCGCCGTTGAACTTCACGGTTGCCCGATGTTCATTGTTGTTCTGCATGTGGCCGCAGTAGACGGCGACGTAGAGGCGCGCCCATTTGATCTCCGTGTAGGAAGGAAGTGAGAATTCCTTAGTAACTTCGCGCACCGGCACAGTCCCCAAGAAGGAATCGTGCCATAGTCCGCCGGAGACGGTGCCTTCTTCGACGGTCTGCAGCGGGATGCCGCCCACGTACTGGTCGGCCGCCGCGGGCGCGGGCACCAGGACGAGCAGCAGCACGAGAGAGAGTACAATTCCTGTGATATATGGTCTGTTGATTCTCATTTTTTCATACCCCCGTCCGTATCGCCGTCACCGGGTTGAGGTGGGACGCCTTCAGCGCCGGGTAGAGGCCCGATACCAGGGAAAGGGCGATCGCGATTGTCATTCCGATGACGAGAAGTTCCGGCGTGATCAGGGTGATATCGCCGTCCGAAAACGTGGAGAACGTATCGCCGAGCTGGGCGACGATGAACGGCCTGCCGAACGTATTGATCACGCCCGAGAAGGCAACGCCCAACAGGTCGCCGAGCACACCCCCGATCAATCCGATGTAGAGGCATTCGGCGAGGATTAGGTGGACGACGTCGCCGGGGGAGGCCCCGATGGCCATGGTGATCCCGATCTCCCGTGTCCGTTCAAAGACCGACATGACCATCGTGTTGACGATCATCAGCGCCCCCACGATCAGGGAGACACCGGCAAAGAACGCCAGGATGAGGACGACGACGTCCATCAAACGGTTCACCGACTCGATCTGCTGGAACGCGCCCTCTGCGGTGAGGCCGAGCGTCTTGACGTCGTCCACGACGGCGAAGACCGCATCGGGGCTGTCGATCCGGATCAGGACGCCGTCGAACGTCGTATCGTCTCCGCGCAACTCCTGCGCGACTCCGCGGTCGATCAGCATCACCTGGTCGAACGCATCGTCCCGTTCCTGGAGCACGCCGACCAGGGTGAAATCGACCTCTTCGTCGACCGGCATGCCGTTCTCGTCGTAGCGCCGGACCAGGATCGGGATGGTGTCGCCGAGCCGGACCCCTTCGTAGCGCTGGAGCGTCTCGGCGATGTCGTGCCCGAGCACCGCCTGCCGCGAACCGGTGGCGAGAGGCTCTCCTTTCAGGTACTTCGGCCGGATCACGTTCTCGATCCCGCCGGGATCGATGCCCACGACCTCGAGGTAGGTCTGCCGTTTCGTGGCGTACGCCTCCCTGACCACCGCCGAAGATGCCGCGGCATGGGGGATGGCATCGAGTTCGTCGATCTTTGCCGGCGTGATGAACTGGATCGCGCCTCCGCGGATATCCGCGGTCGCCTCGATGAGGGTGAGATCGGACTGCTCTTTGATCGCCTCCACCGCCTGGTAGCGGATCCCCTCGCCCAGGGAGACGGTTCCTACGACGGCAGCGACCCCGATCGCGATGCCGAGGGCGGTAAGGAAGACGCGCATCCGCTTCCGGGTGACCTGGCGGGCCGAGACCACCAGGTACTCAACCAGTCTGGCGATCACGAGACCACGCTCCCGTCGAGGAGTTCGATGGTGCGATCCGTCCGCCTGCCGAGCTCGCGCTCGTGGGTAACAAGCAGGAAGGTCGTCTCCCGCTCCCGGTTTACCTGTCGCATCAGTTCGAAGATCCCGTCGCGGGTCCTGGAGTCCAGGTTCCCCGTCGGTTCGTCGGCGAGGA
Organism: Methanoculleus sp.; assembly: GCA_030156625.1. Classification (GTDB taxonomy): domain Archaea; phylum Halobacteriota; class Methanomicrobia; order Methanomicrobiales; family Methanoculleaceae; genus Methanoculleus. The sequence continues at coordinate 23,940 of JASGMC010000001.1, forward strand.
CGATGAGCGGGTCTCCGACGAGGGCGCGGGCGATCGCCACCCGCTGCTGCTCGCCGCCGCTCATCTCCCGCGGGTAGTGGTGCGCCCGGTCCGCAAGGCCGACGAGCGAGAGGAGATCGGCCGCCCGTTTTGCCCTGGCGGCCCTGTCGCGGTAGTTGAAGAGGAGCGGATACTCCACGTTCTCCTGCGCCGTCAGCGCCGGGATGAGGTTGAAACTCTGGAAGACGAATCCGATGGACCCTCTCCTGAGCGCGATGAGCGCCTTCCTGTCGCTGAAGTCGACGCGTCTGCCGCCGATGTGGACCTCACCCGAGGTCGGGGCGTCGAGACCCCCGAGGATGTTCAGGAGCGTGCTCTTTCCGCTGCCGCTCCTCCCGAGGAGCGCGACGAACTCGCCCTTCCCGACGGCGAAGTTCACATCCGCAAGAGCGGTCACCTGGTCGTTGTACGCCTTGTTGACGTGTATCGTCTCGATGATTGTCTCCATTTCTCTCACCTCCGCTCGGCCCGGAGCACGGCGTTCGTCAGGACCAGGTAGTCTTTTTCGTCCTGGACCCGTGCAAAATTGTTATCGGACTGCAGGTAGGGGAGCACGTCCCGCCGGTCGATCCCGATCTGCATCGTCTCGTCGGAATCGAAGACGTTCGTCCACTCCTTCCCGTTCGAGCCCGGGAACACCGCCGAGATGATCGCTTCAAAGAACGAGGGCATACTGCCCGTTCCTTCGCGATTGAAGAAGAGCCGGTTGATCACGGGGATCTTCTCCCGGGTGTAGCCGCCCGAAGGGGCGACGAGGAGGAGTTCGGCCGAGTCGAGGCCGGAGCGATCGATCGTTCCGGGAAAGTCGATCCTGCTTGACGCCATGGCCGGGGTGATCCCGTAACTGTTGTAGAGGAGGTCGGCCCCCTCGCTCACCCACACGATCGCCTCCGGCGACCCCGGGCTCTCGTAGACGGCGAGCAGACCGATCCCCTGGACGACGAAGGTCCGGTTGTCGGTGGCGTTGTTCTCGAGGACGACCGCAAAGGAGTTTGTTCCGGGATTGAGGTCCGCGGTCGTGAAGATATCCGCGCCTGAGAAGAAATCGTTCTGGCTGGCAAACCCTTTGGAGTCCGTGTAGCGGCCGGCCTCCGTGAGTTGTTCGCCCGTATCCGTGCGGGTGAGCGAGATCACCGGATAGATTGCGCTCTGGTCGAGCTTGCTCCAGGCCCAGTAGACGTAGAGCCGCTGGTACCTGACGGCTGCGTCGGCCGGGAGTTCGGGATCGAACGCAACCGTGTACCGGTCTCCCGGGCCGAGTGCGCCGCTGTAGGTGCTGTTTCCAACGGTATAGACGTAGTCTCCCCGAAATTCGTCGTAAAACACGGATGAAAGCGGTTTGTCCCCGGCATAGGTTGCCGCCGCGGGAGCTGCCAGAAGGAGCAGGAGGATCAGTCCGGCAGCGGTGCTACGGGAAGACATGATCCCCCTCGGCTGCGTTGTTTCCCCTGTTCGCGTCTTTGATCGCGCCTCCCTCGTCCGCGACCACCTTGAGCCGGTGCTTGCCGGGCGTGGTGTACAGTGGAACCTCGATGGTGGCCGTCGCCCCGGCCCCGATCCCGTCGACGTGCTTGACCGCTGCCTTATCCCCGTCCAGGTAGATGGTGAGATCGAAGGCACCGACGTCGCTCCCCCCGCCGTTCGTGATCGTGACGGGGATCGTATAGTCCGAGAACCCTGCGGCGGCTCCGGGCGGTACCATCAGCGGAGATAAGCCGACGATGACCACGCCCGCGACCAGAACGGCCGCTGTCTTCCCACCGGGCGGGCGCAGCGCGGCAAGGAGTGCGGCGAGGCAGAGCCCTGCAAACTGGGCCAGGAGCGGGGCGGGTGACTGCTGCGTCGGTGCGGCCTGCGCCCCGGCCGCGACCCCGCTCCGCACCGGTGCCCCGATGGCGACGGAGAGGTCGGGGATCGTGCCGACCGTAAGGTCCGTCGACGCTTTGTTGTCCGTCGGGTCGGCCTCCCCGCCGCCATCGACCCTGACTGAGACCGTATGCCGGCCTTCGGCGAGGGTGACGCCGGTTTCAACCTGCTGGACGCCGGATCTCGCCGGTTCGACCTCGACAGTTCCGACGGCAACTCCATCAACCGAGAAGACCACCCCGATCGTTCCGTCGGGTCGTGCGCCGTAGTTTCTCACGGTTGCCTGAATCGTCGCTTCCTCGCCTGCATACGCTCCCGCCACCACGGGGGTGTCGACGGCGAAGTCCGGTGCCGGCGAAGCGTCGGGCCTTTGCACCGTGAGGATCACGGAGCAGGGGTGGATGTAGTCCTCGCCTTCGGGCTGCGAGCCGATGGTGGTGATCTCGCCGTCGCCGTCGAGGTCTCTCCCGCGCTCGAAGACGATGGTATTGGTCTCTTTCAGGAGCCGGCCGACGTCGAACGTCTCGACGTCGATGTAGCGGCTATCGGTCCCGGCACTGCCGGTCGCGTCGCCGATGTGCTCGTTGCCGATGTCCCGCGCCCCCTCGGGATAGAGCGAGAGGTCGGTCACCGGGCTGCCCAGATCCTCGCCGTTGAAGAGGATGTAATCTGGCTGCCCTTTCGTCGAGGCCAGGAGGACCGCCGTCAGGTCGGCTGTTGCCTGTCCCGTTGCGGGAGCCTTCTCAAGAGTAATCTCGCACGTATCGTGTCGCGTGGGGTTCGTGCCGGACCACCCCTCGCCGTGGAGGTCCTCGTTCCCCTCGGCGATCCAGTACCTGGTGACCGGTTTGCCGTCGTCTTCCACGACGGCCACGACGAAGATGCCGTAGGAGCGTCCGTCGATTCTGCTTTCGGCCTGCCCCCTGCTGGTCGTGAGGGTGATGGTGTTCGTGCCGCCCCGGAGCTGGTCGGTGCAGTCATGTGCGACCCAGTAGACACCGTATCCCGATACGAAGGTCTCCTCATGTCGGTCGTCTTTCCCGAAGAGGTCCCGGCGGACCGGGACGCCGTTGTTGACGCTGAGTTCCTCCCAGCCGGTGTAACGCTCGGTGCCGCCCCAGACGCCCGTGTAGATCCGTGCCCAGACCGGCTTTGACGGAAGGGAGAAAGTGCACTTGATGGGGGGGGCAGTGAGCCCGTACGTCCCGAATGTGAGCACCTCCCCCCGGACCTCACCCTGGGCTGCTGTCTGAAGGGGGATGCCTTCGAAGTCGTAGATTGCCGAGACCGGGGCCGTCATCAGGACTAATGCAATAAACGCGCATAACCATGTGCGGATATGTTTGAATATATTCATACGATCTATCAAAATGTAACATCAGATATTAATATATTCTATTTTTGTATTACATGCAGGGGGACCCGCTTTGTCTTGTTGCACGAAGCAGGAAAAGTTACAAATCACACTCGCCCGGCAACGGCTGCCCGGGTCTGTTGTTATCCTCCTGAAACGTTCTGCAAACACCCGTGTCTCTCCCTGAAATCGAGGTGCGCCTGAAGGGACGGTGGGCGCGCGAACACCGGAGGCGGGGGTGGATGCCCCCGATGCCCTTACCGATCGGCGCAGGATCATGTCGACATCCCGGGAATGCCCCGCCGATATTGTTAATATTTGCCATTTTGGTGCCATTTAATCGGTGAAAATAAAAAATTACTCCTAACAAGTAATACAAAAGGTAAAATATTTAACACAACGCGATGAAACTTCCTGCAGTGACACCGAACAGAGCATTACTCCTGTGCATCCTGGTCTTCGTGCTCGCGGCCTCTGCAGCGGCTGGCAGTGTTGAAAGGACCGTAGTTCAACTGCCGGAAGGCGCCGGGAGCGGTCTTGAGGTGACGCTCACGGTGAACGATATCCCCGTCGGCGGCATCGTCGAGACCATCCCCGACGGCTGTACGTGGGCCGGGTGCGACCACCCCGACAATCGCACAAGGGTCTCGAACCGGACGGTCGCCTTCGCCGTTGTCGGCGAAGAAACGGTTCGTTACCGGCTGCAGGGGTCGCCGGGGGCCGGAGATGAGCTAAACGGCACGTGGGAAGACCTGCTGACCGGTGAATCGGGTGTGATCGGGTCGGACGGACCCTCTCGCTCCGGGCAGGCCGCGCAGACGACGGTCCCGTCGACACCCGGTTTTGAGTATGCCGCCGCACTGGCGGCGCTTGCCGCGGCGTACCGGTGGAGGTGCAGCCGGTGATGCGGAGACTTCTCCTGCTCGTCTGCTGCATCTGCCTCCTGGCCGGAACGGCAGTGGCGGAGGCGGTCCCGTGCGACCGTGACGGCGACGGCACGTTGACCTCGTCCGAGGTCGCAACCGCAATTCTCGACTCGCTGGACGCCCGGTTCATGGGCGGGACCGTCGAGGCCCCGCCGTCCGACGACCTCCGGGATGCCGCGTTCGTCTACGAGCACTGGGACGGCAGGGCGCTCACGATAACCGACTCCTCCGGGCGAACGACGACGCTCGCCCGCCCGCTCCGGAGACTGGCGGTCTTCAACAGCGATACTCTCGAGGTGATGCGGTCGATCGGCGTGGAGTCCGATCGGGTCGTGGGCGTGAGCAAGTACACCCTTGAGGACCCGACCTTCTTCCCTGAGTACCAGGGAACGGCGAACCTCGGATCGATCTGGGCTCCCGACTACGAACAGGCAGCCGCGGTCCGTCCCGATGCGATCTTCCTCTACGCAACCCTCTCCGAATCTTTCTGCGACGAGATCGAGACGACGCTTATGTCGATCGATCCCGGTATCCGGTTCTTCCGGTTCGATAGTTATCGGCCGGCGGTATACGCCGACGAGGTGCGGAAGCTCGGTCTCCTTCTCGGGAACGAAGAAGGGGCAGAGCGGTTCCTCGCGTTTCACCGGAACGTTACGGGTACGGTGGCCGAACGCCTGAGCCGGGTGCCGGCCGACGACCGGATGTCGGTCTACCTGGAAAACTGGAACGACTACAAGAGCGCCGGAAAGGGCTCGGGCTACGACGAGAAGATAGAACTTGCCGGCGGCAGGAACATCTTCGCCGATATTATGGTTGAATACCCGGTGGTCGACCCCGAAGCGGTCATCAGCAGGAACCCCGACGTCATCGTCAAGATCGTGGGTGCTGGCGAACTGGCCTTCGGCGGCTACGGCGACGACGACCCGTCGTCCTTCGAGACGGTTCGCTGCTCGATCGGGAGCCGCCCGGTATGGGACAGGATTGGTGCGGTCAGGGACGACCGGGTGTACGTCATCCACACCGACGTCATAGGAGGGCCTGAATACTTCATCGGTGTCGCGTACATGGCGAAGTGGTTCTACCCGGATCTCTTCCCCGACCTGGATCCCCGCGCAATCCACCGGCAGTACCTGGACGAGTTCCAGCGGCTCGACTACGACCTCGACGAACACGGAACGTTCGTATACCCGGTATGATGACGGATTTCGGCAGGGAGGAGTATGCACGGCTCACAGAGAAGAGAGCCCTCTTCATCACCGCCCTCATCCTGATCCTCGTGGCGCTTGTCGGGATCGCCGTGACCCTCGGGTCGGCGGACCTCCCGGTCGCCGACGCCTACCTTGCCATCTTCGCCGGGCTCTTTCCCGGGGCGGTCGACCTGCCGGAACGGATGATCGAGTCCAATGCGGTCGGGATCGTCTGGGGCTGGCGGCTGCACCGCGTGCTCTTCGCGATCGCGGCGGGATTTGGGCTTGCGATCGCCGGCACGGTGATGCAGGGGGTCCTCCGAAATCCGCTGGCAAGCCCCTTCACGCTCGGGATCGCCTCCGCCGCCTCGTGCGGCGCATCGGTCGCCATCGTTCTCGGGGCCGGTATTCTCTCCGGCGGCTACCTCGTCGTCGGAAACGCCTTTCTCTTTGCCATGCTCGCTGCCGGCGCCATCTACGGCATGGCCCGCCTGCGGGGCATGGGAAGCGAGACGATGATTCTCGCCGGCGTCGCGCTCATGTACCTCTTCTCGGCGGTGACGTCCCTCCTTCAGTACGTCGGCAGCGCTGAACAACTCCAGGCGGTGGTTTTCTGGATGTTCGGGTCCCTGGATAAGTCCTCCTGGCCGAAACTCGGGATCGTGACGGCCGTCGTCGCTGCCGTCGTCCCACTCCTCCTCTGGCGCGCGTGGGACCTCAACGCCCTCGCCGAAGGCGACGAGGTGGCCAAAAGCCTCGGCGTGCCGGTGGAGCGGTCCATGGCCGGGTTCATGCTCGCCGCATCGCTCGTAACGGCGGTGATCATCTGTTTCACCGGCACCATCGGGTTCATCGGTCTGGTCGCGCCTCACATCACCCGGATGGCGATCGGGGCCGACCACCGCACCCTCCTTCCCGCGTCCGGGCTCGTGGGCGCCGCCCTCCTCCTCGGCGCCGACTGCCTCGCGCGCACAGTAATCCCGGGGACGATCGTCCCGGTCGGGATCATGACGGCGTTCCTCGGCATCCCGTTCTTCCTCTATCTCTTCATGCGCAGGAGGGATGCCTGACGCCCCTGCTCTGCGTGCAGGAGCTCTCGTACTCCTACCGCGACCGGCAGGTGCTTGCGGATGTCTCGTTCGCCCTCGATGCGGGGGAAGTCATCGGACTCGTCGGACCGAACGGCTCAGGGAAGACGACACTGCTCCGGTGCCTGGACCGGATCCTCGACCCGGAAGGGGACATCCGCCTTGACGGGCGCGACCTGTGCTCGATGAACCGGCCCGAAATCTCACGGACTATCGCCTACGTCCCGCAGAACGGTGGGACCTCCGGTTCTGCGACGGTCTTTGAGACCGTTCTGATGGGCAGGCGGCCGCACCTGCGCTGGAGCGTCACCGAAGAGGATGAACGGAAGGTTTCGGAGGCGCTCTCGCTTCTCGGCATCGGCGGCTTCGCATCCCGCAGGGTCGACCGCCTCTCGGGCGGGGAGCGGCAGCGGGTGCTGATTGCACGGGCGATCGCGCAGGATGCCCGGATCCTTCTCCTCGACGAGCCGACGAGTGCGCTTGATGTGCGCAGCCAGATCGAGGTGATGGCCCTCCTCTCCCGGCTCGCGGAAGAGCGCCGGCTTGCGGTGGTCGCGGCGATCCACGATCTGAACCTTGCCGCCCGCTACTGTCACCTGCTCCTGATTTTAAAAGACGGGCGGGTGCTCGGCCGGGGGACGCCGCCCTCTCTCCTTACCGGGAGGATGGTACGTGCAGCATATGGCATCGAGGCGTCCGTGAAGGACGAAATGGGCGTGCCGTACGTGGTTCCTCTCCGTCCGTCGAACAATGATAATCTGGTGGAGATCGAATGAAAGTAACCATAGTGGCCTGGGGCAGCGAACTGCTGCAGTTTTCGGGTGCAGCGCGGGAGGCGGGGATCGCTCTTGCCGCGTGGCAGGTACATGAACTGAAGGACGATCCGGAGAAACGGAGGCGATGCATCGAGTCGTGCAACGGAGCGGACGTCGTCCTGATCCACCCGTCGCACGACCCGGTCTGGGACGAGATCCTGGGTGGTCTCGGGGAGGGCGTTCCGGTCATACCGTTCGGCTACACCGATGCTTCATGGTCGGCCTCGACCGTGCCGCTCGCCGTCGTTTCCACGGTAAGCGCCTACTTCCTCTACGGCGGGCCCGAGAACATCGGGAATCTGATCCGCTATGTTCAGGCCGAGGTCGCCGGGATGGACGTCGCCTACGACCCGCCGCGCGAGACCCGCTGGGAAGGGATCTACCACCCGGACGTCGGTGCCGTCTTCGATGACCCCGATGTGTACCTCGCCTGGTATCCGTCCCGGCACAGCATCCGTGTCGGGCTCCTCTTCTCCCGGACGCACTGGGTGAACGGGGACCTGGCTGTCGAAGATGCCCTGATCCGGGAACTCGAGAAGCATTACGACGTCCTCCCGGTCTTCTGCTTTGGGGTCCAGGATCAGGGGATCGGGGCACGGTCAGACCCTGAGGTGATAGATACCTTCTTCAAGGGTCGGATCTCTGCGCTCATCGACGCGCGAACGTTCACGCCGCCCCGTGACGGCGATGCCTGCATTAAAGCGCTGGAGAATCTCGGCGTGCCGGTCCTCCACCCCCTGATCCTCTATCATCGAACTGAAGCCGAATGGAGGGCCGATACGGATGGGATGCGTGGGAGCGACGTCTCCTGGTACGTTGTGCTGCCCGAGTTCCTGGGCGCGATCGAGATGCTGCCGGTCGGCGCGGCGGAAAGCCGTGACCCGGCGGGCACCGAGGGCGAGCGGCATGTCCCCATCGCCGAGCGGGTGGAGAAGTTCGTCGGCCGGGTTGGGAAGTGGATCGACCTTGCGGCAAGCCCTCCCGCAGAGAGGCGGGTGGCCTTCATCCTCCACAACAAACCCTGCGCATCGGTCGAGGCGACGGTCGGCGCCGGGGCGCACCTCGATACGCTGGAGAGCGTCGCCAGAATTTTGAGAGCGATGCGCGACCAGGGATATGCGGTCGAATGCCCGGAGAGCGGGAGAGACCTGATAGAAGCCATCATGAACCGGAAAGCGGTCAGCGACTTTCGCTGGACATCGGTAGAGGAGATCGTCCGGAGAGGAGGCGCCCTTGCGCTGATAGAACCTGATGATTATGCCGCCTGGTTCGAAACCCTGCCCCCCGAAGTCAGGACCCGCATCTGCGAGGCGTGGGGACAGCCGCCGGGCGAAGAGGTGAACGGGGTTCCGCCGGCGATGATCTACGAGGGGAAGATCGTCGTTACCGGGGTGCGCTTTGGAAACGCCATCGTCTGCGTCCAGCCGAAGCGCGGGTGCGCCGGCCCGCGGTGCGACGGAGAGGTCTGCCGGATCCTCCACGACCCGGGCGTTCCGCCGACCCACCAGTACCTTGCGACCTACCGCTACATCGAGGAGACGTTCGGTGCGGATGTGATCGTCCATGTCGGCACGCACGGAAATCTCGAGTTCCTCCCCGGCAAATCAGTCGCCCCCTCGGATGCCTGTTTCCCCGATATCGCCATCGGAACCATCCCTCACCTCTACATCTACAACGCCGACAACCCGCCGGAGGGGACGCTTGCCAAGCGGCGGAGTTACGCAACTCTGATCGACCACATGCAGACGGTGATGGTTGCAAGCGACCTCTACGCGGGGTTAAAGGAACTCGAAGAGCAGATCGCGGATTACAACCGGGCGAAAGAGATCGACCGGGCAAGGACGCACGCGCTCGAGCACACCATCGTCGACCTCCTGGAGCAGACCGGCATAGCCGACGAGATCGGGTTTGCAGCCATGCACGAGCAGGGGGCTCCGTTTGAGGAGGTGGTCGGCGTCGCCCATACCGCCATAACCCGGATCGCCGACACCCGGATCCCCGAGGGGATGCACATCTTTGGGGAGGTGCCGGAGGGTGAACGCCGGGTGGAGTTCATCCACGCCGTCATGCGGTATGATGGAGAAGTGAAGGGCGCGGTGCTCCGGATGATGGGGCACGACGCTTCGACTGCGGACGATGCACTGTTGCGGGATGCCGAAGTTGCAGCAAAAGCGCTCATCGCCGCGATCCTCGCGGGGGAGACTCCTGAACGGGCGGCGGAGCGGGCTCTCTCCGACCGCCTGCGCCGGCACGACCATGAGGCGCTCGAAACGATCCGGGCTGGCGTCCTCGATATCGAGGCGCGGATAGACGACTCCGACGAGATCGGGAGCCTGCTCTCGGGGTTCGCCGGGGGTTATATCCCGCCGGGCCCCTCCGGCCTGATCACGCGAGGCAAGCCCGAGGTGCTCCCCACCGGGCGGAACTTTTACTCGCTCGACCCTTTCCGGGTACCTACCCGTGCCGCGTGGCGGATCGGGATGCGGCTTGCGGAGAGCGTTGTTGCGAAGTACGTCGACGAGCATGGACGGGTTCCGGAGAATATCGGCATGTACTGGATGGCGTCCGATATCATGTGGGCCGACGGCGAGCAGCTCTCCCAGACCTTCTCCCTCATCGGGGTCGAGCCGGTCTGGACGGACGGCAGGGTCAGGTCCTACCGGGTGATCCCGATCGAGGAACTCGGCCGGCCGAGGATCGACGTCACCGTCAGGATGAGCGGGATTCTCCGGGATTGTTTTTACACCTCCATTGAACTTCTGGACGACGCTATCCGGGAAGTCGCCACACTGGACGAACCGCCTGAGATGAACTTTATACGGAAGCACGCCCTGCAGGGGCGCGGTACGGCCCGTATCTTCGGAAGCAGGCCGGGAACTTACGGCAACGGCGTCAGCCTGGCGGTCTATGCATCGGCCTGGAAGGAGGATGCGGACCTTGCAGAGGTTTTTGTCAGGTGGAACAGTTATGCCTACGGACGGGGTAGTTTCGGTGAAGAGTCTCCTGAGACCTTCTCCGCGCAACTTGCCGCCGTCGACCTCACTTTCAACAAGACGGTGACCGACGAGTACGACCTCCTCGGGTGCTGCTGCTACTTCGGGACGCACGGCGGGCTGACCGGGGCGGCGCGGGCACTCTCGAACCGGGACGTGCCTGCCTACTACGGCGATACGCGTGACCGGGACAGGGTGGAGGTCAGGACACTTGCCGAGGAGGTGCGGCGCGTTGTCAGGGCGAGGCTTCTCAACCCGCAGTGGATCGAGGGGATGAAGCGGCACGGCTACAAGGGTGCCGGGGATATCTCGCGGCAGGTGGGCACCGTCTACGGCTGGGAGGCAACGACACAGGAGGTGGACGACCGGATCTTCGACGATATCGTCCGCACGTTCGTCCTGGATCCGGAGATGCGGCGGTTCTTTGAGGACGAGAACCCCTGGGCGCTGGAAGAGATCGGGAGGCGGCTGCTTGAGGCGCACGAGCGCGGTCTCTGGGATGCCAACCCGGATGTTCTCGAAGGGCTGCGGGCGGCGTACCTGGAGATGGAGGGCTGGATCGAGGACCGGATGGGCGATGCCGGAGGCGAAGTCCAGGGTGGCGCAGTCCGCGTGGTGACCTTGAAGGACGTGAAAGCGCTGCGGGGAGCACGGGAGAAAGAGTGAGCGGCGTGAAGACGGCGGATGGCGATAAGCGACGTTTCGGCAGAAACGGAGCTCGAGCGTCGTCAGATGCGCAGCCCGTTAACGCGTCGCGCTCCATCACGCCACCGGTAACCGTCTGCATGCGGCACGTTCCCACTTTTCACTCACTCCTGCTTTTTCAGCCTGAGCAGACATGCCGTGAGAAGCAGCGCACCCGCTGCAGCAGCTACCCCAAATCCCGGCGATGCGGGTGCCGCCGGGTCTTCGAGCGGGATTGCATACAGGTCGTTTCCATCGCTCACGACGATCGCCTTGCCGTTGGGAGACCATTGCTGCATCATGAATGCCGGGTTATCGGGGCCAAGGGATGCGAGGCCGGAGCCGTCGCTCTCCATCACCCAGAGCGCCTGGTTCCGCGACTCCGACCGGAAGGCGATCCCGGCACCGTCCGGCGACCAGACCGGTGATTTGTCCCGGTTTCCTGTTGTCAATTGCTCCGAACCCGATCCGTCGCTATTGATAACCCAAAGAGAGAACTCCGGCTGTGTTCCGGGCGGTGCCGCGACGACGTAGGCGATCCTGGTGCCGTCCGGGGACCAGGAATACCCGGAGACGTTCCCGTCGCTGAACGTCACCTGTCTCTTGCCCGTTCCATCGCTCTGCATCGTCCAGATCTCTCCGTTTCCCGACCTTTCCGAGAGGTATGCGATCCGATCCCCGTGCGGCTGCCACAGGGGCAGGCGCGCATCCCCATCGGTCGTCAGCTGCTTCTTGTTGCCGCCGTCCGCGTCCATGATCCGGATATCGGCATCCTTCCGGATTGCCGAGAGGTTCACCGCAGGCGGCCCTTCTGCAGCGGGCGCCAGGAGGGTCTTCCAGACCGCCGAGTTGTCGAAGAGGCAGGAGGTATAGACGATCCGCCTCCCATCGGCGCTCCAGTCCGCCCCGTAGCCGGAGAGCGTCAGGCCGGGGAGGATGCGGCCGCTTTCGGTCAGGCGCATCCTCCTGGTCCCGTCCGGGTTCATCGTCCAGAGGTCGAGCCCTTCTTCGGTGCCGGAGAGGAAGAGGAGTTTCTTCCCGTCCGGCGACCAGGGATCGAACTCGGTGAAGAGATTCCACGAACCATTGTCCGTCACCTGCACCGGGCCCCCGTCGTCGCACTCCATCACCCGGATGCCGGAGTGGACTCCGTCGGACGAGACGAAGGCGATCCTGGCACCGTCCGGAGACCAGAAGGGGTACGCATCGAATGCCGAATCGTTTGTCAGTTGAACAACGGGTGCAGCCGCTGCCGGGGGAATGCACACGATCAGCAGGATGATGATGCATATCGTTTTTTGGTTCATACATACCTCTCCTGCGCGTCTCATGGGTATATCACACAGGAAGCAGAAGCATCCTCTCTACCAATATTTGTCCATATGATGACCCAGACCCAACATTCGGCATGCACTTTTACTTCCACAGTATAGGAGGAAGCTGAAGGCGCCACATCTATATTGTCCGTACCGGACTGTATGCAGTAATCGGTATAGAGAGGTTTCACGATCTCACTCGAGCCGCCAGGCCAACTCACTTTGATTGTTGTACTGAGTTCGCAGCTCGTGAACGTGAACTGTTGACTATAATCGAAACATCCACTTACATACCAGTCTACTATAACATAGCGGGTACCGTCACCCCTCTGGTACAAGTCTGCAGAATTAATCTTTGCCGACGCATTCAATTTAACGTCCTGAACGGGACCACAAGAACCAATTGGCATCACATCACTATTCTGCTCGGCACATTTCCTTCCCATTGCAATACTATGTCACTCGAAATTTCGCAACAGTGCCTGGAGGAACACGGAACCGCAACGGCTATCCCCTATGGCAGCCAACAGCCCTATTGCCCTCCGGGCACGCTTTTGGGGGCCGGGATACGACGGCAATCGGGGTTCCCGGCCCCCGTGGGATACCGTACACGGTGTCACCGATCAAGGCGTCAACGTTCTCCCATATACCTTTTCTGTGACAAACATCGAACTGTCGCGGCTGTACCCGGGCCGTTGCATTCTCCTGATACGCCCTTGTTGTTCCATCTCCCGGCAGTACGGCCGATTTCCAGTTGAAATATACCTCGATCCCCGGATCGTGGGTATGAGTGCATACTCCGGTAAGAACCCTGCATACCTTCCCCGAATATCGAAACCCGGCGAAATAATCGGCCTGCCTCCAATGCAGCCCCTCCCCGGGAGCGAAAGTGCGCGCCCGTCTATCATCGGATATCCGTCCGCATGAACCGCGTGTATGCGGCGGCAAAGAAGACGACGGGATAGAGGATCAGCGCCACCACGCTCGACCAGATTTCGCCGAGCGTATCTTCAAGGGTCACCCCGGGGGGGCGTGAATCCTCAGGATCAGGATGCTCCTTAGGGAGCGTCCTTCGAGCATCGTCAGGTGCGCGTCCGGTGAACCGTAGTGCTCGGGAATCGCGATCACCGGGGGCAGACGGGGAAGGGGCTCAAAAGTTCGATCTTTCTCGCATCGGCCGTTTTCCGGGCACCGCTCGGCATGGCGGGAGAGCGCACGCGAGCAGCAGCAGGACGATACATATCGTCTTCAGGGTCATACCGGATCTTGTCATAGAGTTCGTCCCAAAAAGATCTCCGAACCTTCGGTATACCCTAACCGGAGCCTTTACTTCCCAGGTATCTACCATTAGAGCCGTATTCTGAGCAAGAAGGGTGAAATGGCTTTCCATTGGGTATCGCACCTTCGCACCTCCTGTGCTCAAACTCCGTTCCTGCCGGGACGTCGCATATCGCCACTCGGGGAACGACTGTCGGTACGACAGGAGTTTGAGAAACTTGAAGAGTTTCGAGCGAGGGTCCGGGGAGGTGCACCCGGCGAAACGGCGAGTGCATAAGCACCGATAGGTGCGAAAGGATGTCCCTCTCCCGGCAATAGCGTTTTGGGACAACTTCATATTCACAATACTCCTGTATACACTCTGGCCGATACCAGTTTCCACAGAAGCAATACGATCTTCGCACCGATTGCCAGCCCCACGGGAACAAAGACCGTCACCAGTGCCTGGCGAGTGGAGAGGCTTCGTGCGTGCCGCATACCTGCTGTCCAGAGGAACCCGCACCAGAGAAGAACCGGAATCGCAACTCCAGCATCGATCAGCGCTACGGCAGCTGCATGCGCCGCCACACGAGAGGGGATGAAATAGTCCTGCACCGGCAGGGAGATGAGCTGGAGGAGGGCTAGATGGAGGAGGGCCCCGACGATCAGGGGCACGCATCCGTATCCTACATTGGCCAGCGTCCTGAGAAACGTACCCCGGCCTTTGTACAGGTATGATACCCCGTAGAAGACTGCCGAGTAAGATACCCATGCCAGGAACGGTGAGAGAGCCGTTGCAAACAGGCCCACGTATATGATCGGGTGCGCGGACGGGTCGGTGAGCTCCAGCGTTCTGGTGTACGCGGTGATCGTATCGTAATTGCCGACGATCTCAACCAGAAAAAGGCTACAGACGATCAGAGCTGGAATCTTTAGATCGACGCGCTTGACCGGTAGTTCTGCAAAAAATGTATCGGGAGAAAGGCAGAGCAGCCCCAACTGTCGGAAAAATGAGTTTATCCGAGGGGAAGCGATTTCCTGCAAAGGAGAGATATAATCACTGATTTTCATAAGCCAGCCTGATTGCATAATCAACAGGACTCCATAGTAACTCAACTGTCCTGCCGTGCATCACGGTGCCGTTCAGTACCTCGTTTGCGGGTGTGCGGTTGGCCACCCACAGCTCAAGTTCTGTGGGCGAAATTGAGAACGCTCCTATCTCCAATTCGGGATGGTCCTTCCGGAACTGCAGCAGTTCAGCCACGAGTTGTTCACGCTCTTTCTCGTAATCCACATCATGGATGACTGTAAGGGTCCAGTCACCGATCTCTCTGCCCTGGAGGGCCTCCATCCCTTTTTCGTCCTGTACCCTCCTTCTTTCGCTCCCTATGGAGTACGCATAGAGGACAACCCGTTTGTTGTCCGGGTCAAATCCCCATTTACTGATGCTGAATGTTCTGTTATTGCCGCGTTGTAGATCTTTTAACTCCTCTCTCACCTCCTTCGGCACCCCGTCCGGCGTCATGTTCGCCGCATCCAGCGCTCGTTGCATGAGTTCGGGCACATCCGGCTCCAGAACGGCCTTAAAGGTCCAGCCGCTGATCTCTCTGCCCTGAATGGCATCCACCTTCGTTTCATACCCGTCATTCGGCCATGTGAAGTGCGCATAGGCGACGACCAGTCTGTTCCGGGGATCAAGCTCCCACGTCCGTATGCCCCCGATCTGCGCGCTGATCTTCTCCATCTCCTCTTTTACTTCGTCGGGCAACTCTTCCGGCGTCATGTTCGCCGCATCCAGCGCTCGCCTCACGGTCCGAAGCATATACGGCTCCCAGGCGACGTTAAAGGTCCAATCGCCGACCTTTCGGCCCTGAACGGCCTTCAGCTCCTTTTCATGCTCCTCATTCCATGCGAAGACTGCATGGATGACGACCTGCTTGTTCCGGGGATCAACGTCCCACTTCCAGATGATATCCTCAAACTGCGTGGCGTTTTTCATCTCTTCGATCACGTCGTCGGGCAACTCGTCCGGCGTCATATTTACCTCTTCCAGCATTCGTTCCACGGTTCCGGACCTATACCAGGACCAGTATATCTCCTGGGCACGCTCCCAGATCTCGTCCGATGTCATGTTCTCAACCTCCTGTTCTTCTCCAGGTACCTGTTGCGGCGTTGCATTCCGGCTTATATCCCCCGGTAAGTTCGACCCTGTCGGCGACCCCTCCGGCGTCACGTTCCCGGTCCCCGGATCGCTGCCCTCGTCATTGTGCACTGCTACGATCAGTGCTAACGCGCAACAGACGACTCCGATTGCGACAACAGCGGCGATGATTCGTGCAACGGACTCTGTCATTCTCCTCCTCCATCAGCCCGGGGTGACGGTGCCATATGGCTCTATAATACCTGAACTGTCCTGTCATGCATCATGGTGCCGTTCAGTGCCTCTTTTGCGGGTGTATGGTTGGCCACCCGCAACCGAATTTCTGTGGGAGATGTTACGAAATTCACTGCCTGCACTTAGGGCTGGTCATCTCAAAGATACAGCAGTTTCTCTTCTGTACTTCAATCTGTCCCCGGTCCCCTCGATGCAGGTTCGGTCTCTTTCATCTCCTCCCACATCTCCTTTGGTGCGCCTCCAATTAGCTCGATTGTCCTGCCGTACATCACGGTGCCGTTCAATGCCTCGTTTTCGGGCGTACGGTTGCGTACCCACATCTCCATATGTGCTGGTGATGTTATGATAAAGCCCGATATCTCCAATTCAGGATGGTCCTTCTGGAATTGCAGCAGTTCGGCCGCAACCTGCTTACGTTCGTTCTCGTAATCGATATCGTGAACGACCCTGAAGGTCCAGCCACAGACCTGCTTGGCCTGAATTGCCTTCACTTTCTTTTCATCCCGTATGGAGTACGCGTGGATGATGGCCAGTTTGTTCTCCGAATCAAATTCCCATCTGCTTATACCAAACTTTCTGTCTTCATAGGTTCGTTGCAGTTGTTCAATCTCTTCTCTCAACTCTTCCGGCAACTCTTCCGGTGTCATATTCGCCTCTTTCAGTGCTTCCTTTACGGGTAGAAGCAGTTGTAGATCTTCCGATAACTCTTTCGATGTCATGTTCTCAACCTCCTGTTCTTCTCCAGGTACCCGTTGCGGCGTTGCATTCCGGCTTATATCCCCCGGTAAGTTCGACCCTGTCGGCGACCCTTCCGGCGTCACGTTCCCGGCTCCCGGACCGCCGTCCTCGTCAGGAGGGTACACTGCTACGATCGTCGCTCCCGCACAACAGATAATTGCAAGTGCGATGATGATCCGTAGGGTCGTTTTTGTCATGTACTCCGCCCTTTCAGCCCTTGGTTACATTTCCTTTTGCGTCGATCAAAAACGTCACCAGAGGCACTATATCGTGGTCCGGGAGACCGCAATTAAAGATACCTGTTATCTCGTAGATCTTCACCTTCGTAGCCTCTGTTTCTGTCCCGCGGGGCATCTGCCAGTCACCGGGTCTGATGTCCAGGTTGTCAAACTGGTAGAACTTCCAGCTGGAAAACTCGTCACTGTTGCCGCCCAAAAACTCGGCGCAGACCGCATGGCCGAAGCCCTGTGAGTTGTTTATAAGCGACACCATGTAGAAGTCCAGATCGAAGGTCCCCTCGATGTAACAGTGTTCGGGGCAGCCGTCCTTCTCCATCCAGTAGCAGCCTGCCAAGTCTTGAAGATGATCGAGGCATTTTCGGGTCCGGGCGTACCGTATCACCACGTTTGGCAGGCAATCGGCGTTGTTCCAGGACCCCGTTCCTCCTCCGCAGTCAGGAAGCCCGGGACGGAAATACCTGATCCTGAAGGGTAGATACACGCCTGCCGAGACGTGGCAGTCCATCCAGTCCCCCCAATCGCTCCATCCCATACTCACACCTCCAGATGACCATCACGAATCAGATATTGCGGTAAAATCCATCCATTGCAATAGATCGCGTTCTCCTCTCTTCGGATGATATCAGAATCTGCATACTGCTGAAACGCCCAGAATTTGTTGTTATATGGTGCATATGGTGAATTGTCGTTGCCCAGTGGGGTACCTACAGGTTTTTCTTTAATTGTCCTATACACAGCTAAGGGATCTGTGTTTGCTTGCCCAATTTCATTGATTAACTGACAGTCCAAGTAGACAGATGGCTGGTAGCAGAGAGTCCGGGCAGTCCTTGAGTAATAGTTCAATTTCAAATGTCTATTGCTGCATTCTCCGATGATTACAACATCACAGTCTTCTTTTTTCACCCTTTTCATAAACTTGTGGTAATCATAGCCGTACCATGTCATGCTGGGAAAAATATCCCAATATTCTCCGGGGAATGCACCTGCCGCAATCGCTGTTTTATCGCTCTTTGGTAATGTCATTCTCGGTTCAAACGTATCAAAACCGAAGTTTTCTGGCATATGAAGTTGATACTGCTCATCCACACAGGGGCCATCAAGGCATGCAGGAGTTTTTGTAATGACTTTTGTTACTTCCTTCTGGTGGATATTGTCCCAAAAAAGCATGAAGTCAGGGTGGCAAGATTCTACATATGTCTTCCAGGAATCGCTGAACTGATACGACATCGGCACATTTATACGCTCAAAGAGGTCGGCGAAAGCAGCACCAGTGGGCGTATAAGGATGCCATAATTCAAAGATGAAGACATCATAGCCTTTCGGAAGCCACTTTTCAAATGCATCTCTGCTTTTTGCTGCTTCCAGCGGCATATTATACTGATAGATGTTCTCACGCAAATACAAACCTACGTCATACTGGCCTTTAATTCGCTGTATGCACGCTACCTTCAAACCTTCGTTTTTGAAGTGCTTCTCCAGTGCAATTGCTGTTGTCGTTTTACCTTGATTCGAAAGTGAAGCCAGAACATATACTTTACTCATAATCTAACCTCCTGCAACAAGTTTCGAACTGATCTCGACATTTTTCTTGCTGTATATGCTCCCTGAATAATACATCACGTATTTTTTGCGGAAATTTTCCGATGGTATGCTGGTTTCGTGAGCAATCCCAATACGTCCCATCAGGAAGAACGGAAAGCCCCAGTATCCCTGCAATACAACCTTTTTCCACGCAGGTCGCGGTACAGAGAATCCCTTCTTGCTCCACTCGTTCCTTGACCCGTTGCTTCTCGGATAACCAGTCCGAAAACGATAGAGGATCTAACCCATTTTCATGAATCGGGTGATAAAGATTGAAGTTGAGCAGGTAAGACCCTGTTTCGATACAGAGATCTATGATATGATCGATGCACTTCAGATTCTGTTTGTTGGCGGTAAATGAGATGCTGTGGCGAATGTTATTCTCGTCCAGTAACCGCAGTGCTCTCACCGCGTTTTCGTAACTCCCGGCACCACGGATGAAATCGTGAACGCGGCTATTTCCGTCAATGCTGATCTGAATCCCGTCGTTTCTCCGGAAGAGATCGATGTACTGCGGGACAAGGATCCCGTTTGAACTCAGGGCAACATACCCGTTCAAACTTCGTACAATGCTGCATACTTCGCCGAATTGCGGATGGAGAAGGGGCTCCCCGCCGCTCAGAATGATCGTACTCTCTGGGAGAGGAAGATCTGCCTGCAGGAAGTCGGTACTTACCTCTCTTATCATCTCCAGTGGCATCGAGGTATTTCCTTTGTTCAGGTAGCAATGCCTGCACGAGAGCTGGCAGTAGTCGACTATATGGAGGTCAAGGAAGTTCGCAGGCATTCATACCACTATCCTGTTCGGCACATTTTCTTTCCATTGCAATATTGCGTCACGCAAGATTTCGTAATACTTAACTTGAGACTCTTCATCATGCTTGCGATGATTTTGAAATTACTTAATATTTTCCCTTTGAGATTACGCTCCGAGCCCATCAAATTCTGCGCATTTCCGGTTTATGGCCCTCCCACTCCAACGCACAACGCTCTACCCCTCTCATCAACCTCCCCGTTCCCGGCGACGGGGCAAGCATGGCGGCGATGTGCGATGGTTCGTTACGCGACTGGCCGGAGGGTGCAATGTTTTGCTAGGAACAGAGCTTGAGAAGGCCGAAGGCCTTCGAGCGGGAGTGTGAGGCACCGTGAGGAACGACGTTCCTCTGGGAACGGAGTTCGAGCACCGGCAGGTGCGAGGTGCGAAGAACCGGAGGAAGAGAAGACCTTTGGTCTTGGACTGGCGACTGGCCGAAGAACAGGAGCAGGAGCACCGTCAGGTGCGCGTCCGGTGAACCGTCGTGCCCGGGAATTGGGATCGCCGGGAACAGGGCGGGAAGAGGTTCAACAAATCCGTTTTTCTCGTATCGGTTGGTTCCCGGGGCACTACCCGGCATGACGGGGAAGCCGGGATCGGTCGGACGGCGAAAAACGGGACGGTGACGGCGCGGGATTTTATGTTATAAATGGTAATATAGTATTACTTGGTATTAACAATAGTAAATTATATAATACTGCCCGTTCTATCTCTGCCTGGCGGGCGGTGGCGGAACCTCCTGTTCCCCGGCCCGGGCCGCAGAAGGGCCATGGCCACCTCACCGGGCTCCCGGAGTTCATCGCCGCCGCCTGCCGAACTGCTCTGCACGGCTGGCGGGGCAGAGGTGATTGACCATGAAGAAACGTATTCAATCCGAGAAGGGCGAGATCCTCCTTGACACCGACCGTGACGCCTGGCTCTATCTCGCGCCGCGGGGAGGTGACGCAGGCGGGGCGTTCGCGCGCGGAAAGGACCTCTTCCTGCACGAAGAGGAGGGGCTGCCCGAGACCTATTACATCTACTCCTGGTCGATGGAGCCCGGCGAAGACGAACAGCTCCAGGCAATCTCTCTCGTCTCCGCCGAACAGTTTCTGGAACTGCGGGGGCTCATGCTGAACGCATACCCGGAGCAGAGGGGGAGCGAGGTGCTGCGGTCCTACGGCTACGGCGTCGCGGAAGAGTTCTGAGACCACATGGTTCCGGGCGGGGAGAGGCCGGCCCTCTCCCGCTCGTGATTTGTTACGAAATTGAAATTCTTTAACATCTATTGCATCGTATTTTCATATATGTCATATCAGGCGCGGAGAAATGTCCTTCCGTTCACCGCCATCGTCGGCCAGGAGACGATGAAACGTGCGCTCATCCTCAATGCCGTCAATCAGGGAATCGGCGGCGTACTCATCCGCGGCGAGAAAGGAACCGCAAAATCTACTGCAGTCAGGGCGCTTGCCGACGTGCTCCCCGAGATCGACGTGATCCGGGGCTGTCCGTACAGTTGCGATCCTGCAGGTGACGACGGCATGTGTACGACCTGTGCCGAAAGGAAGACCTCGGGCGATAATCCGGAAGTGGAACGGCGCCGGGTTCGCGTCATCGATCTCCCGCTTGGAGTGACCGAAGATCGGGTGGTGGGCACTGTCGACGTGGAACGAGCGATTCGCGAGGGGAAGGTAACCATCGATCCGGGCATCCTCGCGGCGGTCAATCGCGGGATCCTCTACATCGACGAGGTCAACCTGCTCGACGACCACGTTGCCGATGTGCTCCTTGATGCCGCTGCGATGGGCGTCAACGTGGTGGAGCGGGAAGGTATATCGTTCTCCCACCCAGCCCGGTTCATCCTGGTGGGTACCATGAACCCGGAGGAGGGGGAACTGCGGCCGCAACTGCTCGACCGGTTCGGGCTGCAGGTAACTGTGGAGGGGATCGCGGACACCGCCGAGCGTGTGGCAATCATCAGGGCCGCCGAGGCGTTCGAGCGCGATCCCGGCGAGTGCCGGGAGGCATTCCGTGCGGCGCAGGAGGAACTGCGCGAAAAGATTGCCGATGCGCGGGTGTTGCTTCCATCTGTCACTGCTGACGATGACCTCCTGAATGCGGTGGCGGAAGCATGCGTCCGACTTGGGGTCAGGACCCACCGTGCCGATATCGCCGTCGTCCGTACGGCGAAGACGATCGCCGCTCTTGACGGGCGGACCGCAGTTACTCGCGACGACGTCCGGGAAGCCATGGAACTCGCGCTCCCGCATCGGATGCGTCGAAAACCGTTTGAAGAGCCCAGGATCGATCCGGAAGATCTTGACAGAGCACTGGATGATGCCGGGAAGAAGCATGGCGACTCTCCCCGGGATGGTGGGGAGCAAGGCGGTGACGAGCGCCCCGGCGGGCATGACGGAGAGCCGCCCCCTTCCCCGGGAGGTGCCGCACACGAAACCGTTTTTCCGGTCGGAAACCCGGTCGATGTCAGAAAAATGAACCTGCCGGAACGGCGGGATACTCTTGAACGGCTAAGACCCTCCGGCCGGCGGCTCGAGACGTTCTCGGCGAGAAACATGGGAAGATATGTTTCTGCGCGGTATCCGACCGGCACCGGCGATGTCGCACTCGATGCCACGCTCCGGGCCGCCGCCCCGCACCAGTCGGTGCGCGACAGGAAGGAGATGGCGGTCACCGTCCGCGGAGAGGATATCCGTGAGCGGGTCCGGGTGGGGAAGGTCTCCGTTGCGTGCGTCTTCGTAGTCGACGCCAGCGGTTCGATGGGAGCCACAAGGCGGATGGAGTCGGCCAAGGGCGCGGTCCTCTCGATGCTGCTGGACTCTTACCGGCACCGCGACCGCGTCGGTCTTGTGGCGTTTCGAGGAAACAGCGCCGAGACCCTCCTCCCGCTCAGCTCAAGCGTCGATCTCGCGCAAAAGCAACTGGAAGATCTCCCTACCGGCGGGAAGACGCCGCTTTGTGCCGGGCTGATGAAAGGCATGGAAGTTCTCCTGCAGGAGCGGCGGAAGAACGGCGAGGTGATCCCGATGATGGTCGTCATCTCCGATGGCCGGGCGAATGTTCCTGTGTCGGGAGACGTGCGCCATGAGGTTCTCGGCATCGCAGAGGAGATCCAATCGCACGGCATCCGCACGGTGGTCATCGACACGGAGGAGACTGGGGGCTCATTCCTCGAGTTCCGGCTGGGCTACTGCAGGGCCGTCGCGGAACATGCTGGTGGCGGGTACTACCCGATTGCCGACCTCTCCGCCGGGCTCCTGCAGGAAATCACGGCGGCCGAACGGGATGCGATGGTGCATCCCGCCTAAAACCCCTTCACCGGCAGAGCGGCAGGAGTTTCTCGATCAGGCGTTCCACCTGCCGGACGGCCGTCCCGACGTAGGCGTCCGGGTCGAGGAGGGCGTCGAGTTCCTCGCGGGTGACGAACTCCGTGACCTCGGCTCGCTCACCGAGCACCTCGGCGAGATCCCGGTCTTCGGCGAGCGCCTGCATGCTCGCCGTCCGCATCGCCTCGTGGGCATCCTGCCGGTTCATGCCCCGTTTCGTCAGGTCGATCATCACCGACTCGGCGAGATTCACCCCCCGGAGCATCATCAGGTTCTTCCGGATGTTCTGCCTGTTGAATTCGAGGCCTTCCATCACGTCGATCATCACGTTGAGGATGTGATCGGTCAGCACCGACGCCTCGGGGAAGAGCACCCGCTCGGGGGAGGAGTTCGTCAGGTCGCGCTCGTCCCAGAGGACGTTGTTTGCCAGGGCCGGCTCGACCGCGGACCGCACGATCCGGGCAAGGCCGCAGACCTGCTCGCTCTTTATCGGGTTTCTCTTGTGGGGCATCGTGCTCGAACCCACCTGCTTCTTCCCGAACGCCTCCGCGAGTTCCCCGATCTCGGAGCGCTGCATCAGCCGGAGTTCAAGGCCAATCTTGTCCAGCGTCGTCGCGATGTTTGCAAGGAGCATGAAATACTCCGCGTAGCGGTCCCGCGCGATGATCTGGTTGGAGACATCCACGGCCCCGATCCCGAGGAACTCCATCATCGTCTCCTGGATCTCGATACCGGCATCCCCGAGGGCCGCCTGGGTGCCTACGGCACCGGTGAGCTGCCCGACGACGAGGCGCGGGCGCATCTGGCGGAGCCGCTCGATGTGGCGGGAGACTTCGCTCGCCCAGATGGCGAACCGGAGACCGTAGGTTGTCGGGACGCCGATCTGCCCGTGGGTGCGGCCGGCGCAGACGAGGGTCTTCGTCTCGGCGCTCCGGGTGAGGAGAATGCAGAGGAGTTTGCCCAGTTTCTCCTCGATGAGCGCGAGGCTCTCGCGGACCTGCAGGGCCGTCGCCGTATCCAGGATGTCGTTCGAGGTCGCCCCGTAGTGAATCCACCGCCCTGCGTCGCCGCAGACCTCGGTGACGGCCTTGACGATCGCCATCATATCGTGGTTGATCTCGGCCTCGATCTCCTTCGCCCGCTCGAGGCGCGCCTCGGGCGCAGAGGCCGCGATCGTCTCCGCATCCTCGCGGGGGATCATCCCGTGCGCCGCCTCGGCACGGGCCAGCGCCACCTCTGCCGTGACGATCGCCCGGAAGCGGTTCTCCTCACTCCAGACGGCACGCATCTCGGGGGTGCCGTACCGGTAGTCGATGGGATGGATTGCCATAGTTGGTACCTGTTTGCCTTACCGCGTTAAAAAAGAGGTCGTGGCGTCACTCCCCTCGCCGTGCGCACTCCCCGATGAGCCGCGCAGCGAGGTCCCGCACCGCTGCCCGGGCCTGGCTCTCCTGCGGGATGCCGACGATCGGCGTTCCCGCGAGATCCGCCTCCCCGACCGCCGGGTCCTCCGGGATCCGGGCGATGAGGGGGAGATCGCTCTCAGCGGCGGCCTCGCCCCGGTCCCGGTTGACGACGAGGAAGATCCTCTCCCGCGAGAGGCCGAGCGACTCGGCGAGATCCCGGATGCGGCCTGCGGTCCGCATCCCGCGGGCTCCGGGGTCGCTCACGATCAGGAGGATCTCCGGGCTCTTGATGGTCCCCCGGGCGATATGCTCCATCCCAGCCTCTGAATCCACGACGACGAGCCGGTAGCCGCGTTCGAGCGTCTCGATGCACTCGGTGAGGAGGGCGTTCGGGAAACAGTAGCATCCCGACCCCTCGGGCCGCCCCATGGCGAGGAGATCGTAGCCCTCCGCCTCCGCGAGTGCCCTGCGGAACCGGTACCTGATGTATCCCGTCCGGTCCATGCCCGGGGGGATGGACCGGGTGAAGGCCTCCTCCCGCATGCTCCCGAGCGTCTCCGTGAGTGCGATTCCGAGAGCCTCGTGGAGGTTCGCGTTCGGGTCGGCGTCCACGGCGAGGATCGGCCGCTCGCCGGCCGCGATCAGCGCGTCGATCAGGAGCGACGCGATCGTCGTCTTCCCGGTCCCGCCTTTCCCGGATATGACGACGGTGCAGGGCCGGATCATGGCTCCTCACCCCGGAGGCGGCGGGAGAGCGACGCGGTCGCCGCCATGATCGTGACGGCTTGGCGCTCGCCGGCGTTCCGGATCCCGCAGGTCGGCGTGATCAGGGACTGGCGATCGAAGAGGTCGGGGTCGACGGTCTCCGTCGCGCGGGCGCGGATCTCCAAAAAGCGGGAGAAGAATGCATCGGGATTCTCCGCCGCAAAGACGCTGTAGTCGGCGGGGACGATCCCCCAGGCCACCACGCCTCCCGCCTCCATGTAGCGGGCGATCTCGTCGGCGTAGAGCAGAAACTCGCGGGCGTATGTCCAGGCGTCGATCGAGACCACGGCCGGCGCCAGGCCGAGGACGAAACCCCAGTCGGTGTTGGCGCAACAGTGGATGCCGAGCCCTCCGTCGAGGAGGCCGGCGATATCCCCGAAGGCGGACGCCGCGACCCCGGCATCCACCGGGACGACTGCTGAGCCGAGCGACGCGAGGTAGGGCTCGCTCAGCACCACCAGGGTCGCACGAGCGCCCATCCGCTCACGCATCGCCTCCTCGCACCACCGTGCCCGCAGGCCGAGAAGTTTGCCGAGCACGTCGGCGTACTCCGGGTCGTAGAGGATGGGCCGGCGCGTCTCGTCGACCACCTGCATCCCGAAGGTGACCGGGCCGGTCACCTGGCACTTGACGAGGAGGGCGTCCGAGAGGTCGCGGCCCATCATCGCGTGGAACCCCGACCCGTACGCCTCACCGACCTGGTATGGCTCCGCGTTCCTCTCCAGGTAGTCGAGCAGGACCTGCTCCATCGCCTCCGAGGGATCGACGCTCCGGTCGACCATGAGCCTGCCGTCCCGGACCACCCCGCCGGGGAGGTGCTCGGCATCGGCAAAGACGATCGCCTCGAGAAGTCCCCTGTTAGGCAGGGTAGGAACGTAAGGGATCCGGGGGAAGGCCGCGAGCACCGCCCGGCACGCCTCGCCGGGGTCGCGGTGGGGGAGCGACCCTACCCCGGTCGCGAGGAGTTCCGGGGACGGGATCATGCCTGCCACGATCTCACCCCCTGCCTGGCCCGGCACGCCTCAAGCATCTGCTGCACGTGGGGGAAGAGAGTGAAATCGGTGTGCGGCAAAAAACAGCTCGACGTGTACCGGTCCATGAAGGAAGGATCCGCATTCAGCTCGATGTAGGTGATCCTCTGGGCGAGCTCGTCGAGTTCCTTTCTTCGTCTGCGGTTGACGAGAGCGATGTTCGCGCCGGTGATCGCGCCGTTCCCGATGTTTTCCACGCGCTCGAGGGGCGTCTCGGGTATCAGCCCGACGGTGACGGCGCTCTCTTTGTTGAGGTAGTTCCCGAACGCTCCCGAGAAGCAGATCCTGCTGATATCCCCGGGTGCAAGGCCCGCAGCGTCGAGGAGCGTCATGCAGGCTCCGTGGATCGCCGCTTTGCTCATGATCAGGTTTTTGATGTCGTTTTCGGTGATGACGAGATCCTTCCTGATCGACGTCTCCGCCTCCCAGGCCACGACGAACTCCGGATGATACCGCCCCTTCCGGACCCGGGGATGATCGATCTCCAGGTTGATCCCGCCCGTCCGGTCGATGACGCAGGCGCGGAACAGCTCCGCGAGCAGATCGATGAGGCCCGAACCGCAGATCCCCCTCGGCCGGACGCCGTTGATCGTCGAGAAGGACGGCGCGAGGGTGTCGGGGTCGATCCGGACCCGCTCGATCGCGCCCGGGTTTGCCCGCATCCCGAAGAGCACCTCCCCGCCCTCCAGGGCCGGGCCGGCCGCGCCTGCGCAGGAGAGCATCCAGTCGCTGTTGCCGAGCACAGCCTCGAAGTTCGTGCCGATGTCCACCATGAGTGTGGCCTCCTCGCGTTCCGCCATCCCGGTGGCCAGGATATCGGCGATGATGTCGCCGCCGATGAAGTTCGAGACCGCCGGGAAGGTGTACACCCCGGCGTTCTGGTGGGCCGCGATACCGATCCGTCCGGCGGCCGTCGAGAGCATCCGCCGCACGACCGGGATGTAGGGTTCGGCGATCATGTAGGCGGGGTCGATCCCGAGAAGGAGGTGTGTCATCACCGTGTTCCCGGCTATCATCACCTCAAAGATCTCCTCGCGGTCGATCCCCGCGGCATCGGCGGCGGTCGTCAGGGCCTCGTTGATGCTCTCCGTCGCAAGTTGCTGCAGCCGTGAGAGGCCGCTCTTCCGGGAGAAGTTCACCCGCGAGAGGATATCCTCGCCGCAGGAGATCTGCTTGTTGTAGTTGGACGCCGTAGCAAGGGTCCGCCCGTCGGTCAGGCTCCAGATATAGGCCACGATCGTGGTGGTTCCGAGATCCACCGCCGCTCCGTAGAGCCTTTCCGTGGTGTTGCCTTCTTCCACGCTGCTTAAGCGGTAGCCCCCCGGCACCAGAGCGACCGTGGCGGTTGCGTGCCACCCGCTCCGGCGGAGCACCTGCGGGAGGTAGCAGAGGACGCCGAGCGGCGCGTAGACCCTGTTCGGGGGCGGGCCGCCCTGCCGCTCGATCCCCTCGAGCAGACGGGCGAGGTCGGGATTCGTGTCCTCAAGAGACGGCGGGTCGAGGCGGACTTCGTACTTCCTGACGGCGGGACTGAGCGGGATCTCCTTCATACCCGGGACCTCCACCAGGATCTTTTGCTCCTGGATGAGGGACCCGGCCGGGACCTCCACCTGGACGTCGCCGACGACGGTCGCCTGGCAGGCAAGGCATGCCCCGCGGGCGATCTCCTCCTCCGAGAAGAACCTGCGGTACTTCTCGCGGTCGAACGACGCCGTGCCGTCTCTGATGAAGACCAGACACTTCCCGCACTTTCCCTGCCCGCCGCAGACCACGTTCATGGAGAGGCCGGCAGCGCGGGCCGCGTCGAGGAGGGTCGCGCCCTCTGGCACGGTCACCTTCCGGTAGTCGGGGAGGAACGTCGCGGTCGGCATCAGGCCTTCCACTCCTTCTCCAGGTATCCGGGGAGGTCGGCCGCATCCCGGGGACCGACCAGCACCTTCCAGCCGGTCGCGTCCTCGATCTTCCCGGAGAGGGGCGCGGCGTAACCGGGTATGACGAGCCGCCGGTGATCCACCTGATCAACGACGCCGAACTTTTTGAGCGAATCGGCGACGAGGGTCTCGGTCAGTTTCCCGCCGGCGACGGCCGTGAGGACCGAGAGCCCTTCGGTGTCCGCTACGAAGAGGTAGCAGGGTATCCGGGACGCATCGAGATAACTGAGTAGCGTGAAGTAGGTGAGCGAGAAGTTCACCGTGAGGAGGACCGGGGCGCTCGGCCCGGGCTCGTTGATCGGGTAGATGCCCGGCGTCACCTGGATGGGCTTTTGCGGGTCGGTGTAGATGTTCTGCCGCAGGGTGAGCGCCGCCTCGCGGGAGGCGGGGGAGAGCGGGGGGGTGACGATGATCCCCGCGTATTTCAGGATGCCCGCCGCGAGGGCCGTATCGATCTCCCCGAAGGAGCCGGCATCGAGGTAGAGGGGGTAGCCGAGCGCGGGCTCGGTCCGCCCGACGGCAGCTCTCCGGATCTCCGTCGCGGCGGCGATGAAATCACGGAGCGACCGCGGGGCGGGATCGAGCACGAGGTCCGGGGCCCCGGCGTCCGCGCACTTACCGGCGAGAGCGGCGAGTTCGGCGGGACCGGAGGCCCGGACGGCGAGGGGGCACCCGTACCGCTTCGCAAGGGCGGCGAGGGCCTGCCAGTTGTCCCCGGTCGCGGCGTGGATCAGCGGCCGGTAGTGCCCCGATATCGCGAGAGCCGCCTCGAAGGATGCGGGATCGTCGGCGATCAGCACCAGGGGGAGGCTGCTTCCGCCACCGGCGAGGGCCACGGTCTCTGCGAACCGGTCGGGACGGTTGCTCTCGTTTTTCACCGCCACCCCGGTGAGGACGAGGTCCTGTCCCACCCGGTGGACGACCGTGTCCCGGACCACCTCCACGGCGGAACGCACCTTGTCCTCCGGCCAGGCGTCGGAGACCTGCACCATGATCCCGGGCGGGTGGTAGAAGGTCTTTTCGTGCCGGAAGAGGACGAACTCCTCGCCGATCGCAACCGATCGCTCGCCTGCGCCGACCTGCACGAGCCGGACCGGCGGCCGGGTCACCCCGCCGAGCAGGGTCTTCGTTTCGGGATCGAGGTCGGGACAGGCCTCGATCTCCGCCTTTCCGACGGCGAGTTTCATGGCGAAAGCAAGGCACGTGGGGTACCCGCACTTCTTGCAGTTCGTCTTCGGGAGGTTTTTGTAGATGTCGAGTGCTTTCATCGCCATGCTTAGACCTCCAGCGCCTTTTTGAGCCTCTCCACGGTACGGGGGTGGCGGACGCAGACGATCGACGCGCCGGCGACGAAAGCCGAGTAAGCGGTGTAGAACTCCCAGGCAACCGCCATCGCATCCTGATCCGCCGGTACGGCCTCCCGCACCTCCCGTACTGAGAGGGTATCGGTGGGGGCGCTGATCATCGGCATCGCCAGATCCGCATCGCCGGCGAGGGCGGCGAGACGTATCCGCTCCATCACCGAGTAGGAGTACTCGAACCCGTAGCCGAGCGCCCCCGTGTAGGGGTCGATCACGATCCGGTCCTGCGGCACGCCGGTCTCACAGAGGAGGATGTTCAGCTGCTTGGCCAGGTTGACGTCGATGGGCGACTGGGCGATCACTGCGTGACCGTATGCCAGCGCCGCCGCGGCGACGCTCCGGTAGCGGTCGGCCTCCGCGGTTCCGAGGAGGAGCCGTTCGCCCTCCCCCCCCTCTCCGCAGCGGCGGAAGACCTCGCTGTCGAGTTCCGGCTCGTTGCTCCCCTCGACGATCAGGGGGCGGGTCGTCGCCGCAAGCACCTCCTCCGTCGTCGCGGCAATCGCATCGAACGCATCAAACCCGCGCTGTTTCGTGCTGGTGAAGTTCAGCCGCACGAGGTCCGCACCATAGGTGCGCTCCGCGGCCCGCGCCCACTCGCCGGGGTCGTTCGAGAGGTCGCCCACGTAATCGCGGACCACCGGCGGCCAGAACCGGGGGTCGTCGCAGATCTCAAGCGCTACGAGGAGCCGTTCCGGCCTCTTGCCGGAGAACGGTAAGGCCCGCTCCCCTCCGATCACGTAAGAGACCTCCCGTGTCCCCCCTTCGGCCCGCGTGGCGCCGAGGCGCACCTCCCGGATGGCTAATCCCTCATCACTGCTCTCTGTCATGCACCATCCCCCCTAGATCAGCGACCTCATCGTGAGCGCAGGGTGTTCGACACGTTCGAGGAATGCGATCAGGTCCTCGATCGTCGGTGCCGAGACCTCGTCCGCGATCTTCTCAAAGAGGTCCGACATCCCCTGCGCGGCGAGTTTTGCCCGCAACCGGTCCCCCAGTTCCTCTTTCAAAGGAGCCGGCATCCAGACCACCCGTGCGATGCCGTTCTCGGCCTGGAGGAACCTGTCGCTTAAGATGTAGTTCTTCGATATGCCGATGAACCCCGGCGTCTGCGCACCGCCCCCGATCGTCCCGGCGAGCGTCGAGAAGGTCATCCCGAGCGGTGTCTCACCCGCGAAGTCCCGGCTGACGATCAGGATGCCGTTCACCTCCGGGACGATCGCCGCGATGCACTCGAAGCACCCGCAGGCGGTCATCGGGTTCTCGATCATGCTGTAGAGGGAGATCCGGTCGACCTCACCATGGGATGCCTTCTTTACGAACCGGTTCACCCCCGAAAACTCCCCATAGACGGCATCGACTGCCTCCTCCTTCGGAACTGGCTGGTTCGCCCCGGCGGGAGTGATCTCATGGGCAATCCGGGCATCGAGCCAGGTGATCGCCCCGCAGAGCGCCGGCCGCTCCGGGGTGATGACACAGACGTGGTTCGGGGCGAACGTCTGGCAGAGGGTGCAGGAGTAGAAGGTCTCAACGTCCTCGTCCTTCATGCCGGCAATCCGTTCGTCCCGTGCCGCATAGACCGCCCGCGCCTTCGCGAGCATCTCCTCGACTTTCTGCCCGTCGGTGACCAGCGTCACCTGGACCGCATCGATGTGATCCGGAAACTCCATCCTGAGCTTGTGGGCGAGCAGCGTCCCGATGTCACGGATCCTGACGCCTTTTGCCACCGCCTCCTTCGAGAGCCTGACCCAGATGAGGTCCCGCTGTGCAACGTGCCAGGACCCCTCGCCGTAGTTGATGAAGGTATGGATTCGCCTCTCAAGCACCGGTTCGTAATCCGTCTTCATCTTCGCGCCGGCGACGTCCACCTGGATCGCGAGCGGGAGGGCGGAGCCTTCCAAAACGGCGTCGACCTCCGGTCCGACGACGGTGACCTTCCCGTCCTCGACCTCCTCCCGGGGCCGCATCCGGAGAAGCTCGAAGGCGGGGGTCCGGCCGCCGCCGAACTCCACGTACATCTCTTCCCTGCGGATGCTCTTTCCCTCGAACGCGGGGGAGCAGGCCATGGGTATCGGGATCGCCGTGACCGTGACCCGGATCCCCCGCAGGTCCATTCCTGTCCGGACCGCCTCGGCGGGAGCGACCGGGACCCACGCCCCTCCCCCGTAGCCTTCGCCGGCCGCGAGGATCGGTATCCCGAGCACCCGCAGGGCATCGACAAACGCAGTCTCTTCGTCGGTGAGGTCCGGGAACGCGATCACGAACGCCTTCGCCCGTTCCGCGGCGTACCCGAGCAGGGAATGGACGTCTCCTGGCTGCACACCGCCAAACATCATGGCGACCCGGGCGAGGATGTCGGCGAAGTGGATGCCCCGGGCGCTCTGCGGCCCGAGCGGCACCAGACGGTAATCCAGCCCCAGCCGGACGCCGGCGCCGGAGAGCGCCCCCACGACTCCGCCGGCAAGGAAGGTGAGCAGGTACTTCTCCTGCATCTCCCGGCAGACGGCCGCGGCGGCATCGGGGCTCTCCGGTGTCCCGACGAGGAGGCCGAGGCCGATGACGCTCCCGTCGACCAGGGTGTAGCCGAGCCTCCGGAGGACCGCGTCCGGTATGAAGCCGGTGTAGGGGCTCGGGACACCGCCTTCGCCGGCCATCAGGCACTCGCAGGCGACGAGGAGGTTGTTGCCGGACTGTTTGTATGCTTCGCGCGCTCCGTCCGCGTCCCGCACGGCAATGCCGGTGACGGCGTAGGTCACGGGAAGGGCGTATGCCGTATCCGCGTAGGCGAGCTTCCCGGCGAGTGCCCGCATCCTCGCATCGAGGTCGATGCGGCCGCGTTCTATCGCCGCGTCAAGGGAGTCCGTAAGCTTGTTCTTCATGATGCCATCAGCAGGTGGTACTTAGCGTGCGGGCATAAAACATTGTTTCTGTACAGGGCGGCAGCAACCGCGGTCTCCGGGGCTTTCCGGCAACATGTGCTGCCGGTTGCCGGAACCCACCCGGGATCACCGTCAGATCCACCTCTTCTTCCTGAAGTAGAGGAGCATCACCGCCGCGACGACCGCCATCAAAGCGAGGGCCGCGGGGTATCCCCAGGGATGCCTGATCTCCGGCATGTAGGCAAAGTTCATCCCGTAGACCCCGGCGATGAAGGTGAGCGGGATGAAGATGGTGGCGATGATGGTGAGAACCTTCATGATCTCGTTCATCCGGCTGCTCTGGCTCGAGAGGTAGACGTCGAGGGTCCCGGACATCGTGTCCCGGTAGGTCTCCACGGTCTCGGCAACCTCTATGGTGTGGTCGTAGATGTCCCTGAGGTAGAAGAGTGTCGGTTCCCGGATCAGGGGCGAGTCGCCCCGTTCGAGTTCCGCCACCACGTCGCGGAGCGGCCAGACCGACCGCCGGAGGGCAACAAGGGAACGTTTTAAGGCGTAGATCGCCTGCAGGGTCTCCCGGTCGGGGTCTGCCACCACCTCCTCCTCGACCGCCTCGATACGCTCCCCGAAGACCTCGATCACGGAGAAGTAGCCGTCGACAATCGCGTCGAGCAGGGCATAGAAGAGGTAATCGGCCCCCTCGCTCCGGAGCCGCCCGGCTCCTGCACGCAGCCGCTCCCGGCTGCGTTCGAAGACGTCGCCCGGGTGTTCCTGGAAGGATACGACGTAGCCTTTCCCGAGCACCAGGCTGACCTGCTCGCTATGGAACTCGCCGTCGCCGGGAGTGAGCATCCGGACTGCAACGTAGAGGTAATCGCGATAGTCCTCGATCTTCGGCCGCTGACGGGTGTTCGCGATGTCCTCCAGGGTCAGCGGGTGGATCCCGACGGCTTCCCCGATTGCCTGGACCATTTCGGTATCGTGGACGCCGTCGGCGTCTATCCAGGTGACCGCCGGGCGGAGGGCAAGTCCCTCGATCTCCCCGGCCCGGGTGCAGGTCCGCTCGTCGAAGCGGGCCTCGTCGTAATTGGTGACCGTAACGGTGACCGGTCGTGTACGGGCACCCGTCATCCGACCCTCTTCGTCATGCCGGCTCATCGGAGATCCGATAGGTTCCGGTTCAGAGGGATTTGCCGAAAAGAGAGGGAGTCTTTGGGGCTCACGTTCTTGCCGCCACCTCATCCTCTCTCTTCGCCTTCGCTGCGGCACGGCCGATCAGGATGACCACGATCACTGCGATGATCGTCACGACGATAGCATACACGAACATGGCAACAAGGGTGCTCTGATCCCCGAAGATGAGCGTGAAGAGTTCCTGGATGGCGCCGTTCCAGGCGAGAGCGGCGATCAGGCCGAATGCGGCTGCGAGAAGGGCCGATATCTTTTCAATGACCTCGGTCTTGAAAGACATATAATTTTCACCGGTGAGCGGTAAGCGGTCGGTTATATAATACTTTCGTCAACGGGCCCCGGCCCGGCCATGGGGGCGCCCACAGTCGCCCGCCTCCGGGGGACGGGGATCTGCGTCTCATGGAGCGCTCCCGGCAGGTTCCCGGTCGGCGTTTTCCTCTCCTGCCGGAACTCGGTCCCGCTCACTTTCGCCCCGGGCACCCAAACTACATTGATGTCAGCCGTCGACCTGTATGCAATGGATACCCTCGACGACTGGTTCCCGTACCGGGAGTACCGATCCCACCAGCGGGAGATGCTTGATCTGGCCGCATCCGTCGCACGCGACGGCGGCATCGCCATGATCGATGCGCCGACCGGGAGCGGCAAGTCGAGCGTGATCTCCGCGCTCCTTGCGGAGAGCCGGGGACGGAAAGTGCTCGTCGCCGTCCGGACCATCAGCCAGCTTGCGACGTTCATGCGCGAGCTCCAGCTTGTCCGGGAGAAACGCGGCGACCTCAGGTTCGCTTACCTCATCGGCAAGTCCAGCATGTGCCCGCTCGGCGGCGAGGGGGATGTCTACCGGCGGTGCGAGGGTGTCAAGTCCTTCTCGACGGCGCTGATGCGGGAACGGGCGCAGAAGGGGTCGCTCGTCCCGGCGAACGACCGCCAGATCAAGCAGCAGATCCGGAAGATGGACCCGGAGCACCCGCTCATCTGCCCCTACTTCATCCACGGCAAATCGTTTGTGGAGCCCGAGGACGCGGGGCTGAAGATGATCCCGTCGGCGGCCCTGCGCGTCCGGGCCGACCGGGTGAGCACCGAGCTTATCTGGCCCGACCAGCTCGCCGGGTTCTGCGGCGACGTCTGCCCGTACGATACGATGATGCATGCCGCCCGGGACGCCGACGTGGTGCTCGTGAACTTTTACCACCTCTTTGACGACATGATCCGGGAGCAGCTCTACCAGTCGCTCGGGATCGAGGGGCACGACGCCCTGCTGCTCATCGACGAGGCCCATAACTGCGGCGACGTCGTCCAGAGCATCGAGAGCGTGACGATCGAGGAGCGCGACATCGTGCAGGCCGGGCACGAACTCTCCGGACGCCGGCGATCGCGGCAGGCGGACGCCATTATCCAGATCCTGCCGCAGATTACCCGGTTCATGGAAGCGCTCAAGGGTTCGCACGAGGTCGAGGACTGGTTCGACCCCGCCATCTTCCAGCGGATGATCCTCTCCGGCACGCTCTACCGGAGCATGGAGGAGATCGTGGACGACCTCCTCAAGATCAGCGAGGGGCTCCGCGAGAAGAATATGCAGGCGGGCGAGTTCCGGGAGAGCGCGATCGAGCGGCTGACCGAGTTTTTCTACCGGATCTTCCGTTCCGCCGCCGATCCGGCTTACCTGACCGTTTACCGCAAAGAGGACGGCGGCGCGGTGGCGCTCGAGGTAAGGAACATCGACCCGAGCACCAAGCTCCAGGATATCGCCCGGGCGCATGCCTGCTGCGTTCTGATCTCGGGGACGCTCTCCCCTATAGAGAGTTACCGCCGCTACTACTTCGGCGACCTTCCCGTCACGGCGATGTCGCTCCCGAACTCCTTCCCCCCGGAGAACCGCCGCATCCTCTGCGCAAACGATATCACCACCGCCTACTCGATGCGCCGGGACAGAGAGAACCTCGCACGGACCGAGGACTACATCACCACGTTTGCCCGCCTTCCGGGGAACCTCGCCGTCTATTTCCCCTCCTACGACCTCCTGAACACCTTTGCGGAGCGGTGCATCCCCCGGATCAGGAGAAAGCAGATCTACATCGAGTCCAAGGACACCGCGGCCTCGGCCGCCATGCTCCGGGAGTTCATGGCCCTCCCGGGAACCGGCCGCTCGGGCATCCTCTTTGCGGTCTGCGGCGGCAAGTGGAGCGAGGGTCTGGACTACCGGGGCGAGATGCTCGCGGGAGCGCTCGTCATCGGCCTTCCGCTCGCGCCGTTCAACCGCGTCCGCCGGATGGTGATCGACTACTTCCGGATGAAGTTCGGCGAGGAGGGGGAGTTCATCAGTTACACCCTCCCGGCAGTCAACCGCGCCCTGCAGGCGCTAGGAAGGGTGCTCCGGACGCCGGAAGACCGGGGGATGCTCGTCCTCGGGGATAAGCGGTTCCTGGAGCGCCGGGTCCATGCCGGGCTGCCGCCGTGGATGCAGGGGGAGATGGCGGTATGCACCGCCGATATCTTCAAAAAGGAGGCTGAAAAATGGCGATCGTGACCGGGTCGTGCCGGTTCGGCCTCTGGCACGTCCACGTGGCATGGCAGGACGACATCGTCTACCGGGTGCGTTTCGCACGTGCTGGCATCGCGGGATCGGTCCCGGAGGAGATCCTGCGCTACTGTGCAGGGCGGCCGGCGGACCTCTCCTCCCTCCGGAGCATCGCAACCGAGGGGGAATCCATCTCTGCCGCGATCTACCGCACGGTCCGGGCAATCCCCTGCGGGGAGACCGTCACCTACGGCGAGGTTGCCCGGAGGGTCGGGACCGCACCCCGGGCGGTCGGTTCGGCGATGGCCCGAAACCCTACCCCACTCGTGGTGCCTTGCCACCGGGTCGTCGCGAAGACCGGCTTGGGGGGTTTCTCCCCCGATCTCGCGATCAAGGAGGCCCTGCTTGCCATGGAACGCCGTGTGCCCGGACCCTGCACGTCGGAAAAGAGAGAAGTTAACAGGTAACTCCGCCATAGTATAATAGTTGACATGAAGATCGTGGTCCTGGGTGCCGGGGCGGTCGGCCTGACCGTTGCCGCAAAGTTGTCCCGCGTCGCGGACGTTCACGCCGTAGCGAGGACGCGGCACGCGGATGCGGTGCGGAAACGGGGTTTTCTGATGACCGGAATCTGGGGAGAGGGCGCATACCGTTTCAGCTGCTCCGAGGATCTCCCCGAAGCCTGGCGGGACGCCGACTACTACATCGTCGCCGCAAAGTCCACCGACACTGAGGCAGTCTGCCGCCAGTTCGCCGACGCCATCGGAGGGCGTGAGGTGATGAGCCTCCAGAACGGCATCGGGAACGAGGAGATCATCGGGCAATTCACCGACCGGGTCATCGGCGCCATGATCATCACCGGGTTCGAGTGGCGGGGTGATGCGTCGGTCCATGTCTCGGTGGAGGCGGCGCCCATGAAACTGGGAAGGTTCCCGTCCGGCATGGACGACGCGGTCGGGCTTCTCGTCGACCTCATCCGGAAGGCCGGCATCCGGGCGGAGGCGACCGACGGGATCAGGACCGACCTCTGGTCGAAGACCCTGTATAACTGCGCGTTAAACCCGCTCGGCGCCCTCATGAACGTCCCCTACGGCGCGCTCACCGATCCGCATGCCTGGGCGATCGTCACCGCGATCGTCCGGGAGGCCTGCCGGGTGGTGGAGGCCGAGGGCGTCGCCCTCCCCTGGGAGACACCGGAGGCGTACCTGGAGTATCTCCGGACCGAGCAACTCCCGGCGACGGCCGCCCACCATTCGTCGATGCTACAGGATCTTACTCTGGGGCGGAAGACCGAGATCGACTTCATGAACGGCGCGGTGGCGGCGCTCGCCCAAAAACACGGTATCGACGCGCCTTACAACGCCTGCATCGCCGACCTGATCCGCTTCCGGGAGCGGCTCTGATGGCCGGAGAGAGAAGTATGCGGTCTGCGATTGTCCTCGTTGGCGGAGCGGCACGGCGTGCCGGCGGGCGGGAGAAGTACTTCTTTACGTTCCGGGGCAAGGCTTTCATCGACCGCCTCATCGATACCCTGAGAGAGGTGGTGGACGAGACTGTAGTAGTCGCACGGGATCCCGGACAGTGCGAACGGTTCGGCCACCTCAACGCTGTCAGGTGCATACCGGATATCAGGAGGGATCTCGGGCCGATCGGCGGCCTGCACGCGGGGGCGCTCGCGGTGCACGGCGAGTACGTCTTCGTTGCCGCCTGCGATATGCCCTGCATTCACCCGGAGGTGGTCCGGCTGCTCTTTGACGCCGCTGCCGGGTACGATGCCGCCATTCCCTGCTGGAACGCCGATATGCTCGAGCCGCTCCACGCGGTCTACCGGACGAGCGCACTGCTCGGATACCTGGAGGAGCACGAGTCGCTCTCGCTCCGTGCGATGGTGCGGAGCCTTGATACCCGGTACGTGCGCGTGGAGAAGATCCGTGAGATCGATCCGGACCTGCTGACGTTTACAAACATCAACAACTTAGAAGACCTGGAGTCGATCGATCCGTCGGCAGGGCGGGGCCGGGACGACGTGCCTGAACCCTACTGATGCTCCAAACTTATCGCCGCGACTCGAAACCCTTCGGGTTTCTCACGCTCTGTTCCTAGCGGAACATCGCAACTCGCACCTTCGGTGCTCGTGCTCCGGTTCTCACGAACCGTCGCAACTCGAAGACCTTCGGTCTTCTCAAGCTCCTGCCCCGCACCTTCGGTGCTCCTGCTCCGTTCCGTTGGAACGTCGCCCCCTTCGGCCAGTCGCAACTCGAAAACGCTTCGCGTTTTCTCGAGTTCCTGCCGGTCCGCCAGTCGCAACTCGAAAACGCTTCGCGTTTTCTCGAGTTCCTGCCGGAACGGCAGTCGCACTTCACGTGAGACCCCCGATCCGTAAGCGGGCGGGGGACCGTCCTGCCTGCCGTATTCTTCCTTGCAAGCATTCCCGGTCGGGTATCACCCTTTTCTCGTGCCCGGGCCGGTAAGTTCCCTGA
Organism: Methanoculleus sp.; assembly: GCA_030156625.1. Taxonomy (GTDB): domain Archaea; phylum Halobacteriota; class Methanomicrobia; order Methanomicrobiales; family Methanoculleaceae; genus Methanoculleus. The sequence goes on from JASGMC010000001.1 coordinate 62,111, forward strand.
CTCCGGGCTTTCCGGACGCTCAAAAAGTTCTACTTGTATTCCCGAAACCCCGGCGGCCCCGTGCAGCCCCTGGTCAGGGTTGAGCAGGAGCCGGCGAACCGTCCCGGAGAACAAGGCAGGTACGCCCTCCACAACATTTATATGGGATCTCCGAGAAGTCAGGGCCTGATGTCATCGGGGGAAGTGACTTCATCCAATTCTACCGCCGAAGATCGGGCGGCTTCCGGGATCGTGCAGGCAGCGCATTCCTGCCGTGGAACCCGGATATCTCGAGCAGGCCGCATCATAACACCGCTCCTTCTGTTCTGCTGTCTTATCGCTGCCCTGTGCGGGACCGTCTCCGCGGATGAGGGGGATTATGCTCCTCTCTGGGAGCTGGGGGCCAACGATGCCGTCAGTTCTGTGGCAGTGACGCAGGACGGCTCCACGATCGCTGCCTGTGCGGGCTCGACGGTATACCTCCTGGACCGGCAGGGGAATGTCCTCTGGAAGACCGCTGTCGGGTCCCGGGTGCAGGATGTCGGGATATCGCCCGAAGGGTCGCGCATCGGCGTCGCTGCAGACAAGCTCTATCTCTTTGACCGGGAAGGAAACCTGCTCTGGGCCGAGAAGACGACCTTTGTCTACCGGAGTGTGGCGCTCTCGTCAAACGGCATGTATGTAGCCACAGGCTGCGACAATGGTGCGGTCTACATCTTTGACCGGAACAAGAAGCAACTCTGGGACTACGATATGGGGACCGACAGCTACGGCATTGCAATATCGGAGAACGGGCGCAGGATCGCGATCGGCTGCGATGATCAGGGGGTCTACCTTCTCAACAGCAGGGAGGGAGAGTCCTGGAGTTACGGGACCGGCAAATGCGTGGAGGGTATTGCCCTCACCCTCGACGGGCGGTTCGTGGCGGCCGGGTCGCTTGACCGGTGCGTCTACCTCTCCACGGGGGAGGGTGAGCACCTCTGGAAATACCCCACGGAAAATGCCGTCCTCTCGACGGCCCTGACAAACGAGGCGAACAGGGTCTTCGCCGCGTCCGGCAGGACGGTCTATGTCCTTGACCGTGCGGGAGCCGAGCTCCAGAAGATCGCCCTCGCCGGTCGTGCGGAGTCCGTTGCCGTGACCCCCGACGGTTCGTTCCTCGTCGTCGGGGGCGGCGAGGGCGACCGGTCCATTCGTCTCTTCACGGACGATGCGACCCTGATCGGGAGCCGGGAGCCGACGGAGGCGGTGCTGGACGAGGTCGAACCCCTGAACCAGACCGCGAGCGACGTGACCGTCCTCTCGTCCTCTCCGGACGACAGCACGGGTACGGCTGTGGAAACGAACGCCCGGGCCCGGGCCGAGGAGGTTCCGATCACCACGCGGGTGCTCGGGTGGGTGGAGAACATCGTCTCTCTCCTCTTTGAACCCCAGGAAGGCTTCCTCGCCTGAACTCTTTTTGAGCGGGGCAGGGCGCTAGCGGAGCATTATACCTAGATTTTTACCTGGCTGTTGCCTCTCGCGTTGCCACGAATGCCCCGGTTTTGCTCTGTCAGGGGGGGGGAGAGAAGTGTGCGGGTATCCATCAGCGGGGGACCCCGAAGAAGAACAGGGTCCCGGCTTGCTCCTGGGATACGGCTCACCTCCGGTTATCGCCACGGACGGCCCCCGCCCCCTCCGGAAGGGGGCGGCCGAAGGCCTTCGAGTGGGGGTTACAGGTAGCCACCTGTGAGGTGGAGACAGGGGAGGGGGCATGCCCCCTCCCCGTCAGCCCCTCCCCCAA
>JASGMC010000027.1 GCA_030156625.1 Methanoculleus sp.
ATTGGACAAAGCAGAAGAAGAAGTGGACGGCGCGGCGCAGAAACTCGGCACGTTGATCGTCCGCGGTGACAATGTGATCTACATTACCCCTTCAGTTGAATAACATCAGGTGAGAGAGAATGTCAAAAGGCACACCTTCAATGGGCAAGCGGCAGAAGCGCACCCACATCGCCTGCAGGCGTTGCGGCAAGATATCGTTCCACGCACAGCACAAGGTCTGTGCGGCCTGTGGCTTCGGCAGAAGCCGGAGGATCCGCAGTTACCGCTGGACAGAGAAGAAAGCAAAGGTACCGACGCATTAGAGTTGTATCATGTGTGGTATCGTTGGCATCGTCGATGCTGGCGGTGTCTCGTTTCCTCTGTACTATGCCCTGTACGCTCTCCAGCACCGGGGGCAGGAGAGCGCGGGGATCTCTACTTTTGAAGGCAAGACCCTGTACACGCACAAGGCCCAGGGGCTCGTTGCCGAGGTCTTCAATAGCCAGACGCTACAGGAGCTGCAGGGCAACGCCGGAATCGGACACGTCCGCTACCCGACAACCGGGTCGAAGGTCCCGGAGAACGTTCAGCCGTTCAACTTCAGGTACCGGGGGCTCGACCTCGCGATCGCCCATAACGGCAACCTGGTCAACACGGCCGAACTCCGGGAGGAGTACGAGCACCGGGGGCAGATCTTCTGCACCACGACCGATACCGAGATCATCGGGAATATCATTGCCGATGCGCTCCGGACCTCAAGGAGCATGGAGGACGCCGTCCGGCTCTGCATGCGGCGCCTGCGGGGCTCCTATGCCACCATCGCGCTCTTAAACGATACCGTCTACGCCTTTCGCGACCCGCTCGGCATCAAGCCGCTCTGCATCGGGAAACTCGACCACGGCTACATCATCGCATCGGAGAGCGTGGCGATCGATGCCCTGGACGGCACGTTCCTCCGGGACGTGTTGCCGGGAGAACTCGTCTGTATCGATGCAAACGGACTCTCCTCCGTCCAGGTCGCGACCGCGAACCGGAGGGCGCACTGCATCTTCGAGTACATCTACTTCGCCCGTGCCGACTCGGTGATGGACGGGACGCTGGTCTATGACGTGCGGCGCAGGATCGGGCAGAAACTCTACGATGCAAGCCCAATCGAGGCGGATACCGTCTGCCCGGTCCCCGACTCCGGGATCGCGTACGCCGCAGGCTACGCCGAACGGTCCGGGATCCCGTTCGTCGAAGGGTTGATGAAGAACCGCTACATGGGCCGGACGTTCATCATGCCGACCCAGCAGCAGCGGGAGCGGGCGGTCAGGATCAAACTCAACACTGTTCGGGGAAACCTGAAGGACAAACGGGTGGTCCTCGTCGACGACAGCGTCGTCCGGGGGACGACCTCCCGCCGGATCGTGAACATGATCCGGGATGCGGGGGCGGACGAGATCCATCTCAGGGTCGGCTCCCCGCCGATCATCGCCCCCTGTTATCTCGGGGTGGATATGCCCACCCGCACGGAACTGATCGCGAGCGGCAAGGAGGTCGAGGCGGTGCGAGAGAGCGTCGGCGCGACGTCGCTCACCTACATCCCGCTCGAGGACCTGGTGGAGGCGATCGGGTGCGGGGAGCGGAACCTCTGCATCGGATGCCTGACCGGGTGCTACCCGGTGGAGATTAACGGGGAGAAGAGCTGCCACTGCGCCGTGGACTACGTGGCCGGCACCCACCAGTCCGACCTCTCGACCTTCAGGGCCGGGAAAGAACGGACGTCATAGCCCCTGCCCCGTGCGGCTCCCGCCCCGGGTCGGTTTCTTTTTTCCCAGGGGGAGCAGGGGCCCTCCCTGCATGCCGGCGGCTGCAGACACCGGCTTCGCCGCCGGTTCACCCCTGCACCCTGACCGAATCAACTGCAACAAGGGCTTGCGCGCCTGGCCGGAGACTCTTTCCGGGCACGATAGCACCGATTCGCGGGCGAAAAGGCTTCCGGGGGAGAGATCCCGGTGCAGGGCGCCTCCGTGAGCAGAGGGCGGATATGAAATACAAAAAAACACGCAAAAATGCCGAAGAACCGAACATAGCGAGGGATGGATTTGAACCATCGATCTACGGGTTATGAGCCCGCCGGGATGTCCTGGCTACCCCACCTCGCTTCTCTTCTGTGGGATATATACATTGTTTTTCGGGGGATATATAACTTTGTGCGGGCCGAATCGGCGCAACCTGTGTTTCCGGTGCTCATGCCCCTGTGGTTCCGCCTGTCGCACCCTTCAGGGCAGTCGTTACTCGAAGACCTTCGGTCTTCTCCTGCTCCTGCCCGTCGTTGCTCGCACCTATCGGTGCTCGAACTCCGTTCCCGCCAGTCGCAACTCGAAAATGCTTCGCGTTTTCTCGAACTCCTGCCGCTCGCCATGCTCGCGCCAGTCGCACATCCAATCATTTAATACGAGCGGGCAGCATAATTCCGCTGTATGGAAGAGAAGAGATCGGCGGACGACGACCTGCAGCGTCTCCGGGAAGAGCGCCTCCGGGAACTCGAGGCGCGGATCCAGGGCACTCCGGGCGGCGGTGTCATCGAGGTCGTCGACGATACGTTCCGGGAGACCCTGCAAAAGCACCCTTCCCTGGTCGTCGACGTCTGGGCGGAATGGTGCGGTCCCTGCCGGATGGTGGCCCCGGCTATCGAGGACCTTGCGCGTGATTTCGCCGGCAGGGTAACCTTCGGCAAGTGCAACGTCGACGAGAATCCTGCCATAGCGGCGAGTTTCAGCATCACCGCGATACCGACGCTCCTGTTCTTCGCGAACGGCATGCTTGTCGACCGGGCGGTCGGCGCGTTCCCGAAAGAGGCCATCAAAGCAAGGGTCGTGCGGGCCTTCGGTACCGGCTAGAGGTTCGCCCCCTGCCGGGACCTGAGCCACCCGGAGAGCCGTGCGGCCATGATAAAGTCGTTTCGGGAGAGCCCGCCGATGGCGTAGGTGTACCAGGCGACATCCACGAGCCTGCCTTTTCTGATGCTGATATCCGGGAGATGGTTCTCCCGCGCGGCAAACTCGGCCACCTCGTGGAGGAATGCCACGGCGTCCCGAAACTCCCTGCAGACGAACCGGGCAGTGAGACGCCCGTCTTCGAGCGACCAGTCCGGGACCTCCGGCAGGAGGTCGGCGATCTCCCGCCGGTTCAGCGGTGCCGTATCCGCGACATCCTGGCTGATCGCCTCAGACGAAAGATCCATGGTGATCCCTCATCGGAGAGGATGAAAAAGGTTATTCTCCGGCGCCGAAGCCTCAGGCGAGCTTCCCGATCAGGAAAGCCACGTTCTCGGCGAACCGCCGGACCGCCCTCATCCCTTCTTCGTCGTTCAAGGCCTCCCCCGGCGTTCTTCCGAAGACCATGTTCCAGTAGGTCGAGCCCGGCACGACCATGTCGTTGATCAGGAAAAACATCAGCATCTCCTGGAGCGTGGCGGTATGCCCGCCCCGCCGCGCCACGGCGATCGGCCCGCCCACCTTCCGGGAGAGGAACGAGTCCGACGACATCGAGACCATCCCGATCCGCTGCAGCGCCGACATGACGTCGCCCCGCGCTGTCCCGAAGTAGACCGGGGCGCCGACGATGAATCCGTCGGCCTCCCGGATTTTATCGACGATCTCGTTCAAGCCGTCGTCGAGGGCGCACTCCCCCTCGGTGCAGAGGCCGCAGGCGGTGCAGGAGAGGATGCGCATCTCGGCAAGCAGCACGGTCTCGGTCTCGATACCTTCGCGTTCGAGGACCTTTGCGCACTCCCCGAGCACCTGTGCGGTGTTCCCCTCGAGCCGGGGACTCCCGCAGAGCAGCAATACTTTTCCGGTCGTCATTTCACACCTCGATCAGCCGGTAAGAGGCATGCCCTAGCCCGATCCCGGCAGCGTAGGCGATCTGGTATTCGCCGTCCGTGTAGTTCCAGACCCCCTTAAACTTGTCCTCGCCGGGAGCCAGGTTCTCCATAAGCAGTGTCCGGGCGACCCCCTGCTCGCTGTTGATGAGATCGAGGCTCGCGTGGTCGATCGCGACCGGGTCGGTGGAGGCGAGGATCCCGATGTCGGGGACGATCGCCGCGTCGCTCCAGGGGACGCAGTCGCAGTCGGGGGTGATGTTGAGGAGGAAGTTGATGTAGCCCACCCTCCCGGGCTTGCCGCGGACGGCACCGAGGGCGTACTCGCAGAGCCTCTCAATGAACGGCCGGATCTCCGTCGTCCAGTCGAACTCGATCGCGCCCGTCGGGCAGGAGCGCATGCAGTCGCCGCACCCGACGCAGTGCTCCGGGTTGAGTTTCGCCCGCCCGTCGGCGAGGGTCATCGCCGCCTGCGGGCAGACCGTGGTGCACTTCCCGCACCCCCCGCACCGCTCGACCTCCACGAACGGCCGGCCTGCGTGCTGCTCCGCCTTCCCCGACGGCGGGGCGCAGCCCATCGCCAGGTTCTTGATCGCCCCGCCGAACCCGGCGAGGTCGTGGCCTTTGACGTGCGAGAGGACGATCATGCTGTCGGCGTCGAGGATGCTCCCGGCAATCCGGACGCTTCCGAAATGTCCGGCATCGATCGCGGCCTCCCTCCAGTAGCCGCCTTTGAGGCCGTCCGCGACGATCACCGGGGCGCCGACCACGGCGTAGTCGAACCCGTGCTCGATGGCGGTGACGGTATGCCTGACGGCGTCGGCCCTGCTCCCCGCGTAAAGGGTGGCGGTATCCGTGACGAACGGGTGCGCCCCCCGCTCCTTCACCTTATCGACCACCTGCCGGGCAAAGACCGGGTGGACGTAGGTGTCGCACCCCCGCTCCCCTACGTGCAGTTTGACGGCGGTGAGGTCGTCGGGCCGGACCACCTCCGCAAACCCTGCCGCGTCAAAGAGACGGCGGATCTTCTCGACTTTGCTCTCGCGGTGGCTTCTTGCCCTGAGGTTCGCGAAATAAACGTCTGCCATCGTGCTCAGCTCCCTCTTTTGGTACTCTCTCCGGAGGATAAGAATTGTGCCGGGTGCTCACAACCCGGCTCTCCCGAAGAACGGCAGCCGTCGTCCCGTCCGTCTCATACAACCCTGCATCCTTCGGACGGCACGAGGAGCTCGAACCTCGCACCTGTTCCGTATGTTCCGGTCTCGCGGATCGCGATCCCGGTAATCGCGAGTATCTCGTGGGCAAGGAGGAGGCCGTGCCCGTACCCCTCCGCATTCTGGACGAAGAGCCTCTCCTTCTCCTCGTCGGGGATGCCGGTCCCGTCGTCCTCGACGATGATCGCACAGCCCTCCGGGCGCAGCTGGTAGGTGACGACGATCCGGGTCGCCCCTGTTGCCGGAGAGAGGGCGTTCTCGAAGAGGTGGGTAACGACCGTCGCGAGATGGGGGGTCGGCGAAGACCTCGAGCCGCTCCGTCCATGCCTGGAGAGAGACGGGTCCGAAGGAGAGTCCCGCGGCCGCGTTCCTGACGGTCTCCTGCACGGGGATCCATGCCGGCGGCGATGTCCCGATGTCGCGGAACTCGTGGGAGACTCGATCTGCCGCCGGATACCGTTTGCAGCCTCCTGGAGGTCGTCGATGAAGGAAAGGACCTCGGGATCGTCGAACTTCGTCACGCCTGACGAGAGGTGCCCGTACAGGACCGCAAGCCGGTTCGAGAGATCGGTGCGCAGGATTCCCGAGAGGGTGTTGAGCTGGCGGCTGGCGTTCTGAAGCGCAGCTTCCATCGTGACCTCGTCGGTGACGTCCCGGATGGACTCGATGGCTCCGGTGACCCTTCCGTTCCGGTCGAGAAGCGCGGTCGCTGCGAACATGATGTGCGCTCCACGCCCGCTCCTGAGATGCGGGGTATAAATCTCCGAGATGAGGGCGTCCCCCACTCTCCTGACCGACGGGTACCCGGCCTCGGGGTCGCCCTGGAAGATCCGGTCTGCAAGCAGCGGCCGTCGCTCGTCGTAGAAGGGTACGGCGTACTCGTAGTCGCCCCGGCCGAGCATGGCATCCTTCTGCACCCCGGTCATCTCTTCGATCGCGCGGTTCCAGGCGATGACCTCCCCTCGCGGTCGATGGCACAGGTCGCATCGGGCAGGAACTCGATGTTCTGGTTCATCTGCTGCCCGGAGTCCCGGAGCCTCGTCGAGAGGAGCGCGACCACGCCTCCGACGAGGACGAGGAAGACCGCGCGGGGGAGGATGGTGAGAGCGAACAGCGGAGCGGACGGGGAGAGAAGGAAGACCGTGACGGCATAGACGGCCGCGAGGCACACGGAGAAGATGATGCCGCGCCGCGGATACCAGTAACTTGCGAGGATGATCGGGATGCTGAGCGGGAGGGCGGGGAGGGGGAGGAGACCTTCCGGGGCGCCGAGGACCAGGCCGAGCAGGTTCCCGCCGAGGGTCAGCACGGTCAGTCCGGCGATGAGCGCGGTCCGGTTCCGGGTGCCGGAGAAGGACATGGCGAGGGGGTTTCCGACGTTCATAAGAGGACCTGCGGTTGCGATTTTTACCTGCACCGGGAAGATCCGTCCGGGCGAGAGCCCCACCATGCTGAAGGCCTGCCGGACTGCGGCCAGTGGGGCACACGGGTCACCCCTGCAACGGTGCGGAACAGGAGGCGTTGACGGCTCATGACTGTTCGAACGTTGAGTTGATCCCGGACGGATAAAATGTTGCATCCTGCCGTTCGAGGTGATCGCGACGATCCGGGCGTCGAGTTCCTCCGCGAGCCGGAGCGTGATGGGAGCGTTGCTGGTCCTTGCGGTGACGTATCCTTCGGCGCCCCGCACCTCGATCCCGCCGTTCGAGGAGGCCGCCGCGAGATCCCCGCCGGGAGCGCCGTCAACCCGCACGGGACCGTTCGACGTCCGGAGCTCCGTTCCGTTCACCCGCACCCCGGAGAGTTCGATAGGGCCGTTCGAGTTCTCGACACGTCGGAGGACAGCGGTGAGCGGCAGGTGTATCGTGTATTCCACGCTCACCCGGGGGTTGAACCCGGTATGCACCGTCTCAATCCTGAGGGGATCGCCCTCCGTCACCTCTATCCGGACCTTATCGTGTTCGCCCCGGCCGTAGACTGACCGTTTGACCGCACTGACGGCGACGGTCTCCCCCTCCCGGACGTCCACGGTGGATCGCGGTGAGGGCGCTCCCGGGCTCCACCGTGACCGTCCGGTTGAACTCCTCCGTCGCCTCGAGGCCCGGCACCCCGGTGCATCCCGGGAGGACGGCGAAGGCCAGCGCTGCATATACGGTTTCCTGCATGGTCACCCATCTTCCGGTTGTCCTTCATGTAACTACCGCCTTCTGAAACGTCCGGCGGGCGAGCACGTACATCACCGACGCAAAGGCCACGAGGTAGGCGAACGATACGAGGACGTCGGCCGTGGTGGAGGTGTAGCGGGCACCGACGGCGAAGAAGTCGCTCCCGAGGGCGAAGTAGCGGACCCCGCTGACCAGGTGGGTGAGCGGGTTGTAGATCGAGAGGGCCTGCAGGATCGGCGGGAACGCCTGGATCGGGTAGAGGGCGTTCGAGACGAAGAAGAGCGGCAGGGTGAGGAGCGTGATGATTCCCTGCAGGCCCTCCGGGCTCTCGAGGCGCATCGAGATGGTGGAAGAGAAGAGGAGGAACCCGAGCGAGAAGACTCCGACGAACGCGAATATCCCGAGGATCGAGAGGACGATCCGGGCGGCCGAAAACCCGGGGAAGAACCGCACCCCCATGAGGAGCCCGAACGCCATGATGATCGCCACCTGGATAAACGACTTCGTCATCCCCGAGAGGCTGACCCCCAGCATGATGTGGGTCCGGGGCATGGGGCTCGCGAGCATCTCCCGCATCAGCCCCCAGTTTTTGTCGAAGAGGAGGCTGATTCCCCCGAAGAGGCTCGTAAAGAGTGTGGTCATCGCGATCACCCCGGCGGCCATGAAGGTGAGGTAATCGACCGAAAAGACGCCCGCAGGGGCCGGGATGGCCGAGGCGAACCGGTCGAGGTTCGAGGACATCGCGACGCCGAAGAAGGCCATCCAGAGCGCTGGCTGCAGGAGGGATGCAAAGAGCTGCGTCCTGAACCGGACAAACCGGATCATCTCCCGCCAGTAGACGGTGAGAAACTCCCATGCCACCCTGTATTCACGCCCCCGTATCCCGCAGTTCTCTCCCCGTGTAGTGGACGAAGACATCGTCCATCGTCGGTTTTTTCAGGTTCACGCTCGAGATCCCGATCCCGGCGCCCCGCACCGCATCGACTATCCGCGGGAGGCAGTGGCTCCCGTCGGCCGAGATCGTGACCGAGAGGCCGCGGGGCGACTCCGAGACCGACCGGATCTCCCCGATCCCCCCGAGTGACTCCCGGGCTCTCCTGTTGTCTTCGGTCTCCAGGTAGACGACGTCCTCGCCGAGGGCGTTCTTCAGTTCCTCCGGGGTGCCGGAGACGATGATCTTCCCGCCGTCGATGATGCTGATCCTGTCCGAGAGCATATCGGCCTCCTCCATGTAGTGGGTCGTCAGGAATATCGTCGTCCCGGCCTCGTTCACCTGCCGGATGTACTCCCACATCCGCATCCGTGTCTGGGGGTCGAGTCCCTGTGTCGGTTCGTCCAGGAAGAGGACCTCCGGCCGGGTCATCAGCCCCCGGGCGATCTGGAGCCGCCGTTTCATGCCCCCGGAGAGGTTCTTCGTCCGCTCGTCACGTTTGGAGCCGAGTTCCACGACCCTGAGCAGATCGTCGATCCGCCGCCGCCGTTCGTCCCGGGGAATGGAGTAGAGCCGACCGTGGAACTCCATCGTCTCCCAGACGGTGAGGTCCCGGTCGAGCACGTCGTCCTGGAAGACGATGCCGATGGACTCCCGGACCCGTCCGGGTTCCCGCGCGACGTCGTAGCCGGCCACCCGCACCGTACCCTTCTGGAGGGGGAGGAGCGATGTCAGGATGTTGATGGTGGTGCTCTTTCCCGCGCCGTTGGGGCCGAGGAAGGAGAAGATCTCGCCCCGTTTGACGGTGAAACTGATGCCGCGCACCGCCGCGAAGGTATCAAACGTGTGCTCGAGATCCTGCACCTCGATGATATCGTCCCCTTCCATCGACTACCATCCGCTCCCATGCTCTTGAACCCTCATGCACGGTGCTGTCATATCTCCCTTTCCCTCCCGGGGTGCCGCGGGGGGTCGCACGATCGCCAGCCCCCTCTCTCCGGCGCATCCCGGGGTGCCGGCCCGGGCCATAAATACACCCCGGCATCCTTTCCGCGGCCGATCCCTGATAGATATCCTGAAATACCGGAACTTCCCATCCATGCTCGGATACGGCATGTGCGGCTGCTGCTTGCTCACTCATAGAGGCGATCAGGGAACCCCATCCGCGTGGAGCGCCATTCCCGGCACCGGCGCGCCTGAACACGAGGGGCAGGCGGGAGGGCGGCGGTGACCCCGCCCCTCCGGGCGGTCCTCGCCCTCCTCCTCGCAGCGCTGGCGCTTGTGCCGGCGGCAGGCGGGCTCGTGGTCGACAACGCCGACCTGACCCCGGCACAGGTGGAGTTCCTCTTTGCGATGCGGGAGTATACCCTGACCTACAACGAGTACGCCGACCGGCTGCCGGGGTGGGTGACCGGGCCGTTCGAGGACGAGATGGTCAACCTCTACGTTACGTCCCCCGACGGCGTGCTGGTCATCGGGATCACGTTTCACGACAGAAAGATCGTCCAGTTCGACGCAAAGGGTTGCCCGGACCCGATCGTCACGGTGACCACCGATTCCGCGACGGTGGAGGAGGTCATGGTCTCTGAGAGGCCGTTCGACACGTTCCGGGCGGCGATGCGGAACGGCACGGCCACGATCGAGGGGAACAACCTCCTCGGGGTGCTGCGGGTGGGGATGGTCCGGTTCGGGCTCTGGGCGATGGACGTCATCGGGTTGTGACGGGTCCCGGAAAAAAGATGTTGTTGACGGTTACAGCCCCACGAGGCGCATGCAGACCCCGAGGGTCAGCCCCGACATGGAAGATGTCGCCGAGAGGGCCGCGAGCACGGCGGCGTTCACCAGCGGGCCGGTCCTGAGCGGAGTGTAGGTCGGGTTGCACTGCAGTCGCCGCACTATCCTGAATGGTTTCGGGGTCGTCGAGATAGGAGATTTGTAGCGTCTGATCCTCATGTGAGCACCTCCTCATGGCGGGTAGATGATTTTTCCTGAGTGTCGGTTGTTGCCTCGAATATTAATTATTGCGGTTTCGCTCTCCGGGCAGCGGGGGCAGCCGCCCCCGGCAGGCTTCCGGAGGCGATACGCCGCCTAATCAGGAATTAAGGAATGTCCCTCCCCCGGGACGCCTGTACCCTGCCCGCGACAGGTTTATCCGTTCTCCGGGCGAGGGAGTCCCATAGATGCATCGATACGCAAAACTCCTCCTCTATGGCCTGCTGGCGTTTGCCGTCTTTGCCGGGATCAGTTTCATCGTCGGCGGGCGGGTGAACTGGGTGCTCGCGATAGCGACGGCCGTCGGGGTGATGATCGCGTACTTCTTCGCCGCTCTCCGGCAGGGGAGGTGAACGGGATGGCAGCGGGAGTGCGGGCGGAGTGGGAGCGGCTCCGGAGGGTGGCCGTCCACCGGCCGGGGATCGAGATGTTCTTCGGGCTGCTGGACCCCTACGCCGCGCTCTACGAGCGGGCGTTCAGCCGCTACGAGGCCCGCCGGGAGCACGACGCCCTTGTCAGGACCCTCCGCGAGGAGTTCGGGGTCCGGGTCCTGCACCTCAAGGAGACGGTCCTCGATGCCGCCGACCGCAACCCGGCGGTGCGCCGGCGGCTTGTCGATTGGGCGCACGAGACCGTCACCATCCGGGGCGGGAGAAGAGAGGTGGCGGAGGCCCGCCGGAGCATGGAGCAGAACGCCGACGCCCTGGACTCGCTGCACTTCTTCACCCTCCTCCTCTTGAACCCGGTCCTCGAGGTCGGGAGGGGACACCCCCGCCGTGGGGTGGACGTCCGGATCATGGGGCAGGAGCCGCTCGCAAACCTCTACTTCATGCGCGACCAGCAGGCGGTGACCGACTGCGGCCTCGTCGTCGCGCGCCCGGCAAAGCGGCAGCGGGCCCGGGAGCCCGAGATCACCCGGTTCCTCTGGGATATCCTCGGCATCCCCATCGCCGGGACGGTGCAGGAACCGGGGACCTTCGAGGGCGGCGACTTCATGCCGATGGGCGAGTTCGCTCTCGTCGGCACCGGGGACCGGACGAACCGTGCCGGGGTATGCCGGTTCCTCGGCTGCGCCCCGGGGTTCGACGAGATCGGCGTGGTCCGCCAGCCGGGCCACCCGCTCATCCCGGGCGACCGGCCCGACCCGATGGTCGATATGCACCTCGACACCTACTTCAACGTCGCAGGGAGCGGGGTGGTGATCGGTTCGGGGGTTCTCCTCCGGAGGGCGCGCCTCGACGTCTATTGCCGGACGGACGGCGGCTACGAACCGTCGGGCGAGACCGCGACCCTCTACGACTACATCCGGTCGAAGGGGTTCTCCGTGATCGATCTCTCGATCCTGGAGCAGCTCTCCTACGCCGCAAACGTCCTCTGCGTCCGGGACGGAACCATCCTTGCGGTGGAGGGGGAACGGGTGATGCAGACGGTCCTCCTCAATCTGGAGCGGAAGGCTGCACGCGACCCGCAGCGCTACGGGAGGCTATTACGCCATGCGGAGGAGGATTATCGCCGGATAAAGGACGAGGGACGGTTTTTCCCGCACAAGACGGAGTTCTCCCGGCACGGCATCGAGGTATGTCCGCTCCACCTCGAGAACCTGACGGGGGGCTACGGCGGCCCCCACTGCATGACCTGCACGCTGGAGCGGGGGTGACGGGATGCCGGAAAAGTCCGTGGTGATCGCGCTCGGCGGGAACGCCATCCTGCAGCACCGGGAGTCGGGGACGGCCGAAGAGCAGCTCGCAAACGTCAGGAGAGCCTCGCGGCATATCGCAGAGATAGCGAGCGACGGCTACGCCGTCGCCGTCACCCACGGGAACGGTCCCCAGGTGGGTGATATCCTCCTCAAAAACGAGCTCGCGAAGGACACCCTCCCGCCGATGCCGCTCGACGTCTGCGGGGCGGAGAGCCAGGGGATGATCGGCTACATGCTCCAGCAGTCGATGCAGGAGGCGCTCGGGGCGGTCGGGCTCGACTGTCCGGTCGCGACGGTGCTCACCCAGGCCCTGGTGGACGGCGACGATCCGGCGTTTAAAAATCCGGAAAAGCCAATCGGCCCGTTTTATACGGCGATGCAGGCAAAGAGGCTCGAGAACGAGAAGGGATGGCGGATGGTGCAGATCCCGGGGCAGGGCTACCGGCGGGTGGTCCCCTCGCCGCACCCGGTCGCTCTCGTGGAGGGGCTGGCGATAGTCCGGCTCTTTTCGGCCGGGGCGGTCGTGATCGCCGCGGGCGGCGGCGGCGTCCCGGTCGTCGCGGACGATGACGGCGTCCTCCGCGGCGTCGAGGCGGTGGTGGACAAAGACTACACCGCGGCCCTTCTCGCCCGGCTCGTCGGCGCCGGCGACCTGCTGATCCTGACAGACGTCGAGCGTGTGGCCTTAAACTACGGGCGGCCGGGGCAGCAGGAGATCAGCGAGATGACGGTCCTCGAGGCACGGGAGCACCTCGCGGCGGGGCAGTTCCCGCCCGGGACCATGGGACCGAAGATCGAGGCGGCCGTCGGGTTCCTCGATGCCGGCGGAGAGCGGGCAACCATCGCGTCGCTCGAAGAGGCCTCACGAGCCCTCGCCGGGCGGGCCGGGACCCGGATCCGCCCGTAACCGGCTCCCCGCCCCAACGCTTATATACTACGTTCCCGAATTCCCGCCGGTGATTGAAGGTTATGGCGGATAACTTCTGGACGGCTGTCATCGTCGGGTGGCTTGTGGGGCTCATTCTCGGCTTTCTGCTGCCGGTCATCGGACCGCTGGTGGGCGGGTTCGTCGCCGGCTGGATGGTCCGGGGCGGAATAGGAAACGGCGCAAAGGCCGGGCTGCTTGCCGGCATCCTCGGTGCCATCGTCATCGCGGTGCTGCTTCTCGTCGGCGGCACGCTTCTCCTCGGGGCGTTCGGGTTCATCGCGGGTCTCGGGACGTCGCTCGTCATCATCGTGGTAGCGTTCGTCTACCAGGGGCTTCTCTCCCTGATCGGCGGCGCCATCGCCGGAGCGCTTCGGCGGTAATCGCAGGAACACCGGGGCGGGCGATCCCCCCCGGCTCTTCTCAGCCCGGAGGCGGCATTGGCGGAAGGCAGGGGCTCATACCGGCTCTCCACGCTTGTGGGATTCATCTTCATGCTCTTCATCAGCCCGTTCTTTCCCGTGGCGGGCCCGATCGCCGGTGGGATCGTCGCCGGCTACCTCGGGCCTCCGGGGGCGGTCAGGGGCGCTCTCGGCGGGCTCCTGGACGGGCTCTTCGTCGCCGCGGTATTCTCGGTCGTCGCCGTCGTCGGGGGGACGGCGTTCCTCGGCCCCGCGGGCCCCCTCATCGGCCTCGGGATCGCCGTCCTCCTCTTTGCCCTCGCCCTCTACTTCGGGATCCTCGGTGCCGTCGGCGGCGCGATCGGCGGGGCGCTGAAAGCGTGGATGGTGTCGCGCCGCAACGTTACGGGATGAGATCCCCGATCCCCTCCTGGAGCCTTACCGCGATGCGGGAGCGGTACATCCAGAGGTAGGCTGCCACCGCCGCGGTCTCGACGATGACGACGTAGGTGACGATATGCCCGATCGATACGTCGTAAAGGACGCCCATCACGACGCTTCCCACGAACCACGCCGTCCCGAAGACCGCGCTCACGGCGCCGTAGACCCGTCCCCTCCGGTCCGCCGCCGTGGACTCCGCGATCGACGCCCGAAGAACAGTCTCGAAGATCCCGATCCCGGCCCCCCAGGCGAGCGATCCCGCGATCGCCACGCCCGGGTTGAGCGAGAAGGCGAGCAGGATCGTCACGGTGCTGAGGACCGGGATGGTGAGGAGAACGTGGGTGCCGATGCGGTCGAAGGCCCGCCCGACGAGCAGCGCCACGGCGACCGAGACCACCATCGCGGATGCGTAGAAGAGGGGGATGGCGGCGTCGGGGATGATCGACTGGGCTTTTAAGTGGAAGGAGATGAGCGGGAAGTTGACGAACCCCGCCATGCCGAGGAAGATGAACGCGGCATACGGCATGATCCCGGGCGGATCGTCCGCGACATCCCTGGTCCCCCCGTTTGCCTCCAGCCGGCCGGGCCTGGGCACCTTCGACTGCGCGAGAAAGAGGACCACCGCAACGCCGGCGAGAGGGATGCCGAGCAGGAGAAAGCCCGTGGCGTATCCGCCGGTGAGGGCCAGGGCGGCGACCATGACCAGCGGGCCGATGACCGCGCCGACCTGGTCGAGCGCCTTGTGGACCCCGAACCCCCACCCCCGCCCGACGGTCGTCGTCGCATGGGAGAGGATCGTGTCCCGCGCCGGTGTCCGGACGGCTTTTCCTATCCGTTCGGCGATGATGAGGACGGCCGCGGTCTCCCACCGGCCGGCGATGGCGAGGAGCGGGATGGCGGCGAGCAGGCCGTAGCCGGCCGTCGCCACCTTCCAGTAGCGGCGGCTCCGGCCGACGTAGGCGCCGGTGGCGGACCGCAACGCGTATCCTATGAACTCGCCGGATCCGGCGACCAGCCCGACGACGGTCGCACTTCCCCCGAGGAGGAGGATGTAGGGGCCGGTGACGCTCCGGGCGCCGTTCGAGACCAGGCTCCCGAGAAGGCTTGCCGCGCCGAGCAGCAGGATGAGCCGGATCGAGAGGTTGCGGACCTTCTGCCGGGTTTCCGGGGAAGAATCGGGCATATTCCCGGGGGTCTTGGGGGGCCGTTCTCATTAAGTACTGCACGGACGGCGGGAGTGCCCTTATCTGCGCTCGCCGCAAATACTCTCGTAGCACACACCCGGAACGGGATCGGGCCGTTCCGGGAGGCATGAGTGATACCGTGGAGCAGGAAGACGCTCAATCGTATTCGCGCAGGTCCATCCTGATACTGGTCACCATCGCCACGTTCCTGAACCCGTTCACCGGCTCGGCGATCAACCTTGCCCTGCCTGCCATCGGGGCCGAGTTCTCCGCCGACGCCGCCACGCTTGCCTGGATCTCCAGCGCCTACCTCCTCTCGTCGGTCATCTTCCTCCTCCCGGCGGGGAGGCTCGGCGACTCCCGGGGAAAGGTCACCGTCTTTATGATCGGGATCGTGGTCTACACCGCCGGGGCCGTTCTCACCATCTTCACGCCCACGATAGGCCTTCTCCTCGTCTTCCGCTTCGTGCAGGGGATGGGCGGCGCCATGATCTACGCAAACAGCGTGGCCCTGATCACCCACCTCTACCCGCCCGGCGAGCGGGGCTACGCGATCGGGCTCAACACCACCGCCGTCTACGCCGGGCTCTCGCTCGGGCCGTTCCTCGGGGGCGCCCTGACCCAGTTCCTCGGCTGGCGGAGCATCTTCATCGTGACCGCGCTCCTCGCCGTCCCGGTCCTCTTCTACGCCGGAAAATTCCCGGCGTTCCTGAACGAGCGGCGGCACGAGCGCTTCGACGTCGCGGGGCTGGTCCTCTCCTCCGCCCTGATCTTCTGCCTCTTCCTGGGCCTGGCTTCGGCGACCACGGCGGCCGGCGCGGTCCTCCTCGCGGCGTCCCTCCTGCTCGGGGCGGCCTTCTTCCGGGTGGAGCGCCGGCAGCAGAGCCCTCTCCTCCCGGTCTCGCTCCTCGAGAAGAACCGGGTCTTTGCCGCCTCGAACGGCGCCGCCCTGATCAACTACAGCGCCACGTTCGCGGTCGGGTTCCTCCTCTCCCTCTACCTCCAGTACATCCGGGGCTACGAACCCGTCGCCGCGGGCACCCTGCTCCTGGTCCAGCCGATCATCCAGGTCTTCGTCGCCCCGGTGGCGGGCCGTCTCGCCGACCGGATGCAGCCCGGGCACGTCGCCTCGGTGGGGATGGGGCTCTCGGCCGTGGCGCTCCTGGGCTTCTCCATGCTCGGCGAGACTACACCGATCGCCGTGATCCTCGCCCTTCTGGTCCTGCTGGGCGTGGGACTCGGGCTTTTTTCGTCCCCGAACACCACCGCCATCATGGGCTGCGTCGAGAAGCAGTTCTTCGGAAGCGCGTCGGCGATGGTGGCGATGATGCGGTCGCTCGGGATGATGCTGAGCATGGGGGCGGTCCTCGTGGTCTTTGCGGTCATCATGGGATCGACGACCGTCACACCGGCGATATTCCCGGAGTTCCTCATGAGCGTGCGGCTGATCTTCCTCGCCTTTGCGGTCCTCTCGGCCTTCGGGGTCATCCTGTCGCTGCGCAGGAACAGATGTTGAAGGACGGGGCGGGGCTTTCCGAAATAATCTCCCTGGAGAGAAGAGGAAGCGTTAAAACTCCGGCCGTCCTGTGATCTCTTTGAACGGATGGAACTGGTTATCGGAAAAGACGGCGACCGCGACGTTGCCATCGATGCCCAGGAACTCGTCACGGGCAGGACCTGCGTCATCGCGCAGTCGGGTGCCGGGAAGAGCTGGGGTATCGCGGTTCTCTGCGAGCAGCTCCTGCAGGCGCGGGTGGGGTTCTGCCTCATCGATACGGAGGGGGAGTACTCCTCGCTCAGGGACCGGTTCCCCCTCCTCTGGATCGGTTCCAGCGACGACTGCGACGTGGATATCGGGCACGTGAACCTCCGGGAACTGATGCAGAACGCGATCTGCTCCCGGACGGCGGTGATCTTCGACGTCTCGGAAGCTGATATGCAGGAACGGGTGGCCTACCTCGCGGAAGTCCTCTACGACCTTGAGAGCGAGTTGAAGCAGCCGTTCCTGCTGATCGTGGAGGAGGCGGACAAGTTCATTCCCCAGTCGGGGGAATCCATCAAGAAGATCGAGGAGATCTCCCGCCGGGGGCGCAAGCGCGGGCTCGGCCTCTTAGTCGCGACCCAGCGCCCGTCGCTCGTGACGAAGAACGTTCTCTCGCAGTGCAACAGCCAGATCCTCGGGAAGCTCTCGATCGAGAACGACTTAAAAGCGGTCACCCTCTTCTTTTCGTCCCGGAAAGAGGCCGGAGAGCTCGCGGAGCTCGAGCCCGGGGAGTTCTTCGTGATGGGCAAACTCTCAGGGGAGATGACGAAGATGCGCTTTGGGGCCCGGCTCTGCGAGCACCGGGGGCTGACGCCCAAACTCGTGCCCGCAGACCCGGTCAGGCCGGCCGAACCGCCCCGGGAAGAACCATGCGGCGGCAGCCCCCGGGAAGAGCCGGCGGTGCCGCCCGCCGCTACGGATGCCGCGGATGCCGCGAATGCGGTGGTCCCGGTACTGCTCCGCGAGGAGGCGCTCGACATCGCCAAGGCCAAACGAAAACGCCGGTTCCGGATCCTTGAGCCCGAAGAGTGGATCGTCTCGGGAGAGCGGGTCTACCGGCCGTTGCACCGGGTGGATATCCGCTACATCGGCGGACTTCTCCGGAAGGCGACGAAGACGGCGTCGTTCGTCATTGACGCGCTTACCGGCTGCATCGTCGAGGTGGATCGCGGGCTGAAGGTCAGGCCGGGGTTTTCGGAGCTCCTGGGACTCGATGAGGCCGCGGTGAAGATCGTTGCCGGGCTCGCGAACGGCGGCTCGACACTGACCGAGATCGAGGCCGATACCCGCCTTCCGCCCGCCGTGGTGAAGAAGGCGATAAAGAGCCTTGCGGAGGCGAAACTCATCACGGAGATGAAGACGGTGGGTGACACGAAGGTCTACGTGCCCCTGCTTGCAGACGAGGTTCCGGCGTTCTCCGCCCTCCGGCGGGGAACGGACCTCCCGATGGAGCCGCTCCGGGAGGAGCCTCTCGAGGTGAAGGTCACCGAATCCTCTCTCCGGACCATCCTGAAGGGGCTTGAGCCGACGGCGGAGATCGTCGGGTTCGATACGATCTACTACCCCGTCTACCTGATCCGGTTCGCCTCGGAGCGCGGGGAACGCTCGATCGTCCTCGACGGCTGCACGGGGAAGGAACTTCTCTTCCCGGTGTCGTGACCGGAGTGCTTATCCTCACGCGGGAGTACAGGAAACGTATGCCCTGCCGCCCTCGCGGCCGGTCGGGGCGGAGAGGTGAAGAAGTCATGGATTCATACCGATGCAGCCTCTGCGGCTACGTCTACTTCCCGGCAATCGGCGACACCGACCACGGCGTCAAGCCCGGAACTGCGTTTGAGGACCTGCCCGAGACCTGGAAATGCCCCCGGTGCGGTGCGGCGAAGAGCCGGTTTAAGAAGGTGTAAGGGGAGAGCTGTTCCTGACCGGATCCGGTCTTTTCTCCTGGTGATTCGCGCCGGTTAGCGTATCGCTCTCCCTCGCCTGAGCCGGAAGGCCCCATGTCCCCCGCCTCGAAGAGCGATTCGTTCCGGGAGAACGGATCTGCCGGACGTCCGCCGCATCGGTGTCGTTCGTCCCCGATGGGCTTGCCGGCAGAAAACTTCATCCCCCGAGTTCCTGACCGGAGTACTTATCGCCCCCGGGGTACATGGGTGCCGTGCCCCTGTCGACCTGGCGGCCGGTCGGGGCGGTGAGGTGAAGGAGATGATGGATTCATACCGGTGCGGACTCTGCGGCTACGTCTACAACCCCAGGGCCGGTGAGCCCGGCCAGGGTATCGAGGCCCGCACAGAGTTTGGAGACCTGCCCGACACCTGGGCATGCTCCCGGTGCGGTGCGGAGAAGAACCTGTTTCGGAAGGTGTAAGGGGCGGGTTCGGGGCCGGACCCCCCACAACACATCTTCTCTTTTAGGGGTGTGTGATCTCACGAGAGCGTTGTATGGTGTCCTATTCTCCCGGCTGCACAGGCCCCCTCACCCCCACCGGAAGGCCCGGAGTCCCTCCCCGCGGATCTCCCGCCCGGCGAGGTGCTCCATCTCGTGGTCGATCCCGTAGGCGGTGGAGCCCGAGAATTCCATCTCCACGGCACCGGGGTCTTCGGTCAGGATTGTCCTCTCGAGCGGGTGGACGGTCATTTTGATCACGTGGCGGGCGGCAAGGCGCACCCGGTAGGGCCTTTTTACGAGCAGCCGGGCGGGTGCGCTGCCGCATTTCTCCAGCCGGTGGACCGTCCCCTCCCGGTGCAGGAGGACCGGGTCGACGAAGAGGTAGATCTCCTCAAGCGAGTAGCCGGTCCGGCTCTCTTCGTCGTAGACCGTGGTCTTCGTGACGGCCGAGATGGCGGTGAGACCCTCCGAGGCGTAGCTCCAGTCGCCCCCGTAGCGGAGGGAGAAGAGGAGGGGGACGAGCGCATCGGCGGGTATGCCGAACCGGTCGGCGAGGGCGGTCTCCGCGGCGGCAAAGGCGAGTTCTTCCCGGATATCGTCGGTCTCCATCGGTCGCCCCTGCGGGCGGGACACGGATAAATGCTGTGCCCGCCCGGGCGCACGGTGCGGGGGTCTTCCGTGGCCGCGGCCAGCCACCCGGGCAGACCGCGGGAAACGATTATTATCGTCTCGTGCGTTCACACGCTCCTTATGGAAGAACTCTTGACCGTTCTGCTGGATATCGAGAAACGGGCCTGGGGGGCTGCCGACACCCGGGACGTGGAATTCTACCGGGAGTACCTCGCGCCGGAAGCCCTCGTCGTCACTCCTTTCGCGGTCCTGGACCGGGATGGGATCATCCGGGACCTCACAGAAAACCCCAACGAACTGCCGGCATACACCATCACGGACCCGAAGGTCGTGCCCCTCGGGGAGGAGAGCGCCGTCCTCGCGTATACCGTCTCCTTCGGCGGGCAGATACTCTATGTATCGACCGTGTATGCCTGGAGCGACGGCCGGTGGCGGGTGGCCTTCCACCAGCGGACGCCTGCTTCTCCGGGAGCCGGAGGGGTGGATTAACGCTTTCCCGCCTTTGCGGCGGCGATCCGGCTCCGGAGGTCCCGTGCGGCGGCCGTGACATCGTCCTCTCCCACGACCGCCGAGATGACTGCAACGCCGTCCGCCCCCGCGGCGATGACGTCGCCGACATTATCGGGGGTTATGCCGCCGATCGCGACGAGGGGGAGGGAGACTGCGGCACGGACCGCCGAGAGCATGGCAAGCCCGTGGCCCTCCCCTGCGTCGTCCTTCGATGCGGTCGAGAACGTCGGGCTGAGCGCCACGTAGTCGGCGCCCTCTATCCCGGCCCGGACCGCCGCGGTCACGGACCCGACCGAGGCCCCGATGATGAACCCCGGTGGAGCGATCCTCCGGGCGTGTTCGATAGGGAGGTCGCTCTCGCCGAGGTGGACGCCGTCGGCATCGGCCGCGAGGGCCACGTCCAGGCGGTCGTTCACGATGAAGAGCGCTCCCGCATCGAGGGTGACCTCGCGGATGGCGGAGGCCGCGGCGAGGAGGTCCCGGCCGGAGAGCCTCTTGTCGCGGAGCTGGACTACGTCCGCACCGCCGGCGACGGCCCGGCGGGCAAGCTCCGCATGGGAGAGGCCGCGCCCGATCGTCTCGTCGGTGATCACATAGAGGTCATATCCCATTATCGCTCCTCGATTCGTGCGTGCCCGGCAAGGTCGTCGGGGGTGAGCCCGGCAAGTTCGTCGAAGAGCGCCGTCCGAAACGTGTAGGGCCCGGCGACGCCCCCGGCCGCGGCACGCTCCCCTGCCCGGCCGAACGCCGCGAGTGCTGCCGCCGATGCAACCGCGTAGTCGTCGGCGACCGCGGCGAACGCCGCCGTGACCGAGGTGGCCATGCACCCGGTCCCGGAGAGGCGGTCCATCATCGGGTTGCCGTTCCTGACGAGGTAGACCCGTCCCCCGTCGGTGACGACGTCGACTGCTCCCGTCATCGAAACGACGGTCCCGGTCAGACGGGCGCACGTCCGCGCCGTCTCGACGGGATCACCCGCAACCCCGCCGGAGTCCACGCCCCGGACGCTCCCGCCGGTCCCGGCGAGGACACCGATCTCCCCGGCGTTCCCCTTCAGGATGGCGATGTCGAGGTTGTCGAGGAGACGCCGGACGGTCGCGGTCCGGAACTCCGTCGCCCCCGCACCGACCGGATCGAGGACGACCGGGATCCCGAGGTCGTTCGCCCGGCGGCCAGCGAGGAGCATGGCGTCGACCTGGCCTCGCGAAAGCGTTCCGATGTTGAGGACGAGGGCGCCGGCGGCGGCGACCATCGCGGCGACCTCTTCGGGAGCCTCGGCCATCACCGGGGCGGCCCCGGCGCAGATCGTGATGTTCGCGCAGTCGTTGATCGTGACGCTGTTCGTGATGTGGTGTATGAGCGGCCGCTCCGACCGCACGGCGGCAAGGAGGGCGGCGGGAGTCGCGCCGTCCATGAAGTTTGCCGGGGTTTTTTCCATCATAACTGCCGTTATCTATTTTGATGGCACCGTTATAAAACCAGCCGCTGCCCGGCGTCCCGCTGCGTGTGCCGCCGGCACTGCTCTTTGTGGGTTCCAGGGCCCCTGTTTTTCGGAACATTCCCTGATTGCGCTGTTTGGGCATGAGCGGCCGCGGTACCTGCGGATCTCTGGCGCCCGTATGTCGGGAGATGGCGAGGCGAGGAATGATCAACTATATATTTTCCCTGGGTAAACAATAGTTTCGTATGTACTCGCGGGTTTATACCGACGGGGCTTGCCGAGGCAACCAGGGCGATTCCGCGTGGGCGTATGTCAGATTCGACTCTTTTGACGCGTTCTCACGTGTGACGCAGGATTCCGGCTATATAGGCGTCGCGACCAACAACGAGGCCGAGTACTGGGGCATCATTCACGCACTCCGCTCCCTGGTGGAGCACGACCCCGGGAAGAATGTTGCCCTGTACAGTGACAGCCTGGTGGCAATCCGGCAGATCACCGGCGAGAGCGTGTGCACGTGTCGTACTCATCTGCGGCTTCGCGGGCTTATTGCCGACCTGGTGCAGCAGATCGGCCGCGAAAGAGTTCGTTTCTGCCACGTCCGACGGACGGAACCCGGTGTGCAGATCGCCGACCGGCTCTGCAACCGGACTCTTGACAGAATTCTGGCAGGTACATAGACATGGCAGCGATAGAACAGGGAACTGAAGTCCGGTCAAACATGCTCGAGGTGCTGCCCGGGTATCCCGGTATGCTGGTGCGTTTTCTCTCCGGGGTGATCAGGAACCCTGCCCATTATAGGGCAGGGAACTTTCGGCACCCGTATGGCCGGGGACATTACGGCGCGTGCACCGGTCGTATGCGAAAGATCCGGACGGGCGAGTTCGCCATTGAGAAGCAGTAGGAGCGGAGTACATGGACTGTTGCGAGTTCTGCGTGTGGCTCGATGAGCCTGAGAACCTGGAAGTCAGGATTGATGACCGTGTACTTGTCATCATATTTCGCCACTCCTGTCTCTGCGAGGATGGATCTCCCATCAGGAGATGCCCGTATCCGACCCGGACCTGTCCCGGGAAGATTGAGGCTGATGACGCCCAGGACATCCTGCATCGGCTGGTTCTTGCCCTCTACGGCACGGCGGAGATCGGATTCGCGGCATTCGGGGATGGCGGCGATGACCCGTAATTGGAGAAAAAAACCGCGTCGTGGGAGAGATCGGCTTTCTACGTACTCGGTCGGTTACGTCATGCCCTTTGTCCTCGGCGTATCGGGGCGAATCGGGAATCGACACCGTATCCGGTTCGGGGGCGTCCTGGTCAACATGGCCTCGGACCGGATGCGCTGTTTCCTGCATTCGGGAACGGTCTGTATCTGTTGTGGCCTCGAGGCTCGATACTTCGCTCTGGAACGGCTTTGCAAGGCTGATGAGTATCGCCTGAACCTCTACGGGCTCAAGGATGGAAAAGAAGTGATGTTTACGAAGGATCACATAGTCCCGAAGTGCAAAGGCGGCCCCTCCTCCATTGATAATTACCAGACGATGTGCGAGCACTGCAACGGTGCGAAAGGGTGTGGGATCGAGACCCCGGCATTGCAGATGAACTCCGCCCCTCTCTTCGATCCAGGCAAAGATGGGATCTATCAGGACTTCGGGACACTAGTCAACTACCCCCGGTTAAAACCGGGGGCTTGCAGCGGGGGCCCCTTGCGGGGCACAGGGCTGCAATTTAATCGGTGCGAAGGTTGACGGTTCAAAAGA
>JASGMC010000028.1 GCA_030156625.1 Methanoculleus sp.
TGCTCGCTGCGCTCGCACCTCGAAGCCTAACGGCTTCTCGTGCTCCGCTCCTCCGGAGCATCGCACTCCCCGTCAGCCCCACCCCCAATGGCGATATCCCCTTGAAATCCGTGCACGGGGAGAAACGATGTTCCGATAGGAAGCAGCTATCCGCAAGAACGAGAGTTCGAGGAGCCGGGGGGCATCTCAAACCCCCGTCGTTCAGTATATCGCACCTTTGGCCGGTCGCCAATCGCACCTTCGGTGCTCCAGCTCAGTTCGCACCTAGCGGTGCTCAAGCTCCTGCCCAACGGGCAGTCGCTCTCCCCCCTCCTGACTACTCCTCCTCCCGCAACTCCATCACCCGGAGCACGTCCGTCCGGGTCACGATCCCGACCAGGTTGCCGTCCGCGACCACGGGAATCCTCCCGATATCCTGGCCCGTTATGATCCTCAGCGCGTCGATGAGCGGTGCCGACGGCGGGAGGGTGGTCGGGGTCCGGGTCATGACGTCCCGCACCTGCATCGCCTCCCGGTTGGCCGGCGAGATCTTGTGGACATCGGCGAGGGCGACGATCCCGACGAGCGATCTCCGGTCCACCACGGGAAAGCCGAGGTGCTTTGTCTCGTACATCATCTCCAGCAGCTGAGGGAGCGGCATTGACGGTTCCACGGTGGCGACCGGGGTGCTCATCGCGTCCGCCACGGTGACGTCCTGCAGCAGGATGTTGTAGCGGAGGTAGGTGGCCTCCTGGTTCGCCCCGATGTAGATGAAGAAGGCGATGATGATCAGGATGGGGTTTAAGAGCAGGAGCCCGACGATCCCGAAGATGACGGCGAACCCTTTCCCGACGTCGGCGGCGATCCGGGTCGCCCGGGAGAGCGGCATCCGCCGGGCGAGCCACGCCCGCAGGACACGCCCCCCGTCCATGGGGAACGCCGGGAGAAGGTTGAACCCGAAGAGCAGGACGTTCAGGAGCCCGAGGTAGCCGAAGGTGAAGACCAGAACGCCGGCAACCCCCGGGTCCGGGACGAACGCCGCAGAGATGTAGACCAGGGCGCTGGAGATCACGCCGACCGCAAGGCTCGTGAGCGGTCCCGCGAGCGCCATGGGGAGCTCTATCTTCGGGTCCGGCATCGTCTCCTCCATCTGCGAGACCCCGCCGAGGATGAGGAGCGTGATGCTGTGAATCTCGATCCCTCTCGCTTTCGCGATGAGCGAGTGGGCCATCTCGTGGATGAAGACGCCGAAGAAGAGGCCGAGCGCGACGACGATCCCGAGGATGTAGGGGTTGGACCCCTGCGTGATCAGCGTCACGTCGATAGGAACACCGAAGAGAACCGCGATCAACTCGGTCGTGAGCAGGATCTGGCTCCCGATGATCCATGCAAAGAGGGGGATCACCAGGAGAAAACTCCAGTGCAGTTTGACCGGTATTCCGGCCAGCCTTCCGATCTGTAGCGACGCTTCCATGAAAAGGAGTATCTTTTTATCATTTATAGTAATATACCTTCAGAGGATACCGATGAGAACACAGATCACAGAGATGTTCGGACTGCGCGTCTACACCGACAGAGCCGTCTATATCGGGAGCGTTGACGACGTCGTGCTCGACGTGGACCAGAAAAAGATCGACTCGCTTGCAGTCGGCGAGCTCAACCCGGAGATTGGGGAGGTAAAGGGCTACGCAGGAATGCAGATCCCCTTCCGCATCGTGAAGAGTATCGGAGATATCGTCATCGTCCGCCACATCCCCGGGATCTTCAGGTCGCCGGCAAAAGAAGATTAACCGCGATGTACGGCCTGTCCGGGGCTCCCTGCCGATAGAATATGGATACCAGAGTCCGTGAGATCTTCTCGAACCTCACCACATTTCCCCCCGTTTTTGTCCGGCTCGACGGTCGGGCCTTTCACCGTCTGACCCGTGCGCTCAATCTCAGAAAGCCGTTCGATCCCGTGTTCTGCGCGAACATGCGGGCAGTCTGCCGCTACCTCCTCACCGAAAGCGGTCTATCTCCCGCGTTCGCCTACACCTTCTCCGACGAGATCAGCCTCTATTTCCGGACGCTGCCGTTCTCCGGGCGGGTGGAGAAACTCGACTCCGTGACCGCCGCGGTTGCGGCGAGCGCGCTCACGATCGAACTCGGGTGTCGCGAACCCCTTGCGTTCGATGCCCGGACCATCCCCGCGGCGGGAGAGTTTGCGGTCGAGTATCTTAAGTCGAGGCAGAACGAGGCGTGGCGGAACCACATCAACGCCTACTGCCAGAACGCGCTCGTTGAGGAGGGGATGACATCCCGGGAAGCCGCCGCGGCGCTCCGGGGGATGCAGTCCGAGGAGATGCACGAGATGATGTTCGAGCGGGGTGTCAACCTGGCGGCGACGCCGGCCTGGCAGCGGCGGGGGACGCTGCTCTACCGGGAAGACTGCACAAAAGAGGGGTACAGCCCCCTGACGGGGGAGACCGTGCAGGCCGTGCGAACCTGCATCCGGGAACCGGAGGAGACGCCTCTCTTCTCGACGGAGGAGGGCGAGGCCCTGATCCGGTCACTCACCGGCGCGTGAGATGCCGATCTGCATCTGCACGCCTTCGACGTCCCAGTCCTTCTCGAGTGCAAAGGGTTCTGCCGGCTTCTCTCCGTCGGTGCGGCGGACGGTGAGGGCTGCCGCCCGCACCTCCCCGGCGATCTCCTTCTGCCACTCCTCTTTTGCGATGAGCGAGGCCACCCGCTCGTCGGCGACATCCACGGCCGCGACGATGAAGTCGTCGACGTTCAGGTCGAGCTGGCGGCGCATCTCCTGGATCCGCCTGATCACCTCGCGTGCGTATCCCTCGGCTTCCAGCGCCGGCGTGAGGGTGACGTCGACGTAGACCGTCGCGTCCTTCATGGGTGCGGCAAAGACACCTCCGGGGAGGGCCTCCGTGAAAGTGACGTGGCGTCCGGCGATCTCGTAGCCGTCGAGTTCGGCCTTCCCATCCCGCTCGATGGCGGCTTTCAGGGCGGTGCCGTCCGCGTTCTCTATCAGCGCCTTGACCTTCGGCCCATCTCTCCCGAACTCCGGGCCGATGGCCCGCATCACCGGCTCGGCCTGCCAGAGGATCCGGTCCCATGTTCCGGTAACGACCCTGACCGTCCGGGAGTTCGCCCGGTTCAGGGCGAGGTCGTTTAAGTCCTCGAGAGCCGTATTCACCTCGTCGCTCCCGGTGACCACAACTGTCTCGGAGACCGGCCAGCGGAGTTTCCGTCTCCCGGCCTGCCGGGCGGTGGCGACCGCGTCGTCGAACGACCGGACGATCTCCATGGCGTTCTCGAGGTCGGGCGCGATCAGGAGGTCGTCCGCCTCCGGCCAGTCGAGCATGTGGACGCTCTCCGGGTCGCCCGTAAGACGGAGGTTGCCGTAGATCTCCTCGGCGATATGGGGGGCGAACGGTGCAAGGAGCGCGGTCAGGCGGCGCATGACGTAGTATACGGTCTCGTAGGCGTACCGCTTCTCCGGCGAATCCTCTTCAAGCCACATCCTCGGCCGGACGAGCTGCACGTACCAGCGGGAGAGGTCCTCGAGGATGAAGGCGGCGATCGCCCGCGTCACCTTGTGGAGCTGGTATTCCCGCATGTCCCCGGCCGTAGTCCGGGCGAGCGAGTTTATCCGGGAGACAATCCAGCGGTCCTCTTCCGGCATATCCTTGATATGGGTCCGGACGAACGATCCGTCCCAGAGGCCGCCGTCCCCTGATGCCGGCTCGAACGAGTCGAGAACCATGTACGGGAGCGGGAACCGGTAGACGTTCCAGAGGATGTTGAGCGTCCGGTGAATGGTCTTGACGCTGTCCCAGTTGAACTTCAGGTCGTCCCAGGGGGCGTTCGCCCAGAGGACGTAGAACCGCAGAACGTCGACGCCGAACTGGTTCATCACCTCCTCAGGCGTCACCACGTTGCCGAAGCTCTTGCTCATCTTGCGCCCTTCGGCGTCGAGAGCGAACCCGTGCATCAGGACACTCTTGTAGGGGGCGCGGCCGAACGCCACGGTGCTCGCCCCGAGCTGGGAGTAGAACCAGCCCCGGGTCTGGTCCTGCCCCTCGGTGATGAAGTCCGCCGGCCAGTAGCGGTCGAAGGCTTCGCGCTCCCTGGGGAACCCGAGGGTCGCCCAGGACGCGACCGCCGAGTCGAACCAGACGTCGAAGATGTCGGCGACCCGGCGCATCTCCCCCCCGCAGGGGCACGGGATGACGATCTCGTCCACATAGGGGCGGTGCGGATCGGCGACCTTCGTTCCGGACCGCTCCTCGAGCTCGGCGACGGTGCCGATGACGGTGTGCTCACCGCACCGCTCGCACTGCCAGATGGGGATGGGGATGCCCCAGTAGCGCTGTCGGGAGATGCACCAGTCGCGGGAATCCCTGACGAAGTCGTGGAACCGGGCGCTCCCCGCCCACTCCGGGTACCACTTCACCTTCGCGATCTCCGCAAGCATCGGTTCGCGGATCTCGGTGGCCTTCAGGAACCACTGGGCCGTCGCGCGGTAGATGATGGGGGTCTTGCACCGCCAGCAGTGGCCGTAGCGGTGGGTGATCGTCCGCCGGGCGAGGAGGTAGCCGCCGAGCGCTTCGATGACGAGATCGTTTGCGTCCCGGACATACATGTCCGCAAACGCCCCGGCTTCCGGGGTGAAGCACCCGCCGGAATCGACCGGGCAGAAGACCTCGAGCCCTTCCCGGATGCCGATCAGGTAGTCGTCCCACCCGTGCCCGGGAGCGATGTGGACGAGACCGGTGTTCTCGAGCGCGACGTAGTCGGCCGCAACGACCCGGTGCCGGATCTCCGCCTGGCGCGGCACGTGACCGGCGAGCGGTGAAGCGTACTCCGTTCCGATGAGGTCGTTCCCGCCGACCCTCTCAAGGACCGTGTAGTCCTGGTAGCGGCCCATCTTCAGGACGGACTCGACGAGTTCGTCTGCGATCCAGAGGATCTCTTCGGTGCCGTCCTTCTTTGCCGCTACCCGCGCGTAGGTGAACGCGGGGTTGACCGCCACCGCGACGTTCGCGGGGAGCGTCCACGGCGTGGTCGTCCAGATCACCAGGTACTCGTTCTCGCGCCCGGTGACCGGGAATTTGACGAAGATGGAAGGATCGGTCTCGTCCCAGTACTCCACCTCCGAGTCGGCGATCGCCGTCTCGCACCGGGGGCACCAGTTCACGACCCGGTGCCCGCGCTCGAGGAGGCCGCGCTCTTCCGCCCGCTGGATCGCCCACCACGCGGACTCGATGTACTCCTCTTTGATCGTCTGGTAGGGGTTGTCGAAGTCGAGCCAGACGCCGAGCTGCCGGAACTGGTCGCTCATGATCTCCATGTGCGTCACGGCAAACGTCCGGCACTGTTCGATGAATGCAGCGATCCCGTAGTCCTCGATATCCTTCTTGGAGGTGAACCCGAGCTGGTGCTCGACCTTCACCTCGATGGGGAGGCCGTGCATGTCGTAGCCGGCCCGCTCGATGATATTAGCGCCCCGCATCCGGTGGTAGCGGAGGATGGCGTCTTTTATGATCTTGTTCCAGGCGGTGCCGAGATGGATGTGGCCGGTGGTGTACGGCGGCCCGTCGACGAAAAAGAACGCTTTCCCATCCTTTCGCAGCTCCTGGACGCGTGAATAGGTGTTCTCCCGTTTCCAGTAGTCCTGGACTCCCGCCTCAAGTTCGCGCGGGTTATAACTGCCGGTGACTTCTTTCACCTCGTATCCCTCATATTCAGCACTCTGGTGTACCGTTTGTTGTTGGGGGACAAAGTGTTTGTGTGCGCGACGCGTGCCCCGGGGGCAGGCGGAGCGGGAGAAAACGCGGAGCGTTTTCGACTCGCGATCGGTCGGGAGGCGGGAACATGAGCACCAAAGGTGCGAAGTGCGAGCGAAATTTCACGCGAAGCCGCGAAGGCCGCGAAGTCAGGGAAATAGATCTTGACAACTCCTTTCGCGTTCTTCGCGAGTTCGCGTGAGGTAATGCAGTGAGGATGGCGAAGACATGCCGGGTGCCCCGAAGATCTGCAACCCGCCCCAACCCCTTTTATCCCCCACCCCCCCAACTCCTCCCCATGCAGATCGCAGTCATCGGGAGAGGGGACTGCTCCGGGGAGGAGTACGAAGCGGCGGAGACCATCGGCTACCTCATCGCCGGGAACCACGAGACCGTCTGCTGCGGCGGCCTCGGCGGGGTGATGGAGGCCGCCTGCAGGGGGGCAAAAGAGGCCGGCGGGACGACCGTGGGCATCCTCCCTGACACCGGGGAGGGGAACCCGTATCTGGATATCGTCATCCGTACCGGGCTGGGCCACGCGAGGAACGTCGTCCTGGTCAACTCCGTCGACGCCGTGATCGCCGTCGGGGGAGGCTACGGCACGCTCTCGGAGATTGCCGTTGCGCTCAAGACGGGAAAACCTGTCTTCGGTCTTTTGACCTGGAAGATAGAGGGGGTGTTTGTCTGCGCGACGCCCGAGGAGGCGGTCATCCTCGCAGTTCGCGTAGCGCGCCTGTCTCGTCCGTCTCGTAGCCCCCGAGGTCCCGGAGAATCTTCTTGAACGCCTCCGAGGAGACGGTCTCGACGAGGGCCGCAATGCGGGGGTCGTCGAGCATTGAGCGGTGCATCGCGAGCTCGTAGCGCTCCGTCGCCACCGGGACGAACGCGAGATCGAGTGCTTTTGCGGCACTGTAGACCCCCATTCCCGCATCAACCTCCCCGGTCCGGACGGCAAGGGCCACCGCAAGGTGCGTCGTCACCTCGCGCTCGTAGCCGGGGATGGACGCCGGGTCGATGCCGTGCTCCGCGAGACGGTGATCGAGGAGCATCCTGGTCCCCGACCCCTTCTGCCGGTTGACGAACGTCCGGCCGGGCAGGTCCTCAAACCCGAGCCCGTCGCGCGATATGACCCCCTGCTGGCGCTCCGCCACGCAGAGGAGGACGAGATCGGCGCCCGGCATGTAGCGCTCCAGGTAATGGGTGTTGTAGGTGCCGTCGGGGGCGAGGAGGTGCATCGGGGCGGCGTGGCACTCCTGCTTTTTTAACGCGATCACCCCGCCCATGCTTCCGGCATGGGTGGAGTGGATGTCGACCCCGCGCGGCCGCACCAGGTCGGCCAGGTAGTCGAGGGCCGGGTCGTGGCTGCCGGTGACGAGCACCGCCTCCTCCGCCTCGGCGCGGGGGACGGTGAGCCGGACATCCACGATCTCCCCCGCCTCGGCGCCCTCCTTCTGTGAAGGGATCTGCATGTAGCCGTTCGCCCGCACCGCGCTCATCTGGACTCCCGCGCCCCGTGACTGGGGAACCGCGACCCAGTGGTCGCCAATCCTCCCTGCCGAGAGGAGGACGAACTCGTCTGTCCCGATATCCGAATGGAGGCTCGTGGTCAGCCGGGCGGCGACGCGCTCCGGCTCGCGGACGGGCATGCCGTAGCGGGAGATGAGCGGCATGACGATCTCGCGGAGCACCGTCGCCGCCGCAAGGGGATAGCCGGGGAGCCCGACCACCGGCTTTCCCTCGATCCTGCCGATGATCACCGGCTTTCCGGGTTTGATGGCGACCCCGTGCGCCAGCACCTCGCCGAGTTCCCGGACGACATCGGCGGTATAGTCCCGGGTCCCGGCCGACGACCCCGCCGAGACGAGCACGATATCGTTCTCGGCGACGCCGCGCCGGACGGCGTCCCGGATCAGGCCGTAGTCGTCCGGGACGATCGGGTAACGGTGCGCCTCCACGCCCGCCTCCGCAAGGACCGCCGCGGCCATCAGGGTGTTGCTCTCCACCACCTTCCCGGGCGGGGGCATCTCGCCTGCCGGCACGAGTTCGCTCCCGGTGGGGATCAGGCCGGCCCGGACGTTTAAGACCGCAACCTCCGTGACCCCGTAGTTCGCGAGCGCTCCTGCGTCATGCGGCCGGATCCGGTGCCCCCTCGGGAGGATCATCTCCGACTCGCCGATATCCTCGCCGACCGGGCGGATATGCTGCCAGGGGCTGACCGGCTTTCGGACGGTATAGGTCTCGCCGTCGCGACGTTCCGTGGGAGCGGAGCGGGAGAAGTCGTCGGACTTCGACCCGACCCAGACGTCCTCGATCATGATCACCGCGTCGTAGCCGGGCGGGACGATGTTTCCCGTATTGACCCTCGCCGCATCCGGGAGGGTCACCGGGCGCTGCTCGCTCGCGCCGACGGTATCGGCGCTTTTCGCCGCGATCCCGTCCATCGCCGAGATGTGGATGGCGGGGACCGAGAACCGGGCGAATATGGGCTCGGCGGTGATCCTCCCCACCGCCCCGGCGGTCACCGGGACACGGATGGCCCCCGGGACCGCCGGAAACGATCGCTCCACGAGTGCCAGCGCCTCGCGAAGCGTTATGACCGAGAGGTAGCGCTTCACCACAGGATCACCTCGACCTCCTCGCCGACCTCGAACCCCTCGCTCGACGCCGGGACCCGCACCAGCCCCTCGCTCTGCACCAGGGTGTTGAGGAGCCCCGACTTCCCGAAGACCGGCGTGGCTTCACCGCCGTTCGTGCTGACCCGGACGTAGTCCTCCCGCCCGCGGGCGGAGGGGACGTTCTGCGTCAGCCGTGCGCGGACGGTCCGCCGGGAGACGGCGGTCTGCCGCATCGCCGCAAGCAGGTGGTCGACGACGGCGACGAGCACGACGAAGGCCGAGGCCGGGTGCCCGGGGAGCCCGATGACCGGCTTTCCCCGTGCCGTCCCGATGATGGTCGGCTTTCCGGGTGCGAGAGCGATCCCGTGGACCAGCACCTCGCCGAGTTCCGCGATGACCGCTGCGGTGTTGTCCCGCTCGTCCTTTGAAGACCCTCCCGAGACCAGCACCGCGTCGCACCTTTCAAGCGCCGAAGCGATCGCCCGCTTCAGCACGGCCCGTTCGTCCCTGACGATCCCGAAGTAGACCGGGTGGCAGCCCCGCTCCGTCACGAAGGCGCCGGCGAGGTAGGAGTTCGCGTCCCGCACCCCGCCCGGCCCGGGTGTCTCGACGACGGGAACGAGTTCGTTCCCCGTGGATACGATCCCGATCTTCGGCATCTTCGCCACACTGACCCGGTCGGCGCCGACAGCCGCGGCAACGCCGATCTCCCGGGGCGAAAGCACACGTCCCCGTTCAAGGATCACCTTCCCTGCCCCGAAGTCCTCGCCCCGGAAGACCACGTTCTCGCCGGGTGCCACCGGACGATGAATCAGGACGTCGTCCCCGATCTGCTCGGTGTGCTCGATCATCACCACGGCGTCCGCGCCCCCGGGGAGAGCGCCGCCGGTGGGGACGTACAGGCACGATCCCCGGGAGACCGTTCCCGCGTCCGCGCTTCCCATCCCGACCCGGCCACGGCACTGGAGCATCGCCGGGATGGCCTCGGAGGCCCCGGTGGTCTCGGCCGCGGCGACCGCGTAGCCGTCGACCGTCGACCGGTCGAACCCGGGTATGTCGATATCGGCGCGGACGTCCCTCGCGAGGACCCGCTGGAGCGCGTCTTCGAGCGGGACTTCCTCACACCCGGGCAGGGGCGCGATCCTCCGCACCGTCTCCACGGCCTCGCCGACGGATACGACCTCAAGAAAGAGGCTCATCTGAAACAGCCCAGCTGGCAGTTCCGGATCTTAATTCTTGGCTCGCGCTGGTTGCAATACCGGGCGATATCCATCTTCGGGATGCTGTACTTCTCCGATATCTCGAATGCCTGAGGGCAGGTGATCTCGTCTGTTATGCCGTATGCCTCGAATGCTTCCCGTATCTTATCTTCGTCCATAGTACTCACATGGTCTGTTTGCAGGAAGATAGGATTTACTATCGCGTCAGTCAAGCATCATCATTTAGCATGCAGCCGACCCACGTGTACCCGATGCGGATCGCGCTGATCAATTCGAAAATGGACGTTGCGGGAGTAAACATCCGGGATAACCTCCGAACCCTGCTTGCGGCAGGCGGTCGGTGGCCGCTTGCGGACGGTCACGAGCTGGCGTTCCACGAGGTCGCAGGAAGGCTGATCCACCAGGACCGGATCGACCGGGAGGTCGATGCCGACCTCATCATCTTCATCTCCCGGCACGCGAGCGTGCAGCCGGTGCCCTGCCTGACCGTGCACGTGACCGGCAACTACGAGACCGCCGACCTCGGCGGAGAGCCAGGAATGCTCGCGCCGGCAGCCCCTGCATGGATGCATGCAATCCTCGGCAACCTCGCCGCCCGGGCCCCGGAGGGGTACCGGGTCTCCTACGAGGTGACGCACCACGGCCCGACTGCGCTCTCGACGCCGTCGCTCTTCGTCGAGATCGGGTCCACCGCCACGGAATGGACCGATCCGGCCGCCGGGAGGGTGGTGGCGGAGAGCATCCTCTCCGCGGCGCCGGGAGAGGCGATCAACCTCATCGGCTTCGGCGGAACCCACTACGCCGTGCGGCAGACCGAGATTGCCCTCTCCTCCCGGGGCGCCTTCGGCCACATCGCGCCGACCAGGCAGATCGGCGCCGTCAACCCCGGCCTTCTCCGGGCGATGCAGGAGGCGAGCGGTGCCGTGGCCGCTTACATCGACAAAAAATCGCTCTCTATCGATGTGGTCGGGCGGATCGAGCGGATGCTTGGCGACGCCGGGCTCCTCCTCCTCTCCGAATCGGAGATCCTGGAGGCCTCGCGCCTCGAGTGGGCCACCTATCTTGCGGTCAGGGCGCTCGCCGAAGAGATCGCTCCCGGGTCACGCATTCATGTCCACGATCTTGCAGGAGAGGGAACCCCTGTTGTGGTGCAGATAACCCCTGATCTGATAGAAGAGGTGGTAAAAAACGATAAAGCCGGGTTTATTGACGCTCTCGATGAATTACCGGTCGCTCACCTCTCAAAAGATTCCACAGAAGTTTTACCAATGTTTATCTGCTTTGAAATCGGGTCGTCCCGACTCGCAAGTGATATAACTACCCTGTGTGTAAAACTCTTACTTATCTGTGAAAATGCTGTTATCGACGGTGATCACCTCGTCCTCCGGAAGGTGCGGTTCGACCCCGAGAAGGCGCGCAAACATGGGGTTCCGAAGGGGCCGCTCTTCGCCATGCTTGCCGGTGGGAAAGCGGTTGAGATCGAGGGACGGAGGATCACACCCGATGCAGTGCAGACAGCCAGCGTAAAGCGGATACATATCCCGGGATTGGAGAGTTACATATGAAATCCATCGTAGAAGAGGCACTTTCACGGGCACGCGAGGAACAGCGCTTTGCTGAGCCCACGGAGGTCGACAAGGACCTTGAGGATGTCCTCATGGAGCTCCGTACTGAGATCGCAGTCGTCGGGTGCGGAGGCGGCGGTTCGAATACGGTCACCCGGATGGCGGAGGAAGGCATCAACGGGGCGCGGCTGATCGCTCTCAACACCGATGCCCAGCACCTTATCCGGACACAGGCCGAGACCCGAATTCTCATCGGAAGACAGAGGACCCGCGGCCTTGGTGCAGGCTCGATCCCCCAGGTTGGCGAGGAGGCGGCCCTCGAGAACGAGGACGACATCAAGCGGGCCGTCGAGGGGTGCGATATGGTCTTCATCACCACCGGGCTCGGGGGCGGCACCGGTACCGGCTCCGCACCCGTGGTCGCGAAGTCCGCACGGGAAGAGGGCGCCCTGACCATCGCCGTGGTCACCCTGCCGTTCACGGCCGAAGGCGCTATCAGGGGGCAGAACGCCGAGGCCGGCCTTGAGAGGCTCCGCGAGGTGGCGGATACCGTCATCGTCGTCCCCAACGACCGTCTGCTCGAGGTCGTGCCCCGCCTTCCGCTCCACGCCGCGTTCAAGGTCTCGGACGAGGTGCTGATGCGGGCGGTCAAGGGCATCACCGAGCTGATCACGATGCCCGGGCTCGTGAACCTCGACTTCGCCGATGTCCGGACCGTCATGGAACGGGGAGGCGTCGCGATGATCGGGATGGGCGAGAGCGACAGTGAGGACAAAGCCGCCGACTCGGTCAAGAAGGCGCTGCGCTCCCCGCTGCTCGATGTCGACATATCCGGCGCGACCGCAGCACTCGTCAACGTGGTCGGCGGACCCGATATGACGATGTCCGAGGCCGAAGGCGTCATCCAGGAGGTCTACGACCGCATCGATCCCGATGCCCGCATCATCTGGGGAGCACAGGTCGACCCCGATATGCAGGGCAAGATGCGCACGCTGCTCGTGGTCACCGGCGTCCGGTCACCACAAATATATGGGAGAACTGAGAAGAGTATGCCACGCATGATGAAACAGTTTGAGATCGACTTCCTGAAGTGAGCCGGTATGATGGATTATAAAGAGACGTTGGTGGAAGTAAAGTCGTTCAAGATCGGGGAGGAGCTCTTCAAGAAGTACTGGCGCGTGCTGAAACTGGCACGGACGCCGACCCGCGACGAGTTCTCCAAGATCGCCATCGTGGCGGCGGCCGGGATCATGCTCATCGGCCTTGTCGGCTTTATCATATACGAGATCCTTCTGGTATTGCCCAAATGATGGATATGGCTGAGAGCGCAAACAGAGTGTACGCGATCAAGACGACCGCGAAGCAGGAGCGGACGGTTGCCGACAATATCGAGAAGGTGACGAGGGAGCAGAAAGACATCCACGTGATGGCCGTCATGGTTCCCGAGGAACTGAAGGGCTACGTCCTCGTGGAGAGTCCCGACTCCATTGCCCGGATAGAGCAGCTGGTGGAGTTGATCCCCCATGCGCGCGCGGTGGTGCAGGGTTCGACCGCGCTCTCCGAGGTGGAGCACTTCCTGGTGCCGAAACCGGTGGTCAGCGGCATCACCGAGGGCACCATCGTCGAGATCATCGCCGGCCCGTTCAAGGGCGAGAAGGCGGTCGTCAAGCGTATCGATTCAGGAAAGGAAGAGATCACGGTCGAATTGTACGAGAGTATGGTCCCCATCCCGATCACGGTCCGCGGCGACTCCGTCCGCGTCGTGGAGCGGTCGGAAGACGCCACCTGAAGAATAGTTCTCCTCCTTCTTTTTTGCCCGGGCACGGGTCGTTGCACTGCCGGCGGTGATGGTTTCCACCGCCCGGGCGCGTCCGTCCGTGCGGGGCCCGGGTGCCGCCCGGGTACCATACTTTAAATTCTCTTACGTTGACCTTAGATAACCCAGGCAACTATTCCCCTGAGGAATAATAAGCTGGTGAACTTGTATGGCAGAAACGGTCGAGGTATTGGTACCCGGCGGCAAGGCAACAGCAGGGCCGCCTCTCGGGCCTGCGCTCGGCCCTCTCGGTATCAATGTGAAGGCTGTCGTCGACGACATCAACAAAAAAACAGCCGAATTCAACGGCATGCAGGTGCCGGTGACGGTCACGGTCGACGATAAGAAGACCTTCACGATTGAGGTGGGTATTCCACCCACGACGGCGCTCGTCATGAAAGAGGCCGGTATCGAGAAGGGCTCGGCGGAGCCGGGTGCTTTGGTGGCAGGAGATCTGCCGTTGGAGGCCGCTGTCCGTATTGCCCGTATGAAATTTGATGGCATGCTCTCGTACGATCTGAAGTCCGCGGTCAAAGAGGTCGTTGGAACGTGCATGAGCGTCGGCGTCACCATCGAGGGGAAGAAACCCCGCGAGATGATCCAGGCCATCAATGACGGGGAGTACGACGGCGTACTCGTCGCATAGATGTCAGACAACCATAGAAGATCGTGAGGTCGTGTACTATGGAGGCAAAGGATGGTTGATAAAACCAGTATACAGGAAGCCGTGAAGGCGGCGCTGGAGAAGGCTCCGGAACGGAAGTTCAAGGAGAGCGTGGATCTCACCGTCAACCTCAGGAATATCGATATGTCCCAGCCCAAGAATCGTATCGATGAAACGATTCATCTCCCGAACGGTTTTGACAACGTCAAGATCGCCGTTCTCGGGAAGGGCGACATTGTCACCCAGGCAAAAGAGGTGAATGTGGACCTTATTATCGGACCTGAGGAGATCGAGCGGCTCGGGGGAGAACCCCGGGAAGCGCGTAAGGTGGCGGAAGAGTACCGGTTCTTCCTTGCCGAGACGGCAATGATGCCTCTCGTCGGCCGTTATCTCGGTGTCAGGCTCGGTCCGCGCGGGCGGATGCCGATGCCGGTTCCCCAGGGAATGGATATTCGGCCCGTCGTTCAGCGTCTGAGGAGCTCCGTGAAGATCCGGACGAAGGACAAGAAAGTTTTCCACACCAAGGTCGGAACTTCCGGGATGGAGCCAGAGCAGATCGCCGAGAACGTCGACACAGTTCTCCGGAGGGTTGAGTCCGTTCTGGAGAACGGGGCGATGAACATCCACTCGGTTTACGTGAAGACGACCATGGGGCCGGCAGTGAGGGTAATCTGATGGCACTCTATACGCACCACCTGCCCCGGTGGAAGAAGGAAGAAGTAGAAGAGATCAAGCGCGGCATCGAGGAGCATACGCTCGTCGGCGTTGTGGACATGTACGGCATTCCCGCCTCGCAGGTCCAGCATATCCGGCGGAACCTCCGCGGCACGGCGAGGGTGAAGATGGCCCGCAACACGCTGATCGAGCACGCCTTAAACGAGCTCGGCGGTAGCGTCGCGGCCCTCAACGACCACGCCGAAG
The DNA here is from genome assembly GCA_030156625.1 of Methanoculleus sp. Lineage (GTDB taxonomy): Archaea > Halobacteriota > Methanomicrobia > Methanomicrobiales > Methanoculleaceae > Methanoculleus. The sequence goes on from JASGMC010000028.1 coordinate 14,567, forward strand.
GCCAGAGCGCCCTGATCTTTACGAACGAGAACCCGTTCAAGCTCTTCAAGCTGCTTGAACAGACCAAGACGAAGATGGCGGCGAAGCCCGGCGAGACTGCGCCGGAAGACATCGTCATCCCGAAGGGCCCGACCAGCTTCAAGCCCGGCCCGATCGTGGGCGAACTCCAGCAGGTGGGCATTCCCGCAGCCATCGAGGGTGGAAAGGTCAAGATCCGCGAGACGAAGACGGTCGTGAAGAAGGGCGAGGTCATCAACAAGAAGGTTGCCGACGCTCTCGTGAAACTCGGCGTCAAGCCGATGGACGTCGGCCTCATCCTGCAGGCCGCATACTATCGGGAGACCATCTTCACGCCGGACCTGCTCGCTATCGATGAGGAAGCCTACGCAAACAACATCGCGCTCGCGGCCCGGCAGGCGTTCAACCTCTCGGTCAACGCCGTCGTCCCGACCAGGCTGACCGTCGGCGCCATCATCGGCAAGGCGGTGCGCGAAGCCCGGAACGTGGGCGTCGAGGCGAGCATCTACGAGAAGGATATCGTCGACCTGATCATCGGACGGGCACAGCGCGAGATGCTGGCCATCGCGCTTGCGGCACAGGGCCGTGGGTTCGAGCTCGATGAGGCGACCCTGAAGGCGGCATCGGCTGCGACCGCTGCGGCACCCGCGGCAGCCCCGGCTGTTGCCGAAGAGGAGCCCGAGGAAGAAGAGACGGAAGAGGAGAAGAAGGAAGAGGATGAAGAGGGCGGCATGGCCGGTCTCGGTGCCCTCTTCGGCTAATATCATTTCAAAAAAGAGGTGAATGAACTATGGAGTATATCTACGCTGCACTGCTCCTGCACAACGCAGGCAAGGATGTAACTGAAGAGAATGTGACTGCTGTCCTGAACGCGGCCGGTGTCGAGGTCCAGGATGCCCGCGTGAAGGCCCTCGTCGCCGCACTCGAGGACGTGAACATCGAGGAGGCCATCAGCAAGGCCGCCGTCGCGCCCGTCGCCGCTGCACCCGCAGCCGCTGCCCCTGCAGCCGCCGCCGCACCCGCAGCCGAGGAAGAAGAGACGGAAGAGGAGAAGAAGGAAGAGGAAGAAGAGAGCGGCATGGCCGGTCTCGGTGCCCTCTTCGGCTAAACCCTTTTTTCTTTCGCCGGTAGCTGGCCGGTGCACTATTGATCCTTGTTTCACTGTAGTCACTTGTTGAGCGGTATCTCCTTTAGCAGATTACCCGATACTCGCAGGCTACAGGGGATGGCTCGTTTAGCAAGATCAGAAACCTTACTGTCCGCCATATTTCGGGGGAGACGCTGTTCCCACTTGAGGTAACACAGTACGATCCCTGGGTCGTCCGTGAGGCGCTACACAACTGTATCGCCCATCAGGATTACCAACAATCTGCCCGCATTACCGTGACTGAGAGGCCGGATTCCCTGATGTTCACGAATCGTGGCGATTTTATTCCGGGGACTGTCCAGAGCGTAATCGAGCGTGATGTGCCACCGGACCAGTATCGGAATCCCTTTCTTGCTGGCGCGATGGTAGAGTTGAAGATGATCGACACCATCGGCAGTGGGATCAAAAGGATGTTTCGGATACAGCGGGATCGTAATTTTCCGATGCCTGATTATGACCTTGGTGAAACCGGGGTGGTGAAAGTCACAATTCCCGGCCGGGTGATTGATGAGAGATACACGCGGATGCTCATCAAACGGAAGGATCTGACGCTGATGGATGTGATTACTCTCGATAAAATACAGAAGGGCTACTCCATCACGCCTGAAGAAAGAACCGGTCTCCGGAAGAAGAAACTCATTGAAGGGCGGCATCCGAATCTCTATGTTTCGGAGAGTGTTGCGGCCGAAACCGACACACGCGCCGATTATATCAGGAAGCGGTCGTTTGACAGGGCGCATTTCATGAGTCTGGTGGTTGCGTACCTAAAGGCCTACCATGAGGCAAACAGAGCGGAGATTGAAGACCTGCTGCTGGACAGGGTCTCAGATGCGCTGAACGAGGAACAGAAACATCATTTCATCAGGGATCTACTTCAGGAGATGCGCAAAGATGGGACAATAATGCCTATTGGGAGGACTAAAGCTGCAAAGTGGGTTCTTGTCCCTGATCAGGTGCATGATGCATGATTGTTGAATGGATTGTAGATGATTGTAGAAATGATCTCAGATGTCCTGCCATTTTTTGTTAGATTGAGGCTGGATCTTGTGTAATTTTTAACTGCGGTTGCATCAGATTGTATCAAATTGCATCAAATTATATCAAATTACATCTGATTACGTACATTGCACCAGAATTACTCCTAACCGAAAGATGTGGACAAAGGGAGTGTTAAATTTCTGCAAAATCAGTGACGCTCAGGGCCTTCATCCTATCCATCTCAGTCTGTATCCATCCTTCAGGCATCCCCGGATTCCCCCTTCACTCCTCCACGCTCCCCCCGTAGACGACCTGCCCGAAGCTGATGCACCCGTCGCCGAGGGGATACTCCTTATTCATGACAAACTCGAGCCCGGCGGCCAGCACCTCGGCCCGGATCGTCTCCCGGATCGCCCGGTTGTAGGCCACGCCGCCCGAGAGCGCCACCCGGGGGATCCCCCGCTCTTCGGCCGCCCGGACGGCCATCGCGGCGACGCCCCGGGCGAGGTTGTACTGGATCGATGCGGCGACGTCGCTCGCCCGCTCCCCGGCGGTCCGCCGCCGGTGGGCCTCCGCGAGAAGCGACCGGGTCGAGAGGACCTCGCAGCCGTCTTCGCGCAGGAAATCAAGGTCCCAGGCCGAGGGCTTCCCGATGTATGCCGCCGTCTCGAGTTTCATCGCCGGCTCCCCATCGTAGGTCCGCTCCCGGCAGATCCCGAGGAGGGCAGCGGCGGCGTCGAGCACCCTGCCGGTGCTCGATGTCGCGGCGACGTTCAGGCCCCGTTCCACCTGCCTGACGAGGACGGCGAGCTCGATATCGCTCCAGCCCCGTGACGCGAGCATGTCCCGGACCCCGGACGTCGGCAGGATGCCGTAGAGCATCCGCTCCGGGAACCGGGTGGCGAGGTCGCCGCCCGGCATCGGGACGACCTCGAGGTGGGCGACCCGGTCGAGGTGGGGGACCTGCCCGGCAAAGACCTCGCCACCCCAGATCGTGGCGTCGTCGCCGTAGCCCACGCCGTCGATGGCGATCCCGACGCACTCCTCCCGGGTCGCGGCCGCTATGTGCGCCCGGTGGTGCTGGACGGCGAGGAGTTGTGCCCCTGTCGCTTCGGCAACCTCCTTCGCGTAGCGGGTCGAGAGGAACTGCGGGTGGAGGTCGTGGACGACCCGGTCGTACCGGGCGCCGGTGAGCCCGCCGAGCCTCTCCGCCGTCTCCTGCAGGTAGGCGAGGGTCTGGGGGTTCCGGACGTTCCCGACGTGGGGGGAGGTGATGCAGAAGCCCTTTTTGTAGACGGAGATGTTCGCGTTCAGTTCCGGTCCGACGCCGAGGATGCACGCATCGCCGAGGTCTATCGCCGCCCGCTTCGGGGCGAGGCCCCTTGATAAGCGGATGATGTAGCCGTCCCGGACGACGGAGTCGTCGCACCGGTTGACGATCCGGCGGTCGTGGGTGAGGATGTAGTCAACCTGCCCCGAAAGGCGCTCAAGAGCGGTCGCGAGATCGGTGATCATCGGGTAGCCCGGCAGGTTTGCGCTCGTCATCACCAGGAGCGGATGGGCGAGGTTCACGAAGAGAAGGTGGTGCAGCCCGGTGTAGGGGAGCATGCACCCCATGGTGTGGAGGCTCGAGATCGCCGGGTGGGATGCGGGGTCCCGTTTTGCGAGCACCATGATCGGCCGTTCCCGGGAGTGGAGGATCCGCCGCTCCTCGTCCGAGACGGCCGCGATCCGCTCCACCTCCTCCGGGGTTGCCATCACCGCGAGCGGCTGCTCCGTCCGGCCGAGGCGGCGTTTCAATTCCCCGGCGGTTTCTTCGGTGCAGGCGATATGGAATCCCCCTATCCCCCGGATGGCAACGATCGAGCCGGCGTCCAGAAGGGCCGCCGCTTCCCGGATGGGGTCCCCCGCCACCGGCGTCCCGTCGGCCCTAAAGAGGGCGAGGTGCGGTCCGCAGGCTGCACAGGCGATCGTCTGGGCGTGATGGCGCCGGCACGACGGATCGGTGTACTCGCTCCCGCAGGCGGGGCAGACCGGGAACTCCGCCATCGACGTCCGCTCCCGGTCGTAGGGGATGGCGGTGATGATACTGTACCGCGGGCCGCAGTTGACGCAGGAGGTGGCCCAATAACCCTCGTATCGTCCTCCCGGTGTGAAAATGTCGGCGATGCAGTCGTCACAGGTGGCGACGTCGGTCGGGATGAATCCCGAGAGGCTCCCGGAACCACTATCGAGGATGGTAAACGTATCGGGTGGGTTGCCGCACAGATTCTGGACATCTACGGAATCTATGTGAGATAACGGCGTCCCTTTCGAAACAGCCTCCAGGAACTCCTCGAAGCGGTCCCCGAATGCATGGATCTCTACCTCGCTCCCGAGGTTTTTGACGGTCCCGGTGATCCCGAATTCCCGCGCCTTTGCATAGACAAAGGGACGAAACCCGACCCCCTGAACGATGCCCCGGATGATGATTGTACCACGTGTATGCATTGAAATTTCAGCAAAAATTTATGGAGTTATACAACGATATAACAATAGGGTATCGCAGTGACGGGACATATTAAAATTCTTAACGATCCGGTGGAACTGGTTCCTCTTCTCATAACGTTCAATAATGCTGACTATAAACGGATCTACGAACTCTTGAACAAGGCCTGGTTGACCGAGGGGGATCTTGAGGCGTACGCCGGGACCTCGACAGTGACCGAGTGCCTCTCTATCCTCAAGAAGGGAAACCTGATCGAAGAGCAGTGGCGGATGCCGAAGCCCGGAGAGAAACCGACAAAAGAATACCGGGCGACATACAGCAAGTTCAGAGCTAATTTTCAGTGTTCTATGGGCGATATCGGGGATCTGCTACATATCGCCGTATCGAACGACGAAGGTCTCCGTACAATCGTGGATTCGGTCCAGCAGGAGATCGTGGCCGGGACAACTTCTATTGGCGATATATCCCGTAAATACGGAGTCAGTCCGATCTTCATCAAAGGACTGGCGAAAAGGATCCCCGGTCTCGACGTGAAAGGGCAGGGAATGGTGTTGCTTGACCGACCTCACTGACGATCCCCTTTACGTCATCCTGCGCAGCAAACGGGAGGCCACCCGGTTCCAGATTCTCGTAGAGATCGCCGAACACCAGCCGGCCGTCCGCCAGCAGGAGATCGCCGGGAAGCTCGGCGTGACACCCCAGGCCGTCTCCGAGTACATCCGGGAACTGGTGGACGAAGGGCTGGTCACCGCTCACGGCCGGGGCCGTTACGAAGTGACGAAGAACGGGATCGAGTGGGTCCTGCGGCACGCCGAGGCGCTCGAGTCCTATGCCCGCCACATCAACCGGGACATCATCCAGCAGGTGGCGGTCTGGACGGCCATCGCCCGTGACGAGATCCGGAAAGGAGATACAGTCGGCGTCTTCATGCGGAACGGATGGCTTTACGCGACGAAAGAAGAGCAGAGCGCCACCGGGCTCGCGACCATGGACGCCCAGGCCGGGGAAGATCTCGGTGTCGCCCGGTTAAACGGCATCATCAAGCACGAGGAAGGGCTCATCCATGTCTGCAAGGTCCCGCGGGTGGAGCGGGGCGGGTCCCGGCAGGTCTCGACAGACCTCCTCCGGGATGCCGTCCGGGACGCGGAGATGGTGGGCGCCGTCGGCCTTGAGTCCTACGTGGCCCTCAGGAGGGCGAATATCGACCCGGACATGTTCTTCGGCTCCCGGGAGGGCGTCATCGAGGCGGCGTTCCACGGCCGGGAATGCGCAATTCTTATCGTCGATGAGGAGTTTACCGATTTCCTCAAGCGCCTGGAGACAGTGGGGCTCACCTACACGATCCACGACCTGATCCCGCCATGAAGGTCATCGTCCAGCCTCAGAAAGGCACGTATAAACTGCTGTTTGTCGAAGGCGGTCGCGTCGAAGGCTCGGGATTCGTCGACCTGGCCGCGACCCCGAAGGGCCGGCGGCCCAAGAACTTCAAGATGCGCCGCCGGGGCAAACAACTCAAGCCCACCCCGACCAGGGACCTGATCGCCCTGCTGCGCCGGTCTTCGGTTCTCCTTGCAGCGAAGAGCCCTGAGTTCGAGTCGTTCCTTGCCGACCTCCAGATCCCGTCGTCACGGATCGATATCTGCCGGTACTGCCAGCTCGAGGACCGGTTCGTACCCGTCGATAAGGCGACCGGTGTCAGATACGGCGGGGAGTGGATCTGCATGGAGTGCGCAAAGCGCGAGATGCGCCGGGAACTCGGTTACATGGGGAAGTTCGGCGGCTCGGTGCTCGTCCATCTCGAGAAACTCCTTGCCCAGGTCCGGGACCTCGACCGGGTGCTGGCGTCGGTGGGGCCCGACCGCCCCGACCGGAAGCGGACGCTCTTTGACCGGCTCGAGGCGCACGAGGTCCAGAAGACGGCGCATATTACCGACCTGCCGCTGCCTCCTGCGTTTGCAAAGTCCGCCGGGGTCGAATACCTGATGCCCGTCCAGCAGCTCGCCGTCCAGGACGGGCTCCTCGAGGGGCAGCACCTCCTCGTCGTCTCGGCCACCGCGAGCGGCAAGACCTTCATCGGGGAGATGGCCGGGATGAAGAACTTCCTCGAGGGACGGGGAAGGATGCTCTTTCTGGTCCCGCTGGTCGCCCTCGCGAACCAGAAGTACCAGCGGTTCCGTGACCGCTACGGCCACCTTGTCCGGGTCACCCTGCAGGTCGGGGTGAGCCGCCTCAACCTCCCCGAGACCCGCCCGGCAGGGGACCGTGACGTCAACGCTCCCGTGGTGGTGGGGACCTACGAGGGGATCGACCACGCTCTCCGCACCGGAAGACCCTTAAAGGATATCGGGACCATCGTCATCGACGAGGTCCAGATGCTCGAGGACCCGGAGCGGGGCCACCGTCTCGACGGGCTGATTGCCCGGCTCAAGCACGTCGCTCCCGACGCCCAGTTCCTCTACCTCTCGGCCACGATCGGGCTTCCCGGACTGCTTGCGGAGAAGCTCCGGGCGAACCTGGTCCGTTACGCGGACCGGCCGGTCCCGCTCGAGCGCCACCTCATCTTCGTAGAGCGGGCGAAAAAGATCAACTTCATCAAGCAGATGGTCGCCGAGGAGTATAAGGTGAAGTCGTCGAAGGGCTACCGGGGCCAGACGATCGTCTTCACCAACTCCCGGGCGCGCTGCCACGTCATCGCCGACGCCCTCGGAAAGAAAGCCGCCCCCTACCACGCGGGGCTGACCTCCCAGGAACGCCGTGACGTCGAGCGGCGGTTCGCGAACGGGGAGATCGCCGCTGTGGTCACGACAGCAGCGCTTGCCGCCGGCGTCGATTTCCCGGCGTCCCAGGTGATCTTCGACGCTCTGGCGATGGGCATCCAGTGGCTCACCGTGCAGGAGTTCCACCAGATGATGGGCCGGGCGGGGCGGCCGGACTTCCACGACCTCGGCCGGGTGGTCATCATGGCGGAGCCCGGCGGATCCTATTCCCGGACGTCCGGCAAGACCGAGGAGGAGGTCGCCGTCGGCCTCCTGCGGGGTGAGATGGAGGAGGTCGCTCCCGAGTACGACATGGAGCAGAGCACGGAGGAGTTCGTCGCGAATGCCGTGGTCTCGAACGGCGACGAGCAACAGATCATCAAGATGAACCGCACGATGGTCGGGACGCTGGAGCCGGCCCTGCCCACGCTCCTCGATTACGGGCTGGTCCGGCGGCGGGGGGGGCGTATCGAACTCACCGATATGGCCCGGGTGATGGCCGAGCACTTCATCGGCGCCGAGCGCCTGATCGAGATCAAGGATCTCGTCCGGCGCATGGACGATGCGGCCGAGATCGTCGCGGAACTCGAGTGCGCCGAGGAGACGGCGCCGTAGGGTTTTTTTTCTTTAGGGTTGTGGGGTAATCGCCCGGAGAGGAGGGTGCCTCTAAAGGTCTAAAGGGCATGAACAGTCATCTGGTTTCGAGTGACGGTTGGGCACCACAAACATGGTCATTTGCTGACCGAACAGTTGACATGAGAACAAATCCCGAGATAGTGGACCGTGGGAATATCGCCACGTGGGGGTGGGGCTGACGGGGAGTGCGATGCTCCGGAGGAGCGGAGCACGAGAAGCCGTTAGGCTTCGAGGTGCGAGCGCAGCGAGCATGAGAAACTCGA
>JASGMC010000029.1 GCA_030156625.1 Methanoculleus sp.
GGAGTTCGAGCACCGCCAGGTGCGGGTTACGACTGGCCTGAGGGCAGGAGTTCGAGCACCGCCAGGTGCGGGTTACGACTGGCCTGAGGGCAGGAGTTCTTCCCGAAAAGGGGGCGATGGAGAGGTTACTCCGGGACCCCGGCCGCCGCCGGGACCCGGGAGTGTCCGGTGTAGCGGTGCATCAGCGAGAGGATTGCTGGCATCACGATGATCGCGCCCACGAGCGAGAACCCGACCGATATGACCGTCACGATCCCGAAGTTGCTGATGATGTTGAAGTTCGAGAGGGTGAGCGCCGAGAACCCGAAGACCGTCGTCAGCCCGGACACCGTGATGGCCGTCCCGATCTTCTGAACGGCGGTCTGGATGGCGTCGAGGAACTCCATGCCCCGGGCAAGTTCCTCCTCGCACCGCTCCATGATCAGGATGGTGTACTCGGACGCGACCCCGATCGTCATCGATCCGAGGACGGCCGTCAGCGGCGTGTAGTCGAGACCGAGGAGGTACATGATCGCCCCGTTCCAGCCCACGATGAAGACGATCGGGATGACCGGCGAAATAGCGCCGAATTTCCGGTAGACCAGGATCAGGAACCCGAGGATGAAGGCAAACCCGAGCGCGGTCATGTACAGCCTTGACTCGCTGATGTCGTCCATGACGGCGGAAAACATCTCCATGGTGCCGGTGATCTTCACCGTCACGCCGGCCGGCGGGTTGTTCCACGCAACGTCGCCCTGTATCCTCCCGACGAGGTCGCGGGCGACGCTCATCTCCATATCGACCGTCGAGAACTGGACCACTGCCTCCATGTTCCCATCGAGGTAACTCTTCAGGGTTGAATCCGGGATCCGGGCGATGACATTGTCGACCTCTCTCTCGGTCGAAGGCAGCACCCCGTCGTTGTTCTCACGGATCAGGGTTGCGATGCTGGTGACGCCGGTGATCTTGTCGTTGTGCTCCTGCTCGTAGACCCCGAACCGATCTATCCAGGCAAGCGTATCCGGGGAGAGGACGTCGTCTGCGAGCACGACGACCGGAATGGTACTCGTCGAGCCCATGACCCGGGTGAGTTTCTCCATATTCCGGAGGGCCGGCATGTCGTCGGGGACAAAGGTCTTCTCGTCCGCGCTGATAGGAACGCTCTGGTCGAGGTAGAAACCTCCTGCTGCGACCACCGCAAAGAGCAGGATGACCGGGAGCGGGTACTTTGCGACGGTATAGGCCAGCCGTCCGAGGATGCGATCGTACCGCTCGAAGAGGGAACTCCCGGACATCTGAGCGGGGTCGGTGGGTGTGGCCCCGGTCTTCGCCCGGTAGCGGGTGACGATTGCAAAGACCGGGACGATGATGAGCGCCGCAACGTAGCAGCAGACTACCCCGATGGTGCAGACCATCCCGAAGTCGGCAATCATCGGCACCGGCGCAAAGAACATCGCCATGAACCCGAGCGCCGTCGCCGACATCGCAATCAGGACCGAGGGGCCGAGGTTCCCGACCGTGGCGCGTATAGCCTCCGGGATCGTCGCGCGCTGGATCTCCTCGTCGAACCGGGCGTGGAACTGGATCGCGTAATCGATCCCGATCCCGATCAACACCGGGAACGCCGCGATCACCGTCATGCTGATCGGGATCCCGAAGAGGCCCATGAACCCGAAGGTCATGATGAGCCCGACTGCCACGATCCCGACGGGAAGGAGACGGTATCTGACGTGAGCAAAGAGGAACGTCACGGCGAGGACCATTAAAAGCATGGCTACGAGGATCAGCGTACCCATCTGGGACCCCATCGCCTCGCTCATCTCCTTCACGAACGCCGGTTCTCCGGATACGGTGACCGTGACGCCCGGCGGCGGTCCCGATATGCGGATGGCGGTTGCCATGTTATCGAGAACCTGCATCTGTGCATCCTGGGAGACGCCCGGTTCGAGGGCGATGACGCTGATCGTCATCAGGTCCGAGGGCAGCATCCTCTCGACCATCTCCGGCGGGGCCTGAGAGATGATCCCGTCGATCTCCGCTTTGGACGACGGCAGGGTGCCGCCGTTGGCCTGTTTAAGGAGATCGACGACGCCTGAAACTTCATCGACGTAGCGTTCATTCCTGAGATCTTCCTGGAGGTTGTCGATGTACCTGAGGATCTCGGTGTTTCGTACGCTGTCCGCCTCATAGATGATCATGATGGCGTCGGAGCCGTATGTCTCGGTGTAGTGATCCAGGAGCGCGCCGCGGGGCGTGGTCTTGTCGAGGTAGGTGTCGTCGCCGGTCTCCATCGATACCATCGAGAGGCCGAAGCACGCCACGATGAAGACGGCCACGGCGACTCCGGCGACGGTCCAGGTGTGGTTGTTGATGGCGTCGGCGAGCCATTCGTATGGGTTTCTCATACCCGCTCCTCCGGTGTCTTCTCCCCGTACTCGCCGATGATAGCTACAGTCACGGCGTGGGCGATCTCACCGTCGTTCCTGCCGGCGGGCTCGATCCCGTACTCCTCGGCGGTGCGCCGGAGTTTTGCGGGGTCGAGGATCCGGTAGCCGCGCCCCTTCTCGCCGGATCTTGCCGTTACGGTGAGAACCGACGAGAACAGGGATGCCGTGCCCTCCTCGTCCATGGCGAGACGGTGGAGCAGGGCCACGGCTCGCCGGTAATCTGCCGGAGGGAGGAATCCCGCTTCGATCCAGATCTGGCCGGTCTCCTCAAAGAAAAGTTCTTTATAGAGTGCTTTACGATGGGCCGGCCGCCGGCACGGGTATTCTCCGGAACCCCGGCCGGATCCGATGTTATGGGTGGTTGCGCAGTTCACGTCTTTCCTCGCTGCAAGTGGCTCATCTGCTGGGAGTAGTGTTTTCGAGGGACAGGATATGAACCTGCTGCAACCCGGGCGAGGACAGGTATCGGAGTCCGGCTCCCCGGTAAGACTCTCTGCAGCCGGTTCACGGGTGCTTCCCATAAAGTACTCCTGGAGAACCCGGGGGTTCAAGGTTCTCCCGTATATATACGGGTTTTATATGAGGCTGGGTCCCACGTGAAGTATGCGCAAGATGACCGTCGAGGTCCGCCCGAAGGACCCGCTGATGGACATTCCTGCAGATGCAGAGGATCTCAACCGGGCGGTGAAAAACCTCCTGGGCAGGGTCAAATCCGCGAACGTCCTCGAGCTGCTCAAGATGAACTTTGAGCGGGGGGAGGAGACGGTGGTCGCCAGATCACGATGAAAGAGGGATACACCATCACCGATCTCGAGTTCCCGGAAATCCTCGGGTCTCTTGAGGGGCTCAAGGCCGACGGCCGGAGTCGCACCTCGCACCTCCGGTGCTCGAACTCCATTCCCGAAACCCTTCTGGGTTTCTCCAGCTCCGGTTCTAACGAACCATCGCATCCTGCCGGAACATCGTTCTTCGGTGCTCCTGCTCCGGCCCCAGGCCCCGTCGCAACCTGCACCTGTCTTGTGCGGTACGTCATCCGGGACGAGTTCCTGCTGGAGAAGATGCGCGAGTTCGACCTGGACGTCATCTGCGCCTCCCCCATATACAAGTCCCGCAACCTGTTCGTCCACACCTGCATCGGCGACGCCGAGAACCTGAACAAACTTCTCCGTCAGAGGTCCACCTTTGGGGAGGTCCAAAACGTCATCTTCGAGGAAGCCTCTTTCTCCGGGAACGACCCGCTCTCGCGGCTCACTCCCCGGCAGAGGGACCTTTTGATCGCGGCAAAACGGCATGGCTATTACGAGTACCCCCGCAGGATCAACAGCCAGCAGCTCGCGGAGAAACTGGACATCAGCAAAGCCACCGCGATCGAGCACCTGCGCAAGGGGGAGGCACGGCTCATCTCCACGCTTCTTACCGGCTACTGACGGTCAGCGCCGCCCGGCACAGCTTCCCTTTGCTCTTAGAAGCATCGCCGGGAGGAAGCGGTGAGGGCGGCTGCCCGGTCACGCCCGGGCCCGCCGCCGTTGCCGCCGGATACGTTCCAGGGCATGTTGATGACCGGGCTTTCGAAGGGTGATACAGCCGGACATCATCTGGTTCAGGTGGTATTGCTCTTGCGTTCTGCTCTCATCAGTCCTCGCCGGAGCAGCCTTCCTCGAAGGTGGGTATGTCCGGCCCGGCGTTCCGGCTTGCGGTGTACGTCCGGCATCTGGTGGGCGGCTGCTCCGGAGGGGGACGGTCTTGCGAGAGACGGGTTCTCTCTCGCTGATATACCCATCTCTCTCCGGAAGCCATAAGTGTGTTGCAACTCAATAGAGGTGCAATGGTTGCTGAAATGCTCCCCGGGCTCCGGGCACTCGGGATGAACGAATACGAGGCAAGCGTCTACTCCACGCTCGTCGGGCTGCAGAAAGCGACTGCGCGCGACATCCACGAGATAAGCGAGGTTCCCCGGGGACGTATCTACGAGATCCTGAACGACCTGGCCCGGCGGGGTTTCATCGGGGTTGAAGAGGGTTCTCCCTCCTCCTATTACGTGCTCGACATCGACGTGGTCTTCGACCGGCTCAAAGAGGACTACATCCGCTCCCTTGACGAGACACGCGAGGCGTTGAAGAGCCTCTCGGTAAAACCGCGTCTGCCCCCGGCCTCGTTCTTCATCCTCCGGAGCGGCTGGGCGATCGAGAACCATATAGCCTCGCTCTTCCGGCGGGTGAAGAAGAGCATGGTGATCCTCTGCTATAGTCCCGAATTTCTCCAGAGATATTACACGGCCATCAAGCCGCTCGAGCGCAAGATCGATCTCTACGTGGTCGTGCGGAGAAAGGAGGACTACGCAGAGATCAATCTTCCCATCTACGAGGCCGGAGGGGCCGTCATCGACCTCCTGGACGTCCAGCCGGCAAAAGAGTCCGTGATGGAGGGTCTCCGGACGGACGAGTGTGCGATCCTGACCGACGGCCGAGACTTCCTCGCCATCGCCACAGCAGGGTCCGGGCGGCACGCGGTGATCGGCTCGGAGATGCCGCTCATCGGGTACCTGCAGAAGACGATCGTCGAGCGGCTCACTGAGGCGTGAGGGGAGCATCGGCCGGGGTCCCCGTGCATACGAGTATCCAGAGCCGGAGCGTGACGGCAGGTCTCTCAAGAAAAACATCACCTGTCTTCGCTCGCTTCCCGAGTTCTCCGCCGGCGAAGATCAGCAGCACGAGACCGGCCAGCCCGACGACGAGGATAATCACCATCACGTCCGGGTCGGTGAAGTTGAGGGTGGCAACGGCCAGCGCCGCCGAGAGGTTGCGCTGCGCCGTCCCGACGGCGAGCACACGTTTCGTGCCGCCGCCCGGTCCGCCGAGGAGGTAGCCGGCGACGAGCGAGACCGAGAGGAAGATGACCGCCGCAATGATCGCGGTGGTGCCGATGACTCCCACGAGATCGGTGAAGTAGACGACGAAGAACGCCACGATCCGCGTAAGTAGCGCCAGGTTGGTTGCCTGGTTCATCAGGGGCAGGAGGCCCGTTGCAATCTCCTCGTACCTCGCTCTGACTAAGAGGGCGATCGTGAGCGGTAAGAGCATCAGCAGGATGAGCGATTGGGCGATCTCCCGGGGATCGATCGTGACGCCGGAGAGCAGCAGCGGCAGGGCGATCGGCATGTAGGCGATCGTCACCACCATCAGCCCTACGGCAAAGGCGATATCACCTTTCGCCACCTGCGCAAGTTTCGGCAGGAACGGGGCTCCTGCAGCGGCCCCGAGGAGGAAAAGGCCGATGGGGAGCCCTTCGGAGAGCGGAAAGACCAGGAGCAGCACGAGCGCGAGCAGCGGCGTCAGGACGAAGTTCGCCGCGAGGGAGAGGATCACCAGCCGCACGTTCTTCAGCGGTTCGATGATCTCGCGCACGGAAAGAGAGAACCCCATGGCAAGCATGCTCGAGATCACGAAGATCAGCGCCGCAAGGACACCGACCGTCCCGGGGAAGTCCGGAAACGGTACGGCGTCCACCATTTCGCCACTCCATGCGCCGGATCGGCGGCAGGTGCCACCGCCGCTCGTTGAACGCCGCCGGCCCTGGCATGTACATGCGGAGGATCAGCGTGCCGGTGCCGCCACTCTCTTCCTCTCCTCAGCGTCGGCAGATTCGACCATTTTCCTGAGTGCCGCCCCGGCCGCAACGAGCGTTTCCGGTTCGAGCATGCCCTGAACAACAAGGGTTCCTCCGGCATCGCGGAGCGACTGCTTGAGATCTCTGGCCCAGAGGTGCTCGATGAGGAGGAAGGCGGCAGCGCTGTCGCTCGGGATGGCCTCGATAACCTCCTCCCGAATAACACTTTCATCTATGCCGTAGTCCCTCTCGGCGGCCCTTACGGCACCGGCCTCGGCGCCTCTCCGTGCTCCCGCCACGCCCCCGGCCCCAAGACCGATGAGCGCACCGATGGCGGCGCCAAAGCGTATCCGCTCGTCTTCGTCGAGCTGCGTTGCCTCGATGGTGCTGACGTTGCCGTCTGCATCCTTGTACACGAACTGCAGGTCGATCAGCCTGACGATGCCTTTCTCCATGACCGATCCGAGTGCCCGGCGAATCTGGCCGTGGAAGTCCGGGTCGGAAAACCCGACGACCAGGAGCTGCATCGGCCCATACATAACTTCAACCATACATTCTATCTCCTGATGCAAAATGTCGGAGTTGCTTGCCCACGCCCGGGTGCCCCGCTCTCACGCTGCCTCGGTATATGCGTCGGGAGAGGCCGCAAATTGTCGAGGTACGGCGCATCCGTCTCGAGAGAGTGGGGCATGCCGGAGGTGGATCGGGCCGGGGTGGCCACAATATTATATATCAGACTGACATGGTTTGTCTGGATACAGGTGTCGCTTCTATAGTGTTATGAAGAGACGACCGTGATAATATGAAAAAATCAGCCGGTGTAAGGTTTTTAAAGAACCACATCTCGAATCGTGTGTTTGATTCTATCAAACGCCCAACATATGCGTATATTACCATTACGTCTGTGTGCAATTCCCGATGCAAGTATTGTGATATGTGGAAAAATAAAGAAGGGGACGAGACGAATGCAGACGAATGGAAAAAAATTATCGATGAATTAGCAAATCTCGGTGTTGTGACATTAACTTTTAGTGGTGGAGAACCATTTATTCGCGAAGATCTGTTCGAACTCGCGTCGTATGCAAAATCTCAGGGATTAATCACGATGGTTGTTACAAACTTGAGTTTATTTAAAGAAAGGCATATAGAAAAGATAGCGGAGAGTTTCGATTTTTTCGGAATTTCGATAGATAGTACACGGTCAGAGATATATAAAGAAGTCAGGGGCGTGGATTGGTTAGAACGAATTAAAGAAAATGTTCACAAACTCATGGCCGGTCTGACTGAGTTAAAGGCCGACGTGTACGTTTGTGGAATGGTTACAATCAGTAATAGAAATGCATATGAATTGCACGACGTAATTCACATGATTTTCGATGATCTCGGAATGGATACAATATCTTTTAATTTATTAGACCCGGGTGGAGGTGCAACCGCTAAAGAATTTTTACCGACTCATGAACAGATCAATTATGTTAAAAAGGTTCTTTTTGATCATAAATCATTGTACCCAATCAGTAATTCAACACGATTCCTCAATCAACTAGGAAATTTTGATTACCGGTGTAATCCCTGGAAAAGTGTACAGATAAATGAAAAAGGTTTTTTGCAATCACCCTGCCTTTTCGTTTCAGCCCAACCTGACATTTTCCCGGGTGGAAGAGAAATAGACCTGTGCAAAAATAAATTATCGGATGTTTGGAGAGAAGAACAAAAAATCTATTCTAAATATGCCGATTGTAAATTGTGTAACCTTGGTTGTGTTGCAGAATCCGCATGGTCGACGTACGATTTGAAATTTATACTAAAGGATAGTTTTTTTGGCATGATTTTACCCACAATGAAAAGAATAAGAGAACGAAATAATAGAGGCATAGGTCCTGTAGAAACCCTCAACGAGGGCGACAATTAACAACCTGACCTCCCTACTCTGTAGAATAGCTCACCTATGTTCTCTGACATCCCCTCATGCAGTCTTTCATTTCAGCCCACCTTCCGCACTAACTTGACCCCTCCCCTGAATTACCAACCGCAAGATCTTTGTATTTTCGGCTGGTATCCTAGATTCCCGTTTACGCATAACGAGGCCCAATAATCCCGCTTATTATTGCCCCTAAAATTTCAAACCGCTCCCCCGTATCAAAGTGATAGGGCTATATCTCGTTATGGGTTGCCTGTACATAACGAGACGGGAATTCGCATGGTGACAATTGTTTATCAAACGGACAAACGGTCAGGGATCACCTACGCCTATCAATCCGTCTCATACTGGGGCAAAGAAAAGAAACAGTCCCGGGCTCGACGCACCTTGCTTGGGCGGGTGGATAGTGCAACTGGCAAAATCGTTCCTACTGACGGAAGAAACTGAAAGAACCAAGAGGGTCCGGTACCCGTGAACCGTGGACCCAGGGCAACTGCGATGGTCCATCGATCCTTTTACGGGGTTACTTACCTGCTCGATGCTATCGGCGAGAAACTGGGGGTCACTCAGGACTTACAACAGTGTTTTCCCGACACCTACCAGCAGATCCTGTCCATCGCCTACTATCTTATCCTTGAAGACAGCACGCCCTTATACCGCTTTGAGAAATGGGGCACTCTCCACAAGCATCCTTACGGTAAGACCATCACCTCACAGCGTAGTAGTGAGGTGTTCGCCAGTATCACCGAGGAGGCCAACCATCGATTTTTCGCCCTCCAGGGAAAACGAAGACTAGGACAGGGGTTCTGGGCATATGACACGACAACCCTGTCCAGTTACTCAGAAACACTCCGCCAGGTACAGTATGGCTACAACAAAGAGCACGATCCCCTGCCGCAATTGAAGTTGGCTCTGGTCTTTGGGCAAGAGTCCAATCTCCCTTTCTACTACCGGAAACTCGCAGGCAATATCCTTGACTCCAAGACCATCCGCCATCTGCTCGAAGACCTGGAACTTCTCGGGTATTCGAAGATACAACTGGTCATGGATCGCGGATGTTATAGTGAAGACAACATCAACTGCCTGTACCGGGACCATGTGAAGTTCCTTGTGTCTGTCAAGATGTCCCTATCGTTTATCCGAAACGAGCTGGACAGGATCTACGACCCGGTTCGAAGTTTCGAGTATTACAACGAGAATTACGAGCTCTATTGCCGAACCGTTCGAATCACTTGGCAGTACATGCAGGAACGTCCATACAAGGGCGACATACTCCGGGAACCGCGTCGCCTGTACATCCATTATTACTATAATATCGCCAGGGCGGCTGATGACGAGAAAGCTTTTGACCGCCGGTTGCTCGCACTGAAGCAGGAACTGGAAACCGGTGAGCGTGTTCCGGAGCATGAAAAACTCTACCAGAAGTATTTCCTCATCAAGACAACACCCAAACGGGGGGCACACATGAAGGTCAGGGAAGAGGTTGTTAGCAAAGCCAAGCGTTATTATGGATTTTTTGCCTTGATCACCAATGAGACGATGGATGCGGTTACTGCTCTTGAACTCTACCGCAACAAAGATGTTGTCGAAAAGGCCTTCGGCAACCTCAAGGAACGCTTGAACATGCGGCGGGCTCTGGTTTCTTCTGAGCAGAGTCTTGACGGGAGGCTGTTCGTCCAGTTCGTAGCACTGATCTACCTATCCTACATCAAAAAACAGATGCAGGTGAAGGGACTGCTCAAAAACTACACATTGCCGGGCGTATTAGACAAACTGGATGTCATCGAATGTTTTGAACAGCCGAGAAGAGCACTTCGGGTGGGCGAGATACTGGATGCGCAAAAACAACTGTATCAGGATCTGGAGGTAAATCCGCCGACCTCGTTACGAGTGGGCGGGAATATAGGTTGTCAACTGGTATTTCGACGATGGCACGGATCTTTCGCAGGCGGAGAGGGTCCTCTGCAGCCACCTCCGGGCGTCCGGGACCGTCTCTTTCGCTGAGCTGCTTCTCTCCGGAGGGTCCGGATCGTCACAGGACAAACCGGCCTCCCGCCCCATTTCCGTAACGAAATTCGAGAGCGCAACGTCATCCTGCTACTTCATTGTTGTTGAAAAGCCGCTCTCCCCGGAGCACGATGGTTACTTCATCGCCTACTTCGGTGTGGTCGGGCCGCTTGCTCTCCCCGATCACGCGGCCGCTCTGGAGGATCTTACGTCCCGGAGTTACTCGTTTAAGAATGCAAGGCCGCTCGCACTTTGTTCGTGAATGAGGGAATGACCCCGTTTACCCGGGATCTCAGCGTCCCATCCCGAATTGACTAATTCTCCGGGCCGGGTGAACGGTCGTTTCGGAAACGACCCGTTGAATATCGGAAGCGTCACCTGAGCGTGGTGTCTCTAACCCGGGAACCCATCGGAGGGATTGGGCGACGGCCGAGATCGTGAAGGAGCAGGAGGCGGCACCGCTCCTCCTCCTCCCTGGTCTATCGTTACGACCCCTCCGGATTCGCGACCCGTCCCATAAACAGAATCGTGCCGGAATCCTCCTCGACGATGAGGAAGACGAACGGGTGGTCCGCCCGGAATACGGGCGTGGTATCGCCGCCGGGCGCAGCCTTCAGGTTCACGACGACCCCGGTCGCAGCCGCAGCCTCGGTGCCTTCCTCGTTCACGTCGACGAACGCCTTGTGAACGACCTCGCTGACGAAGAGCATTTCTGTGCCGTCCATCCCTGAGAAGTCGGCGTC
Organism: Methanoculleus sp.; assembly: GCA_030156625.1. Taxonomy (GTDB): domain Archaea; phylum Halobacteriota; class Methanomicrobia; order Methanomicrobiales; family Methanoculleaceae; genus Methanoculleus. The sequence goes on from JASGMC010000029.1 coordinate 10,704, forward strand.
ATCGGAGAACGCCGTCGGCATCCCCATCGCTGCAAGCGCCCGCGGGAGGCGGTACTCTGTCTCGAGCGTGAACTTCGGGAAGAAGACCCTGACGCGCTCGCGCACCAGCGACTCCCGGAGACCTGCGACCGTCTCCGCGTCCAGAGCCTCCTCTGCTGCCGTCAGGTTGTCTTCCCGCGGGAGGAGAACGAGCATCGAGAGTTCCGTTCCGTTCCCGTGGGCATACGGCATCTCAAGCACCTGGAGGGTGTCGGTCTCGGTATACCCGTAGATTGCGTCTTCGTCCGTCCGCTGCATCATCTCGACCTGCACGGTCTCGTTCGGCGCGACCCGGAACTCCTCCTCCGTTGTTTCGTTCGCGTCGAACTGCTCGACCCATGTACCCTTGAAGTAGATCGCGTTCGTGATCACGAGCCGGGTCAGCGGGTTGATCGAACCGGCCGGGAGGAGGTCGCGGATCTTATCTTCGGTTCGCTCCTCCACCCAGCGGTTGATCGTCTGCCGCGATCCCTCGGGGTTGCTGGCGAAATCGAGATTCGTGGCGTTTGCCGAGTACCAGCGCCCGGCCGTCTCGATGTACTCCGGGAGGAACGGGTAGGCCTCCTGCGCCCAGAGGGCGTTTGCCGTGCGGAGGGTGTAGTTCGCGTCCCCGCGGTTCAGGACGGCATCGAGCCCGGCAAACCCGGATCTCCGGAGGCTCTCGTTCTGTGGGAGGTGGAGCACCGATTGGATCTCATCGGCGGTCGTACCCCGGGCGCCCTCGTAGGTGATCGCGAGAGCCGAGGAGATGCTGTAGGGCGAGAAGAAGAGGTTTTGGCCCGCGTAATCCGGGTCGCTCGCGAGCTGCCGGTAGAGGTCGGCCGCGAACCGGTTGTTCCCCGCCGAGATGTTGCCTGCGCCTTCTGCAGCCGGCCCCGGCGTCTCCTGCCCGGTGGGAGGAGCCGACTGCCCGGACGTCGTTGGCATATCGGTGCACCCGGCAGCGGTGCAGCCGAGCGCGATGAGGCCTGCGAGAAGCAGCAGGCCGGTAATCCTTCTGTTCATGATGTGCGATATGGCGTCCCGGATAGTTATACCTGGCGTTAACGACGAAGTTTTTCGAAGCTTCGCCGGATAGACGGTTCATTCCCTCAAAGCGGCACCTCTCCGATGCGTCTCCTCTCGAGTTCCGCACGGTGTTCCGTTGTCCCGATCGGCGCGTGCCCCGGGATGGGCTTCCCTTCGGCGTACGCAAGGTAGATTGCGCTGTTGATGAGCCCGATATGAGTGAACGCCTGGGGGAAATTGCCGAGGAACGCCCCCGTTGCCGGGTCGAGCTGTTCGGAGTAGAGTCCCACGTGGTTCGCACGGTTCACCATCCGCTTGAAACGCGATCTCGCCTCCTTGATGCGGCCGGAGAGCGCGAGAACGTCGATGAGCCAGAAAGTGCAGAGCCCGAACGCCCCCTCCTCACCCGGGAGGCCGTCGTCGGCCAGGTAGCGGTAGACAAGCCCGTTTTCCACGAGGCCGTCAATCGTCGCATCGATCGTCCCGGCCACCCGATCGTCGTCGAACGGAAGAAGTTCAAGCAGCGGGATACGGAGGTTGGCCGCATCCAGGTCCTTCGACCCGTAGGACTGGACGAATGCGCCCACCTCTGCATCGTAACCCTGTTCAAGCACCTGCCGCTTGATTGCGGCGGCGTTTCGTGCCCACCGCTCCCTGTCCCCCCGGAGACCGTAGCGGTCGGCGAGGTGGACCGCCCGGTCGAGCGCCACCCAGAGCATCACCTTCGAGTAGACGTAGTGGCGCGGCTCGCTCCGGATCTCCCATATGCCGGAGTCCGGCTCTCTCCAGAGGCTGCACGCCTCGTCGGCAACCTGGGAAAGAAACGCCGTCTCCACCTTGGAGAGCCCGTATCCCCGCCGGCAGAGTTCATACGCGGTGTTGAGGAACTCGCCGTAGATCTCGAGCTGCAGCTGGTCGGCGGCGCCGTTCCCGATTCTGACCGGGCGCGAGCCCCGGTATCCCTCGAGGTGGGAGAGTTCTTCCTCGCCGAGTTCGGACCATCCGTGAGTGCCGTACATGATCCGGAGCCTGCGTCCTTCCCCGACGTACATCTCCGAGACCCGCTCCATCCACTTGACGACCTCCCGCCCGCGGGGGGCCGGGGGGACGACGGTCCGGTCTTCGTCTGCCATGGAGTGTCACGTCCTCCTCAGCCGGGGATACATAAGTCTTCCTGCCGGAGGCCGAAAACCCGCCGGGAAAGGCTGGTCAGGGGCCGTCCGGTACCTTTTCTACAGGCAGGCCCCGCAAACACTCCTTTCGTGGCCGAACCGTGACGAGCGAGCGGTCTTGCGAAGGAGATCGAACGAAACAAAAGGAAGGCCAGGGCCGAGATTCGAACCCGGGTCGAGGGATCCACAGTCCCTTAGGATAACCAACTACCCCACCCTGGCAAGGTACTCATAGTAATTGGTAGCCGGATTTGATTAAGGTATCTCTACAACGCGCCCGTACCCCTCTTCTTCCATGGGGTTCCGGGCTTGCATCCGGCCGGAATCGCCGGGGACAACGAGATCCGCCGGGCATCCGGCCGCCACGCTGCCGAATCCGGTCGCGTCCGGCCGGACGCGGTAGGCGGCGAGGTGAATTATTAATAGACTCCATGTTCTATAACGTACCAGTATTCCGGGCGCCGAGCTACGCCCCGGGGGTAGGGGAATCACCCTGACTATGGCGTGATTCAGGAAAAAAGCGGTCAATATTCCGGATTTTTCGGGTTTATTCGTCCATACAGCATATACCGGAAGGTGATTATCATGGCAAAGGAATCAACGATCAGGACCCCCATCGTCTGCGTGATGGGACACGTAGATCACGGCAAGACATCGCTCCTGGACCGGATCCGGGGCTCGTCCGTGGTATCTACCGAGGAAGGCGCGATTACGCAGCACATCGGCGCCACGCTCGTCCCCATCGACGCGATCACCCGCATGGGCGGAGCCCTGAGCAAGGTCAGCGTCAACGTCCCGGGCCTCCTCTTCATCGACACCCCTGGGCATCACGCCTTCACCACCCTCCGTGCGCGCGGCGGGGCGCTCGCCGATATGGCGATCGTCGTGGTGGATATCAACGAGGGCTTCCGCCCCCAGACGATCGAGGCGCTCCAGATCCTGCGCAATTACAAGACGCCGTTCGTAATTGCGGCGAACAAGGTCGACCGTATCCACGGCTGGCGCGTCCAGGAAGGCCAGCCGTTTCTAAAGACGTTTGCGCAGCAGAACGAGCGCGTCCAGGGCATGGTCGAGACGAAGGTCTACGAGCTCGTCGGCAAGCTCTCCGACCTCGGGTTCAATTCCGAGCGGTTCGACCGGGTCTCGGACTTCGCGCGGAACATCTGTATCGTGCCGACGAGCGCCATCACCGGGGAAGGCGTCCCCGACATCCTCATGGTGCTGATCGGGCTCGCCCAGCGCTACATGACCGAGAGCCTCAAGGTCAGCGCCGATGGTCCCGGCGCCGGCACCGTGCTCGAGGTGAAGGAGGAGCGGGGCCTCGGGATGACGCTCGACGTGATCCTCTACGACGGAACCCTCAGTGTCGGGGACGGGATCGTCGTCGCGGGAAACGACCAGATCATCGAGGCCAAAGTGCGCTCGCTCTTAAAACCCCGCCCGATGAGCGAGATCCTGATCGAGGAGCGGTTCGAGCGGGTCAAATCCGTCACCGCCGCTGCGGGTATCAAGGTCGCCGCCCCGAAACTCGACGGGGTCATCGCGGGCTCCCCCCTCCGGGTCGTCCGGGGAGCCAACCGGGACGAGGTGATCGAGCAGGTCCGGCGCGAGGTCCAGGATATTGAGGTGAACCTATCCGATATCGGCGTCATCATCCGGGCGGACACCATCGGCGCACTCGAAGCCCTCTCGAAGGAACTCGAGGGCCACCAGATCCAGGTGATGCGGGCGACCGTGGGCCCGGTCACCCGCCACGACGTCATCGAGGCGGGAACGATCAAGGACCCCCTCTACAGCGCGATCATCGCCTTCAACACCCCTGTCCTGCCGGACGCGATCGACGCCCTCGCGGATACGTCGATGTCCCACGTCAGCATATTCGAGGGCGGCGTCATCTACCAGCTCATCGACGACTACGTCGAGTGGCGGGATGAGAAGAAGCAGGAGCTCGAGCGGCAGAAGTTCGAGAAACTGATCATGCCCGCCAAGATCCGGATCCTCCCGAACTGTGTCTTCCGGCAGAGCAACCCGGCCGTGGTCGGTGTCCGGGTCCTCGGCGGGAAACTTCAGAGCGGTGTCGATCTCGCCCTTCCGAACGGCAAGAAGGTCGGCCGCATCAAGCAGATCCAGGCGAAGAACGAGACCGTCCAGGAGGCGGAGGCGGGCGCGGAGGTGGCGATCTCGATCGAAGGCCCAACGGTCGGCCGCCAGATCAACGTCGACGACGACCTCTACGTGAATATTCCGGAGCGGCACGTGAAGGTGATCGAGCGGGAGATGATCGACCACTTAAGCTCGAGCCTGCGCGAGACCCTGGAGGAGTTCACCACCCTCAGGCGCCGGGAAGATCCCTTCTGGGGGAAGTGAGCGGTTCCCCAAAAGTGCGGCCTCCTCCCGGCCGACATTCCCCTTCAACCCCGCAAAGGTAGTCTTTTAATACCATATTCTCAAATTGTATAGGTACTTTCGAAGGAGTCGTCAACATGGCAGATTTCAAAATCATCCTATCAGAACCGGAGACCGGGCGCTCGTATAAGGTTGATGCGACCGGTTCCGCCGCAGGAGCGCTCATCGGCAAGCGCATCGGTGACGAGATCGACGGGAGCATCCTCGGCTTTGCGGGCTACACGATCAAGATCACCGGTGCCACGGACAAGACCGGTATCCCCGCACGCCGCGACCTTCCCGGCCCGTCACGCAGAAGACTCCTCCTCTCCAGGGGCGTCGGGTTCCACCCGGTCATGGACGGGGAGCGCCGAAGGAAGTCGGTGCGGGGCAACGAGATCAGCGCCGATATCGTTCAGATCAACGCCGCCGTGAAAGAGAGCGGTGCAAAACCTCTGGCAGAATACTTTAGCCAGCCCGAGGCGGCTGCTGAATAAATCAGCCCTTTTTTTTTCTGAAGTGTTATTGTCCCGGGTCAATCCACCCGTATTCTCGTCGTTCTACCGGCCGCGCCAGGGTTCCCTGAGCGTGGCGGGGCAGCGGTCGCGGAGAGGGCATGCCCCGCAGTCGCGGGGGTGGGTGGGGCACCCGCACGCCGCGGCGTACGCGGCGGTGAGCGCCGCCGGGGCTTCTCCCCCGTATGCAGCGGTGAGCCCTGCCGCCCGGGCGGCAACCTCGTCCGGCACCGCTTCGGGGTAGTAGCCGCTCCAGGCCACGTCCTCGAGCCCGGCCTCACAGCAGACCGTGCAGAGGCGCTCCATCTCCTCCCTCGACGGCCCTGGGTGGTAGTAGAGGACGTTGTTCGGCCTGAACCCGATGAGCCGGTAGGGCACGCCCGGGTCGAGCGAGGCGATGAACGCCGCGATCCCGGCCACCTCGCGATCGGTCATGCCGGGGATCACCACCGTCCGAAAGACCCTGATCCGGTCTCTTCCCTCGCGCACGAGGTACTCTGCGTTCCTGAGCACCGGGCCCACCGGCGCTCCCGTGAGGGCGCGATGGACCGGGTCCGACCACGCCTTGATCTCGAGGGTGATCACCCGGCAGAGGTCGACGATCCGCTCCATCGCCGCCTCCGTCGCAAACCCTCCTGTCGAGATCCCGATCCCGAGACCGAGCCTCTGCCGCTCCGCCTCGCCCGCCACCTCTTCGATGTAGGGGAGGTGGATTATCGGGTCGCCGCCCGTAAACCCGATCGTCCGGATACGCCGACCCCTGTAGGCGGCAATCCGCTCCCGTGCTTCGGCCACCAGCGCCGCCGCGGGCACGTGGCCGGCGTAGTGCCAGCCGGGGTCGGGGTACTGCGAGATCCGGTAAGCGTTGCAGTGGAGGCAGCGGTAGCAGCACCCGAGCAGGGTGACGATGTAACTCGCGAGAGAGCCCGAACACATCGTCGCCGCCACCTCCGCCCGGCCGACGCGGCACACCCCCCGCTCTCCCCGGAGCCGGTCGGCACCGCACCTCCACTCGCAGAGGCGGCAGGACTCGAGGTCTTCCATACGGTTTCCTGACGCATGCATGCACGATAGCCTTTGGGACGTTGACACGACGGAGGCAGGGACGACCAGAAGTGGATCGTGTGTGATCGCCGGTGCAACGGGTAGCGAAAGGTACCGGAGTGTTTGCGTGAGTCTTTCCGGTATGCGAGAAACGTGAGGACGATCTTACCGCTTCTTCGCGGCCGATTTTTCCAGGGCGGGGAGTTTGTCATCGAACGCCACCCCGTACTTCTTCGCGAGGATGACCGCCGCCGCCTCCACCCGGAGGTTGCCGTCGAAGTTATCGGTGACGACCCGGTGGAGTTCGGCAACGACCTCCTGCGGCGGTTTATCGGTCGCGGCGGCGATCCGCCCGATCAGCTCCTCGTAGGGGCTTTCCGCCGCTACGAGGATGTCGGAGGTGGGCTTGAACCCGAGCGGTATCGAGACCTCGGCAACATCGAAGAGCGGCCGGATGGCTCCTCCGTCCACCTCGACGAGCCCCTCCGACTTCGCCCGGTCCAGGAGCTGATTCGCCTGCTCCTTGTTCATCCATTTCCGGTCGATGGCGATGTAGAAGACGAACTCGCTCCTCTGCAGCCGATCTTTACGCATGTGCTTGAACGGCGCGGCAACCGCAATCTTGACACTCACTCGCAGGCACCCTTGAGCATCTTTCGCAGGTCCATCGCGTCCAGGTCCCCGAGGCGCCCCTCCTTCGCGACGTAGCACTCAGTCACCGGACCCTTGTCGACGATCCGGAGGAAGAAGACGTTCTCCGAGACCGGCAGCTTTTTTTCCGGGGTAAGCAGCGTCCTCTGCAGGTCGATCCGGAAGTCCGCCACCCCGGTGACCTTCTCGGCGAGCGGCACCAGGGCGTCGAGGTCCAGGAACTGCGTCCGCCCGTCCGCTACCTGGACGAGCATCCGTTCCTTGACGAGGCCGTCGGCACCCCGTGCGGTGGTATGGGTGTCGTGCATCCGTGCGATGCAGGCAAGAACCTCCCGGAACGGCCGGATGAGTTCAAAGTCGAGATCGATGGATTGGGGGAAACGATGGTATATCCTGCGCATCACTAGAATTGAGGTCTGCGGAACGTAAAAAGGATGTGATCCCGCCGAAGGCGCAAACGTTTTTTGCACATCATCCCCTCCCTGCACCCATGACCGACCACCTCACGCTCCTGCAGATGAACGACTCGCACGGGTATCTGGAACCGCACCAGGAACTCTTCTATGCCGGCGGGCCGCCGGTGTACCGGACGGCAGGCGGGTACGCCCGGATTGCCGCCCTCCTCGAAGAGGCCCGTGACGAGCGGCCGGGAAGGGTGCTTGCGTTCGACTGCGGCGACACCATCCACGGGACCTACCCTGCCGTCCAGTCGGAGGGCGAAGCGCTCGTCCCGGTCTTAAACGCCCTCGGGTTCGATGCCATGACCGCCCACTGGGAGTTCGCCTACGGCCCGGAGCAGTTCCGGAACGTGGCCGGGAGGCTCGACTACCCGGTCCTCGCCGACAACTGCTACGACGACACGACCGGCGATCTGGTCTTTCCCCCGTATACGGTCTGCGAGACCGACGATCTGCAGGTGGGCGTCATCGGCATCGCCGCCACCATCGTCGACAAGGTGATGCCGGACTCTTTCTCGGAGGGGATCCGTTTCTCTCTCGGGAACGCCGAACTCCCGGGGCACATCGCCCATCTCCGCGAAGAGGAGGGGGTGGATCTCGTCGTAGCGATATCGCACCTCGGGTTTCCGCAGGAGGTGAAGCTTGCCCGGGAGACGGACGGGATCGACGTCCTCCTCTCGGGGCACACCCACAACCGCCTCTTCGAGCCTGCGGTCGTCAACAACACCGTCATCATCCAGTCGGGCTGCCACGGCTCCTTCCTCGGGCGGCTTGACATTACGGTCGAAAACCGGCGGGTGAAACTGTTCGACCACGCGCTCATTGTCGTCGGCGAGGAGATCCGGCCCGATCCCGGGGTCGAGGAGATGGTCGAGGGGATCATGGAACCCCACCGCGAGCGCCTCTCCCGGGTCGTCGGGGAGACCCGGACGGGTCTTAACCGGAACACGGTTTTCGAGGCTACGATGGACAACCTTCTCCTGCAGGCGCTCATCGACGCTACGGGTGCAGAGATGGCGTTCTCGAACGGCTGGCGCTACGGCGCCCCGGTGCCCCCCGGCCCGGTCACAGAAAACGACCTCTGGAACATCATCCCGGTCAACCCCCCGGTCTCGACGGTCGAGATCACGGGCCGGGAACTCCGGGCGATGATGGAGGAGAACCTTGAGCGGACCTTTTCGCGCGACCCCTACCAGCAGATGGGCGGCTACGTGAAGCGGTGCATGGGGGTCAACCTCTACTGCAAGATAGAGAATCCGGCCGGGCTGCGGATCCAGGAGTTCTTTGCGGCCGGCAAAAGGCTCGACCCGGACGCCGTCTACAGCGCGGCGTTCGTCACCGGGCAGGGCGTGCCGCCGGCCTACGGGAAGAACCGCCGGGACCTCGACATCCGGGCGATCGAGGCGCTCGAACGCTACCTGGCAAAAGGGCCCGTCGGCGCCGACCTCCGCGGGAGCGTGACGGCGATATGACCCTCTCCCCGCGGGTCGTCATCCACCTGGACGAGCGCGAAAAGGCGGCGCTCGTCCTCCGGAACGCAAAGAACCTCGCCGCCGAGCTCGAGGAGGTCGAGGTCGAGATAGTGGTCCACGCCGACGGGGTGGAGGGGATCCGCGCCGGCGGCCCGAACACCGGCCTCATGGACATGCTCGCGGGCCGCGGGGTGCGGTTCGTCGTCTGCGAGAATACGTTGCGCTCCCGGAACTTAACCATGGAAAACTTCCCCGGCTATGTGGAGACCGTCCCGTCCGGCATCGTGGAGCTGGTCGTCAGGCAGGCGGAGGGCTGGTGCTATCTCCGGCCGTAAAAAAGGGTATATTATGCCAGCAGAACGGCGTTGACGACGCCGTCCTGGCTCGGCCTGCTGACGATCCGCGCGCGTCCCATTTCGGTCTTGATGATGGCGCCTCTGGTCAGGAGGTTCCGGCGGACATAGTTCGGGTTGGCGCTGTTCGCCTCGACCGTCTCGATCTTCGCCTTTCTGGTCTCGCCGGTTGCGGGGTTTGAAACCGTCGCGTATTCTAGCCGGAGTGCCCGGACCTTCTGGTTGCCTCCGTAGGTGCGGACTACTCTCCTGCGTTCTTCACCGATGTGCGTCTCTGCCGGAGCTCTTCCGATCTCCGTTCTCTTCTTGCCCTGGGAGGTGTGATAGCGTCCGCCCGACGGCTTCCGTACTGATCTTCCTTGCCACTGCATGTGACCACCGAAATACTCTGTTGAGGACGCGATACCCTTCAGGGGGTAGCAATCTCTCGTTAAAGTGCTATAACTATTCGAGACCGGGATATTTAATTCTGCTGATCACGCGAGGATCGCGTCGAGCAGCGCCTCGAGCCCTTCCCCGGCCTTCATGTTCGTCCGGAAAACCTTCATCTCCGGGTTGTAGCGGCGCATATCCGTCTCCATCCGGTCGAGGTCGGCGCCGACGAACGGGGCGAGGTCAACCTTGTTGATGACGCCGATGTTGCTGCTACGAAACATCATCGGGTGCTTGTTCACCACGTCGTCTCCTTCCGTCGAGCTGACGATGACGATCCTCTTCTCTGCGCCCAGCCGGAAATCGGTCGGGCAGACCATGTTGCCGACGTTCTCGATGAAGAGGATGTCGATCTGATCGAGCGGGAGGTGCTCGATGGCGTGCTCCACCAGGTGGGCGTCGAGGTGACACTCTTTCCCGGTGTTCGCGTTGTAGGCCGGGACCTCGAGGGCGACGATCCGCCTGAAGTCGTCGTCCCCGTAGACGTCCCCGGCGATGGCGCCGACGCGGAGACCCCGCTCCCGGATCAGCGGCACGAGCCGCTCGATCAGGGCGGTCTTCCCGGACCCGATGGCGCCGAGGAGGTCGAACGCCCGGATGCCGTGCGCCTTGAGGTGGTTTGCATTGGCGTCTGCCAGGCGGTTGTTGACGTCGTAGATGTCCTTCTCCACATGGACGTCGATATGATGCATGGTACGTACTGTGATCATGATCTGTTTATAGGTTAACCACCCAGATCATACAACAATGAGCGCTGAACGCATCCTGTACCCCTGTTACTTCGACGCAACGCTCGAGCGGCGGGAGGGGCGTCGCGTCGCAAAAAATCTCGGCGTGAGATCCCCGGATCTTCCCGCCATCGAGGCCGTCCTGCGGAAGATGAAGGTCCCGCACCGGGTGGAAGAGCACCACCACCCCGCCCGGTGGGCGGAGCGCGAAGGCCGGATCGTGGCGGAATGGGAAGGGAGCAAGGAAGACCTGATCCGGAAGGTCGCCCGCGGCCTTGCCGGCCGGAAGTGACCGCGATGTACGACCTGCACACCCATACCGTCCTCTCCGACGGCGAACTCCTCCCGACGGAGCTGGTCCGCCGGGCCGCCGTGCTCGGCTATGACACCCTCGCCGTCACCGACCATGCGGACGCCTCGAACCTCCGGCACCTGGTGGAGGCGGCGGGAGAATGCCGGGAATCGGCACGATGTTACGGCGTGAACCTGCTCGTCGGGGTGGAACTCACCCACGTCCCGCCTGCCCTGATCCCGGCGTTTGCACGCGACGCAAAGAGGTTCGGCGCCGATATCGTCGTGGTCCACGGCGAGACGGTGGTGGAGCCGGTCGCCCCCGGGACGAACCACGCCGGATGCACGTGCGAGTACGTGGACGTGCTCGCCCACCCGGGGCTCATAGCGGTCGAGGATGCCCGCGCAGCCGCGGAGCACGGGATAGCGCTCGAGATCACCTCGCGCGGGGGGCACAACCGCACCAACGGCCATGTGGTGCGGGTGGCGCAGGAGGCCGGTTGCCAGCTTGTGGTCGATTCTGATACGCATGCACCGTCAGATCTGATGTCGAAGGGGGCGCGATGGGCGGTCGCTCTCGGCGCCGGGTTGACGGAGGCCGAATCCCGGGAGGTACTCTCTCAGGATATAAATCGGCTCCTCCAGAAGTAAGATGTGATATTTATATCTTAGCAAAATGTTTTTATATTCAAACCGCCAACATATATATGTTACTAAATACTTCCAGCTATAGTATCCCCTAGAGGTTGCAGTTTGCGGCTAATCGGACGTTCTGTAAATGTTTGCGGCGATCGCTTGTTAATCTTGCGATGTGATGCTGCACAGTTGCCCCGCCTCTACGGTGAGGCTGTGGATCGCCGGTTAAAACCCGTAGGGAAGGTAGTTGACATCTTTGGAAATATATCGTCTCCCTATGCCGTAGTCCTCTGCTACAATGGCTGCTCCGTGCAGGTTGGCGAGAAGATATTTGCAAAATAGGTGAATAATCGATGGCAGAAGTAGAAAAATTGAAACAGCTGCAGTTGCAGCGTGAGGCCCTTAAGAAGAGAGGGGAGCAGAAGGTCAAGGAGACGGAGAAGAAGCGCACCGAGGAGAGCGTCCAGTCCGTCTGCCCCGAGTGCGGCAGCCGCCAGCTCGTTCACGACTACGAGCGTGCCGAACTCGTATGCCAGAACTGCGGTCTCGTCCTCGACGAGGAGTTCATCGACCGCGGCCCCGAGTGGCGTGCATTCGACCACGACCAGCGCATGAAGCGCTCCCGTGTCGGCGCACCGATGACCTTCACGATCCACGACAAGGGTCTCTCGACGATGATCGACTGGAGGAACCGTGACTCCTACGGCCGTGCGATCTCGAGCAAGAACCGCGCCCAGCTCTACCGGCTCCGGAAGTGGCAGCGGCGTATCCGTGTCTCGAACGCGACCGAGCGGAACCTGGCGTTCGCG
>JASGMC010000030.1 GCA_030156625.1 Methanoculleus sp.
CATCATCCTCTACATCGAGGAGATCCAGGACGGCAGGACCTTCATGAAGGTGGTCAGCGAGGTCTCGAAGACCAAACCCGTCGTGGCGATCAAGTCCGGTTCCTCAGCGAGAGGCCAGCAGGCGGCCTCGTCCCACACGGGTTCGCTCTCAGGGTCGTACGACGTTTACATGGAAGCCTTCCGCGAGTCCGGCGTGATCCCCGTCCACACCCTGACCGGCGCATTCCAGGTCGCGGAGATGCTGGCGCTCCCGAAAGGCTACCCCCGCGGCAAGCGGGCGGTCGTGATCACGAACGCCGGCGGATTCTCCGTACTCTCCTCCGACTATGCGGAACGCTACGGCATCGACCTGATCGGCCTGCCGCCGAAGGTCCTCGAGGAACTCAACGATCTCCTCCCCGACTTCTGGAACAAGGGCAACCCGATCGACCTCCTCGGCGATGCCAATGAAAAGCGGTTCGAGCAGGTCTTCAGCGTGCTCGCCAAACACCAGGACTGCTGGGACATCGCGTTCGTGGTCGGGTTCCCGAACCTCGTCATCGGCTCGGAGCAGCTGGCAAACCAGATCACCCGGTTCTCGGAGAAGACCGGGAACATGATCGTCGGGACGCTGCTCGGCGGCGACTCCATGGAGCGGGGCCGCAAGATCCTCAAAGAAAACGGCATCCCGATCTTCGAGGAACTCGCCTTCACCTTCCGGGTGGTGGGAAGGATTCTCTGGCAGAAATTCCGGTAGGGCCTCTCCCGAAACGATTACCCTTTTTTGATTCGCCCCGGACGCCGGGACGGTCAGTTTAGACCGTCTCCGGGCACCCGTCTGCCGTCCTTGTGCCAGACCACCAGAAACGACGAGAGAACGGCCAGCGTATAGCAGGCCCAGAAGAGCGGGATTGCCGTGCCGGAATCCGGCCCTCCCGAGACGAAACGCACGATGCCGATAGCCATCGATACCAGGACGGCCGCAATCACGAGGAGGACAGGTGCTATCCTGACCCGGGATCGGCCGGGTTTCGAGACCGTCTTCGGCGTCACGACGAACGGCAGGCGCTTCCCGGAGACGGCATACCAGATCGCCCGGGCGTATACAAAAGCGAGCGTGTTGAAGATCGCCTGCGAGAAAGCGAGGTCGCGCAGGGAGTACTGCCGCTCGCGGATGCTGATGATGACCTGGATCGCGATCACCACCGCAAGCACCACGGCAAAGACCGGAGGGAGCCATACGGGGAGGATAGGGATACCGAAGATCAACGTGGCGACGGGGAGGAGGAAGAGCGCCAGGTTCACCCCTCCGAGCAGATAGATGGAGACGGTCACGAGGAACTCGAGCCAGTGCAGCGCGGTCATGCTTCCGGGCTGCACCACGAGCTGCCGGAGGATGGTCCCGAGGAGCTGGGTGTTCCCGTATGCCCAGCGGAACTGCTGCGTGAAGTACGCAGCAAGGTTCGGCGGCGCGAGACCCTCCGCGTATACGGCGTCGAGAAAGATCCCCCGGCATCCCCGGAGATGAAACGTGAAAGAAGTGGCGATGTCTTCGGCGATGCACGCCTCGTCCATCCCCCCGATGGCAGCAAGATGGCTCACCCGGAAGATGCAGTTCGAGCCGGTCAGCATGGCGGTATGGTTGACGGAGAGCCCCCTGCAGACGTGCTTGTTGTAGATATGCTGCTGGTAGGAGAACGTGACGCTTATCGGGTCGTGGGGTTCCGAGCGGAAGAACTGGGGGGTCTGGACGAACGATACATTGGGGTCGGCCTCAAGGATCGGGATAAGATCGGCGAGGATCGACGGCTTCACCCTCTGGTCGGCGTCGATGACCAGGAGGTACGGCGTATCGCCGTCGAGAAGCGAGAGGGCATAGTTGATCGCTCCCGCCTTGAAACCGCTCCTGTGGTTGCGGTGGAGGTAACGGAGGTTATACCGGCGGGAGATATCCTGCATCGACGCGCGTTTTCGTGTGTCCGTGGAGTCGTCCAGGAGGAAGATACAGACATCCGGGTAGGAGATCTCCGTGCATGCCCGGACGCAGGACTCGACCACGCCGGGCTCCTCGTTGTAGACGGGGATGAAGACTGCGACACGGCAGGACGACGCACCCGTCTCCTGCGGTGCAATGGGACGTTCCGCATAGGCGTAGAGCGACCGCAGGAGGTGATCGGCGTAGCTCACGAACTGGATCACCCCGAATGCGGTTACGCCGACCAGGAAGAGGGAGAGGACTCTCGCAAAAAGACTCCATCCGGCACCGGTGAGTATGAGGGACAGGTCCCGGAGGAGGACGAACGTGAGCAGCACCATGAGCGTGGCGGTAAAGAGTGAGATACGTGCTGCAGTCTTCATGGAGGGGCCACCGCCGTCTTGATGGGATCGTGCAGAGATGCCTCGTGGTTGTAGGTCTCCGTAAGCCGGCCCGGGTGCAACGGCATGTGCGAGGCAGTTCGGATACCATCCATCATACAGACATACTTAAAGGTTACGGACATGCCGGCGCCGCAGCCCTCTGGAATTCCAGAACGGCCTATGCTGATATTCCTCATCTGCAGAGAGTAACCGCCTTTAATCCCCTCAAGGTGTCCTGCATGCAGGCATGATCGGATCGGCCCGCATCCGGCCACCTAAACCGTACACAGCAGCTAAAGGCGCAACGGAGGCAGTATGCGGCGCGGTTGCCGGCACCGACAATATGAAATAGATTGCTTTCCTTTCTAGCGATTGATACCTATGGCTGTACAGAAGATGGCAACTGCACCGTTGAAGAAGTATGAACTGCCGCCCCTGCCTTATGCGCCGGATGCTCTCGAGCCGCATATCTCAAAGGAGCAACTCTCCCTGCATCACGATAAGCACCACCAGGGTTACGTGACCGGGGCGAACGCCGACCTTGAGAAACTGGAGAAGGCACGGCAGGAAGGTACCGAAGTCGATATGAAAGCGCTGCTGAAGGAACTCTCGTTCAACATCGGCGGCCACGTCCTGCACACCCTCTTCTGGCCGAACATGGCGCCGGCCGGGAAGGGCGGCGGCGGGACCCCGGGCGGCGCCCTTGCGGACAGGATAGACCAGGAATGGGGTTCTTTCGACCGGTTCAAGGCCGAGTTCACGAAAGCTGCTTCAAGCGTCGAGGGATCCGGATGGGCGGCACTCGCGTACTGCACCATGACGAACCGCCCCATGATCATGCAGATCGAGAAGCACAACAATCACGTCTACCCCACGTTCCGGATCCTGATGGTGCTCGATATGTGGGAGCACGCTTATTATGTCGACCGCAGGAACAACAAGGGTCAGTTCATCGACGCGTTCTGGAACGTCGTGAACTGGGACATGGTGAACAAGCGGCTTGAAAACCTTTAACCCTCTCTTTTTCACCCGTGAAGAGGCGGAGAATGAGCGCATCCCGGTGCAGGACGGAAAACACCGCCTCCGGCTGATTTTCGACACACTCCGCCCTCCGAAGGCCCCGGGGTGTGTAACCCCCGCCTCAGGCAGGAACCGGTAGCCGCCAGGGCCCGTCGACCCCGCAGGCGCCGTGTGAACCCCCCCCATCCAAACCATTAAGTAGTCGCCGCAAGAGGATTACCCCGCGACGTTATCAGAAAGGGGGGAAGTAATGGATCGACACCGCTGGTACAACACTCTTAGTCTCAACTGTGCTAACTCTCCCGGGAGAGAGTTGACCCCGTGTTCTCACATGCACGGAGGGGCCTGCCCCCGGTCGTACCGCTCTCCAGGCAAACTGCACGCGTATCCGGCCGGCGCAGGGATCAGCCATGCTCGATAGAGCCTTCCCGGTGCCGGACCAGGATGTGATCCGGGACGCGATCACTGAGGGGGTCATCCAACGGCTGCTGCACGAAGAGGACCCGCGATTCCGGAACTTCCAGATCTGCAACGCATGCGGTTCCTGCACGCCATATTGCCCGGCACGAATCAACGATCCCGGAGCGAACGGGGACCCGGGCTACCTTGCACGGAAGGTGACCGCGGCACTCCAGGCAGGCAGGCGCCCGGAGCTCAACCTCTCAGACTGCGTCCAGTGTTACTCCTGCGAAACCGCCTGCCCGCGATCCGTCAGCATCGGCGGCATCATCAATGCCGTATACGAAACAGAACACCTGCAGCCGATCTTTCGAAAGATGCTTCTCGACCGGGGGGGCCTCCCCCCTCAGGCGTTTCTCCCGGTCTACGTCAGCAGGGGCAGGTTCAGGAAGTTCGTCGCAAAAGCCGTCCGGTACCCGTATCCGGTGGATAGCAGGGCAATCGACGAGGTCCGGAGGCTGCTGCTCCACCCTCTCAAGGCGTCGGTCTTCTCCCCGCCCGGACATCCCGCGCCGAAACGCCCACTCACCCGTCCGGACCAGGTCTTCCACCTCAACTCCTGCTGTGCCTTCAACTACCCCGGAGCAGACCTCTCGCAGAAAAAGATCCTTACCGCGCTCGGCGTCCGGTATAAGACCTCGAGTTCGCAGACCTGCTGCGGGGGTGCCCCGCACTACATGGGCGGCGCCGGCTTCGCGGACCGGCTGCTCCTCACCGCCCGGAACCTCAGTGTCATCCAGGACACGGTCGACCCGGGCGGCGACGTCCCCGTCACCGGGATCTGCCCGACCTGCAGCGACTCGTATACGGCCGCACTGGAACTGCTCTCCGGGAGCGCCAACAGGACGGTGGTGAACGAGGCGCTGGGCCGGATCGGACGGGAGGTGAGCGACCCGGGAACGTTTTCAGTAGCAAACGTCCTCGATCTCTACCCCCTCTACCTCGACGAATTGAGAAGGCTCGTCGAGACGCGGCTCTCGGGGCTGCGCGTCGGGGTGCATGTCAGCTGCCATTACCGGAAGATGAACGGCACCCTCGCCATCCCGCCGGGGCTGCAGAACCTCGCGGCGGTTACCGGGGCGAGGGTCACAAGAAGCGTGATGGAGCAGTATTGTTGCGGCGGGGTCAAGAACCTCTTCGATCGGCACCAGAGGGGCCGGCCTCTGGAACTTTCACGGCTGAACCGGCTCGTTCATCAGGACTTTATGCAGCACCGCCTGGACATGATGATCGTCGACTGCCCGGGGTGCGAACTGGTGTACGACCACATGGGGGTGCCGGTGCTTCATATAACCGAGCTTCTGGCGCTCGCGATGGGCGCCGATCCCCGCGAGACGGTTTACATCCAGGGCCATATGACGTCGCTCTCACCGGCACTTCGCCGGATAGGGCTTCTTTAGGGATCTGCAGACCCGGACCCCCGGTTGAGACGCAAGGGTGTGCGCTCCCCTCCACGGCGAGGGAGGAGCAGCGGGTGCGAGAGGCCGTGATACAAAAGGCCGGGAACAGCCTTTTGCATGCCCATGGACGTGTTTGCGTAGCCGGGGGAAACTGCAGGCAATCCGGCTGAGGCCGGGCCTTTCACCGCAAATCACTTATTACCAGGGATATGATTTGTTTATATAATTTTTACAAGATAATAACCTCAAGGGGGCAAGATACTCATATGTGTAGAGTGGATTCGAGATCTACCCGATTAAGAGAGACGTTTCATATCCTTGACGAGCCCGGCGTAGGCACCCTCGTGCTCGACCGGGATATGCAGGTGACCTGGGCAAACACCTACGCCATGGATATCCTCTCGGCACGTGAGGAGGACGTCCTGGGGTTCGATGCCGGCCAGGTTCTCGATATGCACCTGGTGCCGCTTCTTCAGGAGGGAGAAGAGGCCGGGCGGCTCCTCGCCACGGTGCGCGACGGGTGCGAGACACCCGGTCTCGACCTCCAGGTGCAGAACCCCCGGGGAGAAGAACGGCGGATCGTCTACTCCAGCAGGAAGATAAAGCAGGAACCGTTCGCGGGGATGTGGGTGCTCTGCATGCGGGACGTCACCGAACGGAAACCGACGGACGAAGGGCTGCTCTCCTCGAACAGACAACTCCTGATCCTCAACCAGATCATGGGAGTATCCGCGTCGTCCCTCTCGCTCGACGAACTGCTTGAAACGTCACTCTCAAAGACCCTGGAGCTGCTCGATTTCGACCTGGGACTGACCTACCTCTTAAATCCGGAGCGGACACTGGCGCTCACGCGCTATCACCACGCCGTCCCGAAGACCTACCTCGCCCGCAACAGGGCCATCAAAGTCCATCACTGGCCCTGGAATTTCGTCTTCATCGCCGGGCAGCCGCGTTATCTCGAACTGCGAGGCGAGGGAGGGACGATCGAGGAAGAGATCCTTTCATCGCTCGGGGTCTGTGCCCTCGCCTGCATCCCGATCCTCGCGGAGTCGGTCGTGGTCGGTGCGCTCTTTCTCGGGAGCAGGAAGAGGGAAGGAATCCGGGACGAGGAACGCCGCCTTCTCGAGGCGATCGGGAGGGAGATCGGCTCAGGCGTCCTCCGGAGCATGCTCCACAAGCGGCTGGAGGCAGCCCACCGCGAGATGAACCTCTACCTGGACGTCATGACCCACGACATCAAAAACGCGGAGAACGTCGCGAACCTCTACTGCGACCTCCTGCTTGATGTGCTGGAGGGAGACGCCGCGCAGTATGCAAGGAAACTCAAGGAAAGTGTCCGCAAAAGCACCGGCATCCTCCAGAACGTCTCGACCATCCGCCGCATTCACCAGGAGCCCCCCGACCTTAAACCGGTTCACCTCAGCCCCGTGATCCGGGCGTCGCTCGCCCGTGCCCCGGAGACGGGCATCTCTTTCGAGGATACGTCGGCGGAGGTCTGGGCCGACGACCTGCTCCCTGAGGTCTTTGCGAACCTCATCGGGAACGCCGTCAAGTTCGGCGGCCCGGGCGCCGGGATCGCGATCCGGGTGGAGGACTATCCCGAAGAGGACCACACGGTGGTGGTGACCGTGGAGGACACCGGCCCCGGCATCCCCGACGAGATGAAAGAGGCAATCTTCCACCGCTTCAGCCGGGGCAGGAACGGGGGGTGCGGGGAAGGGCTCGGTCTCTACATCGTCGGGATGCTCATCGAGCGTTACGGCGGCCGGATCTGGGTTGAGGACCGGGTGGAGGGGAGACCTGACCTCGGGGCAGCTTTCCGGTTCACGCTGCGCGAAGTGGTGCATGGCGGAGCCGACGGGTATGAGGACTGATCTCCTCACACCCGGGGGTTTCACGCCGCAGCCGCTGCAGCCTGTCTGACGATGAGCTCTGCCGAATACCGGCGGGCCCAGACATACCCGAGCATCGCGCCGATCGCGTTCCCTGCGGCAACCCCCCACCAGACGCCGGAGAGGCCGAGACCGAGTTCGATTGCAAGTACCCGGACCAGGAAGATCGAGAGAACGACATTCTGCAGGACGGTGATCGTAAGAGAGCGTGCGCCAAGCCCCGTCCCCTGGAAGAACGACGCCGAGAAGAGCCCGAACCCGACCATGGGGTAGACGAGGCTCATGACCCGGAGGTACGTCGTCAACTCCGGGGCGATCCCGGCGGCGTCGCCCGATGCCGTGAAGATTGCGGCAATCCGGGGAGCAAAGGCGAACGTGGCTGCAGCAAGGCCGAGACCGATGCCGAGCCCGAGTCTCGCTGCGAAACGGAGTGCGGACTCCATCTTCGCATACGCCCGGGCCCCGTACGTGGCGCCGGTGACCGCGACCACCGCCGACGATATGGCGAGGATCGGTGTTAAGCCGATGCTCACGACCCGCCACCCAACCGAGTAGACGGCGACGGCGTCGGTGCTCGATATCACGACGATGACGCCGTTCAGGATCAGTGCCATCAGTGCGAGGGCCAGCTGCTCGGCTGCGGCGGGGAGGCCGACCCGGAGGATGTCCCGCGCGACTGCGGGGTCAGGCGAGAATTCACGGAGGCGGAGGGAGACGTAGGTGTCCCGCTTCACGAAGAGCCAGTAGGCCATGGGGACGGCGGCGACGATCTCGGCAAGGATGGTCGCCCAGGCCGCGCCGGCGATCCCCATATCGAGCGTGTAGATCAGGATCGGGTCGAGGGCGATGTTTGCCGCCGCTCCCGCCGCCATGGCGTACATGGTCCGTTTTGCGTCTCCTTCCCCGTGCATGAGCGCGTAGGCGACCTCGCCGAAGAGGAGGGCGAACGTCCCCATAAAGAGGATCCGGGCATACCCGGCGGCGAGGCCGGCAGCGCTGCCCGCCCCCATGAGGACGAAGAGGTCCCCGGCGAAGAGGGAGAGCGGGACGGTGACAGCGACGGCAAGGACGGTCATCAGGAGGATGGTGTGCATGGCGACGCTGCTCGCGCCGTCCCTGTCGCGGGCGCCGATCATCCGCGAGAGAGCCGCTTCCCCCCCGGTGCCGAGCCCGCTCGCTAGCCCGATGGTTATTATGAAGAGCGGGAATGAGAACCCGACGGCGGCAAGAGCGTCTGCACCGAGGCCCGAGACCCAGAACGCATCTACGACGTTGTAGAGGGTCATGAGGGTCATTGCGATCATCATCGGCAGAGACAGCCGGAGGATCGCGGTCTTCGGATCGGCGAGGAGTATCTTTGTTCCTTCTGTTTGGTTACGATTTGAGGGTGTATCGTCTTCTGAGTCGCTCGTCGGCATACATATCGCCTGCTGGCGTGCCCACGCCGCGGGTTCCCCGTGCAATCCGGGAACGTTTAGAGAGCGGGTGGGACATCGTGCCAATCTGCTGATGCTGATTGCCGAATGTGCCCGGGTTACGTGACGGAACCGAAAGCGGCCATTAAATAGCCGCCCTTATTCTCCGATTTCCAGGCACCATAGGGCAATACAAGACTAATATGGGCGCGGATCAGTAGATATACCTTCGCACCGGCCGGATGCAAGCGGGCGGGCGACCGCCCTGTTCCGGCGGCTACGCGCCCAATCATGGGGAATCCAGGCCCGCGGCATGCAGGGAGGGCGCTGCCTCATGCCGAACCGCTTAAAATTGCGGCATCGAACCCCGATAGAAAAAAGAGACGAGATCAGCGGGCGGGAATTCCGGCAGCCGCCTCCACCCCGCGTTTCTTCACGGCACGGTCGTACATGAGCCAGTTCTCCTCCCACTCCGGGTTTCGGTCGCGGAGCTGCTCGAGCACCCGCCGCCGGATCTCGCCGGAGGGCATCCCGTCGTAGGCGACCCGTTCGATGGCTTCCCCGATCGCCCTGGCCTCTTCCGGCGGCACTCCGGACTTAAGCGCACTCACGGTTACCTTCTCCCGCACGAACGGCTCTCTTCTACCGTCAAGTTTGACCACATCGACCAATCCAATCACCTCCCGGTGGTGTGCATCGGGTCGCACCGGGAATGATAATGATTTCGGTTCCCGTCCACCGTGGAGGGGTGTAACCCCGAGCGCAGCCCGACACCCGTCAGCGTCCCGGGAGGCCGCCAAAGACGATTACGTTCCGAATACCGCGGCCACCGAGCAGGCTCATGGCACTCTCAAGCAGGAAGTCGGAGCCGAGAACCCGGTCGGCCATCCTCTTCGTTCTTGCGGCGGCGAGAAGTTCCCGGCCTATCGCCGAGCGCCATTCCCGCTCATAGGCTCCGAGGGGCTCGCCGTCCAGCAGGTGGCGTGCCGCAGCAAGCCCGGCGAGCCGCCCGCAAAGCATTGCAGGTGCAATCCCACCCCCGTTGGAGGCGACGACGTGACCCGCGGCGTCGCCGACGGCGAGGACATTCTCGCGGACGGTCTCGCCGATGGGGCCGGAGACGGGCACGAACCCCGCCTGGATCTCCCGGGCGGCAAATCCGTTTTGCGAGAGGAACGCTCTCAGGAGGACGGGAACCGGGGTGCCTTTCTTCTGCACGCCGAGCCCGACGTTTGCACATCCCTGTTTCGGGAAGATCCAGGCATACCCTCCCGGGGCAACGCGGTTCCCGAAGAAGAACTTCAGGCGGTCGTCGAACTCCCCGTCGACCCGGCAGGTTATGGCAGGGGCGAGGACGGCGCTCCTCTCCATCCCGGCCGAGCGGCAGACCGGGGAGAGCGGGCCGTCTGCGGCGACCACGACGCCGGCCTCGACGTCGCCCCGGCTGGTTCTGACCCGGCGGCCTTCCCGGCCGAGGAACTTCGTATCCGGCGAGAGCACGGCGCCCGCACGGACGGCCGCATCCGCGAGGTGCCGGTCGAACGCATCCCTATCGACGGTGTAGCCGCCAAGATCGAACTCGTACTCCCGGCCGCCGGGGGAGACGGCGACGGCGCTCCGGATCCTCCGCCGGACGAGCCCGGGGTCGACGGGGAAGAGTTCATCGAGCCCGGGGGCGTTCGGGAGCGCACTCGCGAGGACCGCCGGTGACGCGTTGAACTCCCCGCAGCAGACGGGGACGCCGATCACCTTCCGTTTATCGATCAGGAGGACGTCGAGGCCGGCCTTCGCCGCGTAGCGGGCGGCGGTGCTGCCGGCGGGGCCCGCACCGACGACGATCAAATCGCACCGGTTTTGCATCGGTGCTTTCGTAAGGAGGGATAGGGTATAAAAGAGTGGGGGCTACTCAGCACTCCGCTTCCGCAGCCGCTCGATCCTCTCCGCTACCCGCTGCCTCGCCCCCTCCGTCTCCGCGACATCCCGGCGGATCGCGATCATGAGGATATCGCCCTCCCGGGCACCCGGGGGGAGGAGGGAGCGGGGGAGCGTAAAGCGGACCGATTCGTCCTCGCGGAGGAGGAGGACGGCGAGCCCCTCCTCCACCCGGTCGAGACTCACCCGGAAAGCCGACTCATTCTGCATGGCTACCGCTCCATGGTGCTGACGACCGTGCCGTTCGCGTCGGCGAGCGTGGCGAGGTCGCCGTCGTTGTTCCAGACCGGGGTCTCCCGGCCCCAGTAGAGGTCGGTCGCGGTGTCGTTGCCCGTCCCGGTGTGGACGGTGACGTCTGCGCCCGGATCAAGGGTGAAGATCGGGAAGGTGTAGGTGTTGCGCGTCCCCTCGTCGGTGACCGTCCAGCCGGTGAGGTTGACCCCCGTCTCCTCTGCATTCGTGACGGTGATCCGCTCGTCCTGGAGGTCGAGGCCGGCGATGTATACGCCGGAAGAGGGGGCGGGCGTCGTCGGGGCCGCTGTCGTTGCCCCGGCCGTCACGGTGGCGGACGGTGCCCCCCCGGCGGCAACGGTGAGCGCCGTGCCGTCGGTGGCTACGATGACGGTCCCATCAAGATCGGTCCGGTAGATGCGCGAGCCGGTCGCCTCGAGGCGATCGAGCGCCTCCTCGTGGGGGTGGTCGTAGTCGTTCCCTTCGCCGACCATAATGACGCTGATAGCAGGGCTGGCCGCGGCCAGGAACTCCGCCGAGGATGCGTACCGGCTCGCGTGGTGGCCGATCTTCAGGACATCGGCGTCGAGGTCGAGCCCGGCCTCCGCCATACTCTCCTCAGCCGGGGTCCCGGCATCGCCCATGAAGAGGTACGAAATGTCCCCGTACGTCATCTTCAGGACGACCGAGTCTTCGTTTACGTTACCGAACGGCTGCGGGGACGGGTTCAGGATCAATATCTCGAGGTCGGGATCGAGGGCAATCGTCTGCCCGCGCTCCGCTGCCGTGTACGGTATCCCCAGTTCTTCGACCAGGGCGAGCAGGTTCTCATAGGTCGCGGTAGGGTGCGGCTGCGCGGCATCGACGAACCGGCCGACCGGGTAGGCGGAGACGACGTCGGCAAGGCCGCCGATGTGATCGGAGTGCGCATGGGTTGCCACGACCACATCGAGCCGCTCGACGTTCCTCTCCTCGAGGTACGCGATGACGCGCTCTCCCATCCCGCGCTCGCCGGCGTCGATGAGCATGGTCCTGTCGCGGAACTCGATCAGGATCGAATCGCCCTGCCCGACGTCGATGAAGTGGACGACGAGATCACCGGATAGATCGGAGCCGATCTCCGGCTGCCCGGTGGGGACAGAGCAGCCTGCGCTGATGATGCAGGCGATGGTACATGTACAGAGTGCGATACAGATCAGGTATCGTGCAGGTATTGACGACATGCTGTCTCTACACAGTATCGGGCGCCCGGCTATAAGTGTCCTGAGGTCGGGCAGGGAGACTTCACGAGCGGCGTACCTGCCATCCCGGGTGCGCGACCGCTCGGTCGACAGCGGGGAGAGCGACGGGCAGAAGGAACGCGCGGGAATGGAAAGGGTGATATGCGTCGACTGGCACCTCTTAACTGTAAGAATGATGAAAGTGATACCTCCTCTTGAGATCTACAACGAGTACCACGGCGACCTTCAGGCGATCTTCCGGTCGAGGCTGTTGACGCAGGTACTGATTGCCCTCGGCAGCGGAAGCAAACCTCTTTCAACCCTTCGCGATGTCACGGGGAGTTCTTCGCAGGCGCTCATCCCGAAGATCCGGCATCTTGAAGCTCTGCATTACGTCGAATCGGTACGGGGCGACTATGCGCTCACCCCGATAGGCAGGCTCGTCGAACCGGAGATTGAGCGGCTGGTAACGCTCATGGGAGTGCTCCAGCGCCACCGGGACTTCTGGATCGAACACGAGATCGAGGGCATACCCCCCGAACTGTTGAACGATCTGGACTGCCTGTACCATACGGAAGTGGTAAAGAACGTTGAAGAGGACATCTTTGTCGTGTATGCGACATTTTCGACCATACTCAGACAAGCATCGTGGATCCATGGCGTATCGTCGATTATGAGCCCGCTCCTTGCAGACGCGATTAAAGAGGCGGTTGAGGGGGGGAAAACTGCGGAACTCGTCATCTCCACGGAACTCGCCCAAAGGCTGGCCGACGCACCGTATAGCACTATGCTGGAATCCCTGAAGGGGTATGCCGATTTCAAAATATACGCCTCCCCCTCGCCGATTCGCCTGGGACTGACGGTGACCGACGGATATCTATCGTTAGGCCTGTACAGACGCGATACGGACAGGTACGACGCCAGCACGGATCTCGTCGGCACCGACGCGGCGGCGGTCTCCTGGGGCGAGAGGATCTTCCAGCACTACAAAGCGGACTCCAGGTTACTGGAGATACCCCGATAGTCTCTTTTCCGGATTCCAATTGCCCGGCGCCCGATGGAGGGGCGTGGCATAAACACACCGGTAGCGGCGGGTGCTCCACTCATACCCCCTCAGTCCTGCCGGAACACTACGTTCGAGCGCAGCGTTTATCAGACTGATGAATCTTCATCGGCACAATAAATGTTCATCGGTTTTCTGAAAACATATTCATGTTCGGATTTGAAAATCGCACCAACCCTATCCAACCAGCCTGTCAGATCGTCATCGATCTCCTCGTTTACAGCTCCCTGTACACCTCTGCCATGATAGCGGCGATGGTGTACATCTCGTGCTACCTGCAGGGCCTCCCCTTCGATCCGGTTGCCGCGGCAATACTGATGCTTGCCGTGTTTGCCGTCTACAACCTCAACCGCAAGACCGACGAGGACGAGGACGCCATAAATCACACGGAACGGTATGCTTTCACGAAAAGGTACGGATCCATCCTCTTTCGTTCCGCGATCTGCGCCTACGTCGTCGCCCTCTGCCTCGCCGCTCTTCAGGGGCTCGGCAGCCTGCTCGTCACGACCGTCCCCCTGGTCGCCGGGATCGTCTACAGCGTACCACTCTTCCCCGCCCGGTTCGGGTTTCGGCGATTAAAAGAGGTGCCCGTCATGAAAAGCCTTGTCGTGGCGTTCTCCTGGGCCGTCCCCCCGGCTCTCCTGCCGGTCTGCCACGCCGCCATTCCGGCGGGTGCCGCCACCGGCATCGTCGGCGTCTTCTTCTTTCTGCAGATCTTCACGAACACTGTGGTCTATGATCTGCGTGACGTGGAGGGGGACGCCGCATCGGGAGTCAGGACGATCCCGACGATCCTCGGCACCAAAAAGACGCTCCTCCTCCTCACGGGGATGAACGTAAGCGTCGGAACCGCGCTGGTGCTCGCCGGCGGTTCCCTGCCGGGTTTCTGGTCGGTACCGCTGCTGGCTGCAGGCATGGTCTACGCTCAGGGATACCTCCTGTGCTTCCAGCGGTTTGGGACGGAGAAACTCTTCTTCGAACTGTTCACGGACGGAGAGTTCATCGTGCTGGCCGTAACTCTTTACCTGCTCACCCTCGCAGTGCCGTATCTTTCGATCTGATCCAGGGTGCCGTTCGCACCGCCCCGGTGCTCTAACCCCCTGTTTCGAGTTCCGGCAGGCAAAGGGCTGCAGAACGCCCTCCATATCGCAGACACAGGATACCGACCTCCAGGCCCCTGAGATTTCATCGGTCGGGTGAATCTTCATCGACGCAATAAATGTCTGTCAGCCAGAGAGCATCTAAGGGTACGACATGAATCCGCACAACAACATCGATCCGCTGAAGAGTAATACCGGCGTTCAATGTCTCGAAGCGCCCGACCGGGACAGATATACTGCAAGCGGTGCCGCGGCAGGCGGATTGACACTGGGAAAAGGGAGAAGGCCGCAGCGGTCCGCGTGCGCTTCGTGCATGTATTACGACCCCGCGCGCACCTACTGCTCCTACATCCACGCCCCCGTGGACATTCTGTTCGTCTGTCCGCAGGTCCTCAATAACCACGAGTGACCTCCGGGCCTATCAATATCGTGTCGGCGGTATTCCCGGCGGCCTCACCCGGGGCTACGGAGGGTCAGACCGCGGGAGGGATCGGCGATCCCCAACGTTTTTGTACCACTCCCGCCATGGCAGATTGCCATGCCAGATGCAGACTACATCTACCCGAACGTCACGGAAGTAGCCCGGCGAGGCGGGTTTCTCGAACGCTGGCACCTCGCCGAGCCGCTCGGATGTGCGTATATCGAGATCCCCGCCGATTTCATCAAGAACCGATCGGAGATGGAGCGAACCGGGCAGGAGATCGGGTCCATGCTCACCCGGTCGTCCGTCGAGCACCTTTACGAACAGAATACGGACCTCCCGGGCTCCCTCAGGTATCTCCTGCACACCGAGCCGGCCATCCCACGAAGGGACCGGCACAGCCGGCAGGTGACGGCGGATCTGCGGTGGCGCGACCCGGACTGGGTGGCCGCTTTCGGGGATATGCTCCTTGAGATCGAAGACTTCCTGGGTATTCCCCCGGAGATCATCGAGATACATCCCGGCGACCGGAGGAACGCCCATGCCGATATCGTCACGGCGATGCATACCCTGATCGCCGCCCACTGGAACGCCTTCGGGGTGGAGCCCCTGGTGCTGCTCGAGCACCACAGGGATCAGGGCATCTCCACGGGGAGCCAGATGCGGGCATTCTGGACGGTGCTCAAGAGGATCCATCCCGAGATAGCCGGACTTGCCGGGATAGCGCTCGATCCCTGGCATCTCCACGCCGCCGCGAAAGAGGACTTCACCGGAGCCCTCGGCGAGATCCCGCCCGATGCCCTGCGGGCCTTTCACATCCATAGCGATCTCCGCCCACCGTCGATGACCGACGAGGTGCCCTGGTCGCAGGTCTTTGAGGTGATCGGCAGCCGTCCGGAAAAGCCCCTCATCAAACCCGTGATCTACCAGAAGAGCAGGGTTCCCGCGGCGATCGCCTTCTGCGAAGAGATGCTCGCCGCGCCGCGGATGGCGTACGCAGGGCCGCCGGCGTGATGAGCCGGGCCGGACCCTCGCCAACATTCATAACCCTGAAACGCCAGAGGGTGCCGCATGAAACCAATGGCCGCACCTGATTTCCCACCGGGTCTCGAGTGGCTCAACGTCGACCGCCCCCTCTCCGTCCGCGACCTCTCCGGCAGGATTGTCCTGCTCTCCTTTGTGACGTTCACCTGCGCAAACTGCATGCGGCTGGCGCCGGAGATACGGCAACTCAAGGAGAAGCACCCGGACCTGGTGATCGTCGAGGTCCATTCACCCGGGTTCGAATCCGTTGCCGGAGACTTCCGGGAGGCGGTCCGCCGTACCGGAGCGGATCACCCCGTCGCCATCGACCGCGACCGCCTGCTCTGGCAGGCCTTCGGGGTCCGTGACTGGCCGACCTTCGTCCTCATCGACCCGGGAGGAAACGTGGTCGGGAAGACCGCCGGGGAGGGGCTCTACGGGCGGCTCCACCCGAAGATCGACCAAATGGCAACGGAATTCGAGCAGCGCGGCCTGCTGGAGAAGGGAAGGCTGCAGTCCGGGACCGCTCCGGAGACGGCACGGGAAGGAAGCCTGTACCGTCCCGGCAAGGTTGCGGCGGACAACGCTCTGATGCGGCTATTCATAAGCGATTCCGGCCACCACCGGATCATCGTCGCCGACGTGAGCGGAAAGATCGTGGAGACGATCGGCTCGGGGGCTGCCGGGAACACCGACGGGCCGTTCGATGAAGCCGCGTTCTACCAGCCCCAGGGGCTCGCTTTCGACGAAGAAGCAGGCGTCCTCTACGTTGCGGATGCCGGGAACCACACGATCCGGATGGTCTCCCGGGCTGAGCGCAGGGTTACGACAATCGCCGGGACGGGTCTTGCTGCCCCGTCGCCCGGCGAAGGCGGGCCGGGCACCGAGGTCGCGCTGAACGCGCCGTGGGACCTCGAGCTGCTGGGCAACCACCTCTACGTCGCGATGGCCGGGGCGAACCAGGTCTGGCGGATGGACCTCGCCACCCACGAGATAGAGCCTTACGCCGGGTCGGGCCGGGAGGCCCTGGTCGACGGTCCGCTTCGGGAGGCCGCCTTCGCGGGACCCGCCGGCATCGTCACCGACGGCGAGGCGCTCTTTGTCGCCGACAGCGGGGCTTCGGCGATTCGCCGTATAAAGCGGGGAATGGTCGAGACGCGCATCGGGCACTCGCCGGAGGATTTCGGCGACCTCGACACAATCGCCCGGATGGCCCGCATCCACCACCCGATGGGCATCGCCTACCGGCAGGGGTCGCTCTACATCGCCGACACCCACAACCATAAGATCAAACAGTTCGACACGGAGACCGACTGGGTTCTCACCACGGTCGGGAGCGGCGACCGCGGCGACCGGGACGGGCTGTCGGGGGACGCGAGGCTGAACGAGCCGAACGGTCTGGTCAACTTCGCGGGCCTCTGGTACATCGCCGATACCGGGAACCATGCCGTCAGGGTCTACGATCCGGCCCGCCACGTGGTCTCGACCCTGAACCTCTGGGAGTAGGGTGCCCCAAACCCGGTCGCCGGCATCCGGCGACCAACACTTTATGTAGAGGCAACGAGAGAGGAGGGTCGGAGCATACAGTCTCCAGGAGGGACCATGCGAACGAATCACGCGCTGTTCATAATTGTTCTGGCTATCGGAGCGGCGGTCCTCATCTGCGGTTGCACGGACCTGACGGGGGATGATGCCCCGGACCGGACCAACGAAACGCCGGCCGGCGGGAGCCTGACAATCGGCGAGGTACTGGCCCGGGACGGCAACTTCTCGACCCTCATTCACGCGATCGATGCCGCCGGGATCGAGGGGGCGCTCGCCGGGCCGGGACCCTATACGATCTTTGCACCCACGGACGAGGCTTTCGCCCGGCTTCCGGACACCGCGATGGAAGAACTCTTCGGCGACCCGAAGGGTAACCTCGCCGAGATCCTGCTCTACCATATGGCTCCGGACGAATACACGGCATCCGACCTCGCCGCAAACGATACCGTTGCGACCGTACAGGGCAACCCGGTCGCGGTCGGCTTTTCCGGCGGGAATTTGGCGGTGAACGCTGCAGAGGTGGTTCGGGCCGATATTCCGGCCGCAAACGGCGTCATTCATGCCATCGATGCGGTCATGATCCCGCCGGACGTGACCCTGCAGGCAATGAACGAGACTGCCGCAGACGCGACGGCGAACGCGACCGGCTGAGGCCCTCCCCGGCCCCTCTCCTGCTGTCGGTGCGCCGCAGCGTGTGCGTTCCATACACAATTGTATTCGTGATCGAGAGGCCCATTCCCTCAAAGACGGGGTGACACCCCGGAATCACTCCAGGAAACCCCTGTGCCGGTTATTGAGCCGTATCCATCACGGACCCGCACCAGTTGCAAATCTCAACGGAAACCCCAATAAAAACTGTTTTCCCACGACCACACAAACAGAGAGTCACAACCGGGAGCGCTCCCGACCCTCCCGAGACCGTCCATGCCCCGCTTCAACCTCAGCCCATCGCTCATCGGCCGGTTCTTCTACCACGACTGCGAACGCTACCTCCGCTACCATGCGACCCCGGAGCAGGAGCGCGAGAACGCCGGCATCCCGGCGGCCGCGATCGACACGAGCCCGGTGACGCGGGCCCTCCTGGATGCCGGCATCCGGTGGGAGGAGAAGGTTGTCCGGACAAAACTCGCAGGAAGGGTGCGGCTCCCGGACGGGGCGGGGCCAATCTCTGAGAGGTCGTTCTCCATCGAGGAGAGTTTCAACCTCCTCCCCCGGCTCTCTCCGGGCGAGGCGATCTACCAGGCGACCATCCCGGTCTCGGTCCACTTCCTGCAGAACTACGGCCTCGACCCGGAGATGCACCGGTTCTCCCCCTGCCGCCCCGACCTCGTCACGCTTGACGAGGATCGGCGCCTGCAGATCGTCGATGTCAAGGCAAGCGAGAAACTCAGCGTCAGCCACCGGATCCAGGCGACGCTGTATGTTCTGATCCTCGATCATGCCCTGGATCTGCTCGGGCTCGATCTCCGGGTCGACCGAAACCGGGCGGGGATCTGGCTCTACGGGGAGGACGAACCGGAACCCTTCGACCTGCACCTCAATATACGGGTGATCGAGGACTTCCTCCGCCACCGCCTCCCGGGCATCCTTGCCGGCCCGCCGGGGGACGTGCCCTGGCACCTCACGTCGCGGTGCGAGTCCTGCGAGTTCTACCCCCACTGCCGCGCCGAGGCGGAAGCCTCCTCCTCGGTCTCGCAGATCCCGGGCCTCTCGTCCGTCGGGCGGCGCTACCTGCGGGAGGCCCCGTGGGACGGAGGGGTCTCGATCAACACCCTCTCCGATCTGGAGGCGTTCCTTCGTGACCCGGAGAGCGACCGCCGCCTCGACAACTGCGGGTCGCTCGCCGGCCAGGGCGACCGCCTGCGGGCGACCGTCCGGGCGGTCTCTACGGGGGAAGTCGTTTCGCTCGCCGCGACCTCGCTCGCACTCCCCCTCTACGAGGATATCGCCGTCATCCTGACGCTCCAGAAGGATCCCGTCTCCGGCCGGATATACGCCCTCGGGTTCCGGCGGAGCAGGGGCAAAGCGGTCTACGGGACGCCCTCGCATGAAGCGATCTTCGTCGCGGCGAACCCCGGCGACTGTGCCCGGGTGCGCCGGGAGTTCGTCCGGGCGCTCGCCGCGGAACTCGCGGCCGTCGACGAGTACAACCGGGGCCGCGACTGGGCGGACCGGAAGTCGGTGCAGACCTACGTTTACGACGCCTACGAGGAGGAACTCTTCACCAGGCTACTCGAAGAGGCGATCGACGACCCCGTGACCGCACAGGACGCCCTCCGGCTGCGGTTTTACTACCAGGATCCCGGCATCGCTCTCGGATCAAGCCACCCGAGCGCGTCGGTCCCGTTCCCGCTCGTCGTCTTAACAAGGGAGATCCGGCGGCTGTTTGCGCTTCCCGTCCCGTTCACGCTCCGCCTGCCCGAGGTCCTCGCGGCAATCCCCTCCTCCCGGTTCGCGTATCGGCTTGATGCGGGCTCCCTCTTCTGGAACGAGCACGGTAACGCCATGAAAAGCGACGCCATCACCATGGCATGGCACGGGAACCGGCCGGAGGCTGCAGACTGGGTCCGGCAGGAGGTCTCGCGCCGCCTGCTGGCGGCAGGGAGCGTCCTCGACGGGCTCCGCGAACGGGTGAAGGGCAGCCTCGTGCGGTGGGCGGAGAACTTCCGGTTCCCGCGCCCGTGGGATGCCGCGGCGCCGGAGATATCGCGCCTCCTCTTCATCGCGGAGTACGAATCGGCCATGGGTGCCCGGCAGGTGCAGGAACTGCGGAGCAGGCCGCGGGCTGCAAGAGTCCGGGACGCCGTCAGCATCCCCGTCAAAAAGAGCGAAGATAACTTCTGGAAGGTGCTCAGCCCCCTGGATCTCTCGCTCTTCGAGCAGTCGCAGGCGTTCAGCTACCTCCTCGTGCCGGACGGCGATGCGGGCGAGGAGGCCCTCCTCGCGTTCGACGACCTCCGCTACCGGAGCAGCCCGAACCCCGGGAACAGCGGGGTCTGCTTTGCGAGGGTCCGCGACAGCATCGTCGACCGGAAGGCCGGGGAGGTCAGGGGGCTTGTGCTGGAGGTGACGTATCCCCGGGACCACGCACCCTTCTCCGAGGGCGACCTCGCGGTGCTGCACCCCCGGTTCACCGATTTTACCGCGCCGCGCTACGTCGACCGCCTCCTCGCCCTGGACGAGCAGCCGGAGAACGCGTTCATCCGCCTCCTCCGGGACCCGCGGGGGTTCGCCGCCCCCATCACCGAGCCAAAAGAGGTCGTCGCCGACACAGAACGGCTCGCCCGCGATGCCGGGTTCACGAAAAGCCAGATCAGGGCGTTCTCCCACGTGACGAAGAACCGCCTGACCCTGGTCTGGGGGCCGCCCGGGACCGGGAAGACGCATTTCCTCGCGGCGGCGATCCTCTCCCAGGTCAAAGCCCGGCGAGCGCACAGGGAGCGGATCCGGGTGGGGGTGACGGCGTTCACTCACGCGGCCGTCGAGAACCTGCTCATCAAGGTGCAGGGGTCGGTCGACGGGTTCGACCTTGCCGCCGGTCTTCCGATCTACAAACTGAGGGATATCCGGACACCCGGCGCGGAGAGGACCCTCGAAGTGCTGCCCCACGACCGGGCCGAGACCGTTGTCGGCTACCCGGCCCTCCTCCTCGGCGGGACGGTGCACAGTTTCGCAAAACTCGAAAAATCCCTCCCGTCACTCGACCTCCTGATCGTCGACGAGGCGTCGCAGATGAGGCCGGCGGAACTCGCGATGGTGCTCCCGATGCTCAGGCAGGGAGGGAGGCTCGTCCTCGCGGGAGACGACTTCCAGCTCCCCCCGGTCGTCCAGGGGGCGTATCCGGCGCCGGTTGACGGTCTCCCCGGGCTCGAGGACTCCGTCTTCGCCTACCTCCGGCACCGCGACGACCCCGGCCGCCCCGTCTACACCTGCCAGCTCCAGGAGAACTGGCGGATGAACCATACCCTCTCGCGGTTCCCGGCGGAGACGCTCTACGGCACCGGGTATGCCCCCGCCACCGACGCGATCGCAGCGCAACGGATCGCCCTCGCCTCCGGTTCTCCGGGAGAGGCGTGGTTGGAGTGGGTCCTCGACCCGGCATACCCGCTCGTGCTCTGTGTCCTCGAGGGCGTCCGGACGACGGTGGAGAACCGGCTTGAGGCGGCACTGGTCGCGCGACTCGCCGGGGCGCTCCGGGAGAGGCTCGCCGACCCCGGCTCAGGAGAACGGTATCCGGCAACTGAGGACGGGGATTACCGCTTCTGGCGGCACGGGCTCTTCATCGTCAGCCCGCACCATGCCCAGATCGGCGCCATCCGGAACCATCTCGCCGGCGTGCGGGCCTGGGAATACCCGCCGTTCGTGGACACCGTCGACAAGATGCAGGGGCAGGAGGCGGAGGCGGTCATCGTCAGTTACGGCGTGAGCGACGTCGAGACCGCTCTCGCCGAGGCCGAGTTCATCTACAGCAGGAACCGCCTGAACGTCTCGCTGACCCGGAGCCGGGCGAAGTGCGTGGTCTTCCTGCCCCGGCCGCTGCTCGAGCCGCCGCTTGAACTGGTGCAGAACGAGAAGGCGGCGGCGGGGCTCCGGCACATGCTCGACCTCCAGGAGTTCTGCCGGGCGCACGGGGAGGAGCGGACGTTCGGCCTCGACGGCGAGGAAGGCGTCCGGCTCACGGTGATGCGGGCGCGGGTGGAGTGAGTGGGCGAGGAGAGGCGGAGAGGGTGGAGTGAACGCCGGTTGTCACCCAAAACCAAGCACCGTTTCGAATAGTTGGCATTCTGTCCCTCGCAACCCATACACGGATTTCCAGTGGATATCGCGTCTGGGGGGTGGGGACCGGGGGGGGGGGGGGGGGGGGGGGGGGGGGGGGGGGGGGGGGGGGGGGGGGGGGGGGGGGGGGGGGGGGGGGG
>JASGMC010000031.1 GCA_030156625.1 Methanoculleus sp.
TAATGCATCCTCATCACTTTAAAATATGGAGATTCGCGAACTCATCGGCGACATCGTTCTCACCATCGTGATGGTGGTCTCCACCGTCGTGCTGGTGATGCGGTTCTGGCAGGACCTGATCATAGCGGTTGCTGCGACGTTCATGATGCTCTCCCTCGGGGGACTGCTCATCTCTCTCGGCATGAAGATCGTGAGCCTTGAGAACAGCGTCGTACAGCGGGAGCGCACCATGCGCGTGAACATGGAGGAGATGACAAAGACGATGAGCGCCAAATACGACAACACGGTCAGCCACATCGAGCAGATCGTCGACGGGCTCTCCCGGCGGATGTACCGGTAAACCGGACCGTCATCTTAATGGCCTCTCCCCCTCTCATGATCAGGTAGCATGGGCGTTGCTATCCGAGATATCCTGGCAGATTGCAAAGAAACGTTGACATGGGACGATCTTTCCGGGATCGCCGCAGTGGATGCCCATAACGCGCTCTACCAGTTTCTCTCCATCATCCGGCAGCCCGACGGCACCCCGCTGATGAACGGCACAGGAAGGATCACCTCCCACCTCTCCGGCATCCTCTTCCGGACGGCAAACTTCCTCGAGAGAGGCATCAAGCCGGTCTTCGTCTTCGACGGGAAACCGCCGGAGTTCAAGCAGGAGACGATCAACGAGCGGCGGGAGGTTCGCGCCAGGGCCGACGATGCCTGGAAGGCGGCGCTCAGGGAAGGGGATATGGAGGAGGCGTACAAGCAGGCGAGCGCATCCGCCCGTATCGACAGCCACACCATCGAGTCGTCCCGTGAACTCCTCGGCCTGCTCGGCATTCCCTGGATACAGGCACCGAGCGAAGGCGAAGCCCAGGCGGCACACATGGCACGGCGGGGAATGGTCACCTACGCGGTCTCCCAGGACTACGATTCGCTCCTCTTCGGCTCCCCTGTGCTGGTCCGGAACCTCACCGTCAGTGGCCGGCGAAAGACCAGGGGCCGGACGATCACCGTGAACCCCGAGAGGATCGTCCTCTCCTCTCTCCTCGACCGTCTCGGCGTGACAAGAGAGCAGCTCGTCGAGATAGGCATTCTGGTGGGCACGGACTTCAACCCGGGAGTCCGGGGCATCGGCGGCAAGACGGCCTTAAAAGTCGTGCGAAACGGCGATTTTGAGTCCGTGATCGCGGAGAAATCGCCCGAGTTCGACCCCGGACCGATCCGGGACTTCTTCCTCGACCCCCCGGTCACCGACGACTACGCCCTCGAGTGGGGGGCGCCGGACGTCGAAGGGGTCGCGGAAATGCTCTGCGGCCGCTACGACTTCTCCGAAGAGCGGGTCAGGAGCGCTCTTTCCCGGGTCTCGGTGAAGGCGGCGCAGAAGACACTGGATGCCTGGTTCTGAACGCCGGAACGGCAACTCTCTGCAGGATGGACCGCTAAGGGTCTCCGACAACCTGAAACCCGCTTCTTTTTCCCCGGATACAGGCTCCGCCGGACGACATAACAGATATATGCGAGGACGACCCATTACACCGATTGACGAACATCTACCAGGCTTTCAAGGCAAGATGGAGGGTGCAGGGACCGACAGCGAATCAGCCTATCCTCGACCGCCGTTCAAGCGCCACCGCCCGTTATCGACCGCCGTTCTCCCGGCTCGTCCGGCCCCTTTCCGCGACCGCGCCACCATCCGCGTTCTCCGTCGCTCAGAGTCGTTCTGCCAGACCCGGCAGGTCCTGCACGGACCGCCGTAAGGACTGCTACCCCGAACATGCTGTCCGCAAGATCGGGCAGCAGGACACTACCAGGTGATCCGACATGAGAGAACTCTACGAAAAGATGATAAACGAGGCCATGGCCGCCCAGCGGGCGGACGTGGATACGGTAAAGGCAAAACGCGGCCAGAAGTTCACAATCGAGGACACGAAGCCCTACGTCGATGCTGTCCGGAAGATGACGGCGCTCGGCGACCAGAGCCAGGCGGTCATCGACCTTCACAAGAACTCGGTGATCTCGCACTCCGAGATCCTCCAGAGTCTCGCGACGACCGTCCGCCCCGAGGACGACCCGTTCGTCGAGCACTACCAGACACCCGTGGTGCTCGAGATCCTGAAAAGCCAGGACGAGGCGTTCGCAAAAAGCGTCGATGCCTTCACTGAGGCGGTCGCGGATGCGGAGGCCAGGATCGGGCTTGAGGCGGTGCGGCGCTACGGCGGGTTCTACGGCCCCACCTGCGTCGTCGACTTCGCGCTGATCCCGGGAAGCACGAGCAACGTGGTGAACCGGGTCCTGAAGAAGGCCGACATCCCGGTCGAGCACAAGCGGGCGATCCTCGCCGCCAAATCATGGGGAATGAACACCTCCTACGGGTTCGGGGACACCTTCGCCCACGCCCTCGAGGCGGGAGCCACCCCCGCCGAGGCGACGGCGAAAGAGATCGAGATCATGCAAAAGATCTACCGCGAACCCATCGAGGCCCAGGCGGAGCTGATGGATGCCGCAGGGGTGACGTCCTTTGACCCGCGGAAGTACATGAACGAGTACCGGCGGCGGATGGAAGGGACCGTCAAGGCCGCCGTCGACGACGGCGTCCACTACGGCAACATCCTCACGGTCCCCGCCTACAGCGTCGGCGACGTCGCGCACCACATCGCGCAGTCGACCTTCAACATGTGCAAGGACGACGTCGTCATGGCGGTGATCGAGGCGGTTACGGAGGTGATGGAGTCGTCGCTACGGAACTCGCTCGACTCGTACAGGAGTTACTGGGACGTCCTCTCGGTCGCGACCGGCGCTTCGGCCGCCGCGACCGAGTACATCCTCGAACTCGACGCGCTCAACGCCCCCATGGTCGTCGACCTGCTCACGAAGAGGTTCCACAACTACGTCCTCGCCTACCCGGCCCGGGGAGCCGCTGCGGAACTCCACAACTGCGACTTCATGGACATGATCTACCGCGGGTGGAGACTCATCGATAAGGCGCGGAAGAACCGGAACGGCGCCGACGAGGGCCTGACCCCCATGGTCGGCAAATACCCGGTCAATCTTGCGCCCATTCACGAGAACGAGGTGTTGATGAACCCGCAGTGGTACGCTTACCCGGCCTGCGCCATAACGGTCCGGTTCTCCGCCCTGATGCGCCTTGCCGATTACCCGTGCCTCCTCACGAGCGAACCGGTGACCGCGACGATGATGACGAACGTCATCGCTCTCGAGAAGGCTACCGCCGCCGCTCCGGTGCGGGCCTGCAAAAACTGTGCCACGACGACCCTTGTCGACAGCCGACAGCACTACTGCCAGTGGAAAGAGGCGATCTAAAGGCGAGATCTATCATGAAGTGCTACATCTGCGCCCTTGAGGGGGGAGAGAGCGAAGCGGTGGCAGTCTGCATCGTCTGCGGGATGGGACTCTGCATGGAGCACGCCATCAGGAAGGATGTCGATGTCTGGGAAGGCGGATACCCGCTCCCCAGCACGCGCGTGAAGGCTCCGCTGCCGAGGATTCTCTGCCCCGAGTGCTATGCTGCCCTGTACGGGAAGTAAGGCACTCAAAATGCCCTTTTTGGGCTACTCATCATCTAAAATATAGTATCCGTATCTGGTGAAACCATGACCGTATCTCTTGGAAAACGATTCATCGCCGAAGCCGTCGGGACATTCATCCTGGTCTTCTTCGGGGCCGGCGCCGCAGCCGTCACGCTGATGCTCGCCGCGGGGACCACCCCGTCGACGCCTTTCAACATCGGAATAGGAGCGCTCGGGGGCCTCGGCGACTGGCTCGCCATAGGGCTCGCCTTCGGCATCGCCATCGCCGGGTCCATCTACGCCCTCGGGAGGATCTCGGGGTGCCACATCAATCCGGCGGTGACGATAGCCCTCTTTGCGACCCGGCGGTTCGCCGGCCGCGACGTTGTCCCGTACATCGTCGCACAGCTGATCGGTGCGGCGGCCGCGAGCCTGCTCTTTGCCTGGGCCGTCGGTTCGGACGCCGTCCTCGTCGGGGGGCTCGGGGCAACGTCACCCTTCCCCGGCATCGGCTACCTGCAGGCCATCGTCATCGAGGCCGTTGGCACGTTCCTTTTAATGCTCGTCATCATGGGCTCCGCCGTCGACGAGCGGGCCACGCCGGGCTTCGCCGGTCTTGCGGTGGGTCTCGCGGTCGCCGGCATCATCACGACGATCGGGAACCTGACCGGCTCATCGCTAAACCCCGCCCGCACGTTCGGGCCGTACCTCGGCGACTGGCTGCTTGGAGGGCAGAACCTCTGGGAGTTCTTCCCCATCTACATCGTCGGCCCCATCGTCGGCGCGGTGCTCGCCGCGTTCCTCTACGACTACCTCGCCGGCGAATGATCCAACCCAACCACTCTTTTCGTAACAACCGCAGCCGAACTAAAAACCTCGCCGCTGTGCGACCGGAAGAAGAGCGGTGAACCGGAGCGGATCCGGTTCGCCGCAAGTTCTCCCCGGACGCCCGTGAAGTTTCACGGGTACCCGGGAACCCTCAGCGTGGAGCAGACAACGGGATTCCGATGCTCCCACCCGGATCGACATCCGGAGATCCGCGTACCCGGCACAGGCGTCATCGGGTTGCATTCCCGTGACCGGGACGTTCACATATACCCTCGGAGCCTCATTCCCGTCGAGGGTACTTATAGATTTCGGATGGGCGGCGTACCGTACCCCATCGGTGCCTGCCGGGACCCGCAGGCCGAGCCCTCACTTAAAACGCTCCGGATCGGTCTCGATATCGATGACGACGGGTTTGTTCATCTTCACCGCCCGGGAAACGGCCTCAGGGAGGTCCTGCGGCCGGGCCACCCGTATCCCGGCGCCGCCGGAGGTCTCTGCATAGGCGGCGAAGTCGGGGTTCACAAGCTCGGTGCCGTACGGCGGATAACCCGCCTCCCGCTGCTCCTCCCGGATCATGGCAAGTTCGTGGTTGTTCAAGACCACGACGACGATGGGAAGATCGTACTTGACGGCCGTGACGAAGTCGGCCATGACCATGGAGAACCCGCCGTCCCCGGTGATGCAGACGACGGTCGCATCAGGATAGGCCAGTTTCGCCGCAATCGCCCCGGGGAGGCCGAACCCCATCGTCCCGAGGTAGCCCGACATAGCGAACCGTTGCCGCTTCATCCGGAAGTTCCTCCCGAACCACCACTGGTTCTCTCCGACATCGAGAGAGATGACCGCATCCTCCGGCAGGGTCTCGGAGAGGACCTTCATGACGTAGGGCGGGCGGATGGGGACGGCGTCCGGGTCGGCTTCCCGATCGAGTTCGTCGAACCACTCCCGCTTTTGCTCCGCAAGCCACGCCCTGGCCCCCGTATCCTCCCGCGGCCGGACACGCTCCCGGATCCAGGGTATGGCAACGGCACAGTCGCCCCAGACCGCCACGACAAACGGGTGCTTGCCGAGCTGGAGCGGGTCGATATCGATATGGACGGCCGGTTTGTCCCCCGGGATCCCGGTGAAGTCGGAGAAACTCGCCCCGCAGGCGATCACGAGGTCCGACTCCGCGATGAGCGTGCGGGCATGCGGCGTTCCCAGCGACCCATGTACCCCGGCAACCCACTCGTTGTCGTCGGGGAGGATGCCCTTAGCGCGGAAGGTGGTGACGATGGGTGCCCGGATCGTCTCTGCAAGATCGAGAACCGCTCCCGCGGCAGCCATGGCCCCGAAGCCCGCGAGGATGACCGGGCGTGCGGCGCCGTCGATCGCCCCGGCCGCCGCCCGGACGGCCTCGTCGGTCGGGGCCACCGTAACCGCGGGAAGACAGGTCTCGCGCTCGCAGAAACTCGGCTCAAGCGGTTCCCTCTGGATATCGTTCGGGAGCGAGAGCTGGGCGACGCCGCGGGCGATGACGGCGTAGCGCAACGCCCGGGTGAGGAGTTTGACCGCCGTCGCCGGGTCGGCGACGGTGTTGTTGAAGACCGCGATGGGACGGAAGAACGCATCCTGATCGATCTCCTGGATGCCGCCGGGGCCGGCATACTGCGCCTTCACCTGCCCGTTCAGCGCAAGCACGCTCGCACGGTCTTCTTTCGCGTCGTAGAGCCCGGTGGCGAGGTTCGTCGCTCCCGGCCCGGCGATGGTCAGGCAGACCGCGATCTTTCCCGTGAACTTGTTGTAGGCGGACGCGGCGAGGGCAGCAGTCTGCTCGTGCCGGACGACGATATACCGGGCATCCGGGTTTCTCCTGACCGCGTCAACGAGCGGGAGCGACGATGAACCGGGGATACCGAAGAACAGGGTGATCCCCCACGCCGCGAGTTCCGAGACCAGCACATCGGCCACCGTCACGGCGGCTCCTTCAGAGATAGTCTTCTTCATCCGTCTTCACCTCTTCCTCCTCTTCGCTCGCCCGTACAAACGCTTCCTTCCCCACGCTGCAGCCGGGGCACCGCCAGTCGTCGGGGAGGTCTTCAAACAGCGTCCCCGGCGGAATACCGGCTGCCGGGTCTCCCGCCTCCTCGATGTACTCGTAATCACAGACACTGCACACCCATCGTGCCATACAGTCCACGCTCCGAAGGTGATTCTCCGGGCCGTAACTCATCTTCACGTATAAAAAGGCCTCGTCCCCCGGTGACGGCGTCAGAGAGACCCGGGTTCTCCCGCCGCGGGATGACTGCGCTTCTCGTCGCCGGCGGCGGCTCCCCGGCTGTCCCCGTTGCCCTCCGCCACGTTCTTTGCCAGCGCCGAGAGGCCGAGGTGGTCCCGAGGTTCATCGTGTCGAGCACCGATGCCGGAACGAGGACGAGCGTCGCCTTCTCCTTGAGGCTTCGTAGAGCATGTTCATCGCCCGGAGGTAGAGGGCGGTCGGGTTGTCCTGGTAAGTCTTCGCGGCCTCCTCGAACGTCCTGGCCGCCTGCTGTTCGGAGTCGCCGAGGATCACCCGTGCCTGCCGCTCCCGCTCCGCCTGGGCCTGCATGGACATCGCGTCCTGCAGCTCGCGGGGGATCAGGATATCCCGTATCTCCACGGAACTGACGTGGATCCCCCACTGTTCGGTCCGGACGTCGATGATCCGCTGCAGCTCCGCATCAAGCCTCTCCCGGCCCTCGAGCATATTCGCGAGGTCGGACTTCCCGATGACCTCCCGGAGCGCCGTCTGCGCCGCCCAGCTGATGGCGGAACGGTAGTCCTCGACCTCCAGCGCCGCTTTCTCCGGGTCCCTCACGCGCCAGAAGAGGACCGCCTCGACGTCGACCGGGACCGTATCGCGGGTGAGGGTCTTTTCTGCCTTAAACGACGTCGTGATCGTGCGGAGATCGATCCAGTAGGCAATCGTGTCGATGAGCGGCACGATGATAAAGACGCCCGGACCCCTGAGGCCCGAGAACCGGCCCAGGCGCAGCACGATCGCTTTCTCCCACTGGTCGGCAATCTGCGTCGCATCGGCGGCGAACACCCCCGCGAGGACGATGACGGCGGCAACCCACACGAAGAGGGAGAGGCCGGGGGTCGTGAAGGCAGCATACGCGACCGCCCTCCGAGGAGGGCGATCAGGAAGGCAACGGCATATCGCAACGGGTTCTGGCGGCTCATAGTTTTCACCTGCGGAGTGCAGTAGCCCCGGGTATATAATAATACATATATAGCCCATTTTGAACCAGTATCTGCCGCCGTGCGGCGGGAGACGGCCATGAAGATCCGTGATATTCACTCATTCGACCTGACGCCGGCCGAAGCGATCCGCCTCCAGGAGGCGCTCCGGGCCAGGGTCCGCCTCTCCAACGGCATCGGTGAGATCTCCCTGGTAGCCGGCGCCGACGCCTCCTACGCGAAGGGCTCGAACGATATCCACGCGGTCGTCGTCGCCCTCAGCTACCCCGATCTTGCCGTCGTCGAGCGGGTCTCCGCCTCTGCTGAGACATCGTTTCCCTATATACCCGGCCTCCTGACATTCCGGGAAGGCCCCGCCCTCATCGAGGCGTTCGGGCGACTGCGATCAGAGCCGGAGGTCGTCTTCTTCGATGGGCAGGGGATCGCCCACCCCCGGGGGCTCGGCATCGCGAGCCATATGGGCGTCCTGCTCGACCGGCCCGCCGTCGGGGTCGCAAAGAGCCTTCTTGTGGGAACGGCGGCGGAGC
Source organism: Methanoculleus sp. (assembly GCA_030156625.1). Taxonomy (GTDB): domain Archaea; phylum Halobacteriota; class Methanomicrobia; order Methanomicrobiales; family Methanoculleaceae; genus Methanoculleus. Next base: position 8,090 of record JASGMC010000031.1, read on the forward strand.
CCGCGGCCGCCAGGGGTTCGACGAGTCCGATCGTCCGCGACGGCGAGACGATCGGGATGGCGGTGCGAACGAAAGAGAAGACAAAACCCGTCTACGTCTCGGTAGGCCACCGGATCGCTCTTTCAGCCGCAGTCGACCTCGTCCTCGCGACCGCACGGGGGTACCGACTCCCGGAACCGACCCGGCAGGCCCACCTCTTTGCAAACGAGGTCAGGAGAGGAGACGGGCAGACCACCTTCTCCTCTTCCGGGGGGTAGAGCGAAACCGTTATCTGCGTTCGGGCCGGAGAGACGCTTGCCGGCCGGCGCGGCAGGGCCCGCCGGGACGGTTAAGAGTTTACGGAGCATGAAGCATGTTGAATACCCGTACATACTGCTTACCGACGGAGGCGGCGGGACATGGCCGCACGTGAGATTGTGCCGGGCGTCTTTTCGGTCGGCGCCATCGACTGGGACCGCCGGCTCTTCGACGAACTGATCCCGCTCCCCGACGGCACCACCTACAACAGTTACCTGGTGCGGGGCAGCGAGAAGACGGCACTGATCGACACCGTCGACCCGACGAAGACCGCAGAACTCATGGGGAACCTGGATCGGCTCGGGGTCGAGAAGATCGACTACATCGTCTCCAGCCACGCCGAGCAGGACCATTCGGGGTCGATACCGGCAATGCTCGAGCGATTCGGTGACGCGAAGGTGGTGACGAACCAGAAGTGCCGCGACTTCCTGGTCGACCTCCTCCACGTCCCGGACGAGCAGTTCATCGTCATCGGCGACGGCGATACGCTCGACCTCGGGGGAAGAACGTTCGAGTTCATCATCGCCCCCTGGGTCCACTGGCCGGAGACGATGCTGACCTACCTCCGGGAAGACCGGGTGCTCTTCCCCTGCGACCTTTTCGGCTCGCACTACGCGACGAGTTCCCTCTACGTCCCCGACGAAGGCGTGGTTTACGAGTCCGCGAAACGCTACTACGCCGAGATCATGATGCCGTTCCGATCGAGCATCAAGGCGCACCTCGAAAAGCTCGCGACGCGCGAGATCGACGTGATCGCCCCGAGCCACGGTCCGGTCTACAACAGGCCGGCGTTCATCGTCGACGCTTACCGGGACTGGACGGGCGATGCCGTGAAAAACACGGTGGTGCTTCCTTTCGTCTCCATGCACGGGAGCACGCAGGCGATGGTCGACCACTTCGTCGACGCCCTGATGCACCGGGGTATCCCGGTCCAGCCGTTCAACCTCACAAAGACCGACATCGGCGACCTTGCAAAAGCTCTCGTGGATGCCGCGACGGTCGTGATCGGGTCGCCGACGGTCATCTTCGGCCCCCACCCGCAGGCGGTCTACGCCGCGTACCTCGCAAACCTCCTCCGCCCGAAGACACGGTACGCGACGGTTATCGGGTCATACGGCTGGGGCGGGAAGACGGTCGATACCGTGAAGGATATGCTCGGCCGGCTCAAGGTCGAGTTCCTCGAGCCGGTCTACGTCAGGGGTCTTCCGAAGGAGGAGGACTTCGCGGCGCTGGACCGGCTCGCCGACGAGATCAAAAAGAAACACGAAGAAGCGGGGATTCTCCCGTCCTGATACCCCCCCTTCTTTTTTGCGTTTTGCCGCCGGGTTCCGGAACCGCACGCCCGGCACCGAAATCTTAACAGTGTAGGATACCGACCAATCTTCGAGCTGACTTATGCCCCCGTCCGACTTCAAGAGAGTCATTGCCGAGTCGCCCTACGTCTTCGTCATCGGCGTGGCGGGAGACAGCGGATCCGGGAAGACCACGTTCACCCGGGCGATCCGGGAGATCTTCGGCAAGGACCTCGTCTCCACCATCACCATCGACGACTACCACAAATACGACCGCCGGGAGCGTAAAGAGCTCGGGATCACGCCGCTCGTCCCCGAGGCGAACCGGTTCGACCTGTTAGAAGAGCACCTCGCGGACCTCAAAGCGGGAAAGACGATAGTAAAACCGGTCTACAACCACAACAACGGGCAGTTCGACCCCCCGGTGCGCTTCAGCCCCACGAAGATCCTGATCCTCGAGGGGCTGCACCCGTTCATCACCCCGACGCTCCGGGACCTGATCGACTTCAAGCTCTACGTGGACCCGGACCCCGACGTAAAACGTGCCTGGAAGATCAAGCGCGACGTGGAGCGGCGGGGATACTCCCCGGACGCGGTCGAGAGAGAGATGGAGGAGCGTAAGCCCGACTTCGAGCGGTACGTCGCGCCGCAGTGCCTGTTCGCGGACGCGGTCATCAGGATTGCCTTCTCGAAGTACGGCCGGGACGTAAGCGAGAAGCGCAACGTCTACCACGTCACCCTCTGCCAGAGCAAACTTGATCGAAGCATCGGGGATGTCGACCTCTCCATCGACCTCTTCGGGCTCCTTTCACTCTCCGAGCGCGACTTCATGGTCGAGTTCACGACTGAAGACGTCGGCGGGAGGACGATGGGGGCGCTCACGTTCGACGGGGAGTTAAACGATGCCGTCGCAAGAAAACTGGAGAGGAACATCGAGCTTCAGACGCAGGTGGAGCCCATCGACCTCAGTCAGGACAGCGATTACCTGACGGCCGGGGATATAGCCCAGCTCATTCTCACCTGGCGGATCATCAACCGGCGCATCTTCATCGAGAGCGCTCCCGAATCGGCCGGCACCGGACAGGCGGCATCTGTGGATAAAAGCGGGTGCGGATGCGGCCGCCGGTGATTCGGAGACCTCCGGGGCCACTGGCGTTCGAACGGCGATGCAAGAGAAAATAGATAAGAGCGCCCGGAGAACGTGTACCGATGGATAGGATCGAGCAGTTCTCGATCATCGCACCCGACATCGGCAATATCTTCAGGTACGTGAGCATCGCCACGGCGGTGCCGCTTGTCGTGGCGGTGATTTACCGGGAGTGGGAGATGATCCTGCCCATGGTCTCCGTCCCGGTCGTCCTTTTCCTCCTCGGGTCGCTACTTGTCCGGGTCCCCCGGGAGGAGCGCGAGGCGCCCCTATCCGCCGCCCTCATGGCCGTCGCCCTGATCTGGCTGATCATCGCGATGGTGAGCGCCCTGCCGTTCTGCCTCGGGCTCGGCATCCCGTACCTCGATGCCGTCTTCGAGGCGATGTCGGGATGGACCGATACGGGCCTGACCATGATGCGGTCGGTCGACGATCTGCCCCGGACGCTCCTCTTCTGGCGGTCGCTGATGCAGTGGCTCGGCGGCATCGGGATCGTCGCCTTCACCATCGCGATGGCCTCGAGAACCGGGCTGACCCAGTTCCGCCTCTACCGGTCGGAAGGACGCTCGGAGGCGCTGATGCCGAGCGTCGTCGCAACGGGCTTTGAGATGTGGAAGATCTACCTGGCGCTGACCGCCGCCTCGATCGCCCTCGTCCTCGTATCCGGGGTGCCCCTCTGGGACGCGGTGAATATCGCCCTTGTTGCGATCGCAACCGGCGGGTTCTCCGTCCACTCGGAAGGGATCCCCTTCTACAACAACCCGCTGCTTGAGGTTCTCATCGTCCCGGTCATGATCGCCGGCGCCCTGCCGTTCAAACTCTACTACCTCCTCTACCGCCAGAGAGGCGTGCGGTTCTTCGAAGACCAGCAGGCACGCCTCCTCTTCATGCTCGTCGCGCTCGGGATCGTCGTGATAGCGTGGGATCTCGTCACGCTCACGGCAACCGATCTCCCCACGGCCGTCCGCCAGGCGCTCTTCATGTCGGCCGCGGCAGCCACCAGCACAGGGTTCCAGGTCGCTTCCCCGAACGAGTGGGCGAGCGTGACCGTCCTCTTCCTCGCGATGCTGATGGTGATCGGCGGGTCGTCGGGGAGCACCGCCGGCGGTATCAAACTCTCCCGGGTGGTCCTCGGCTTTCAGAGCCTGATCTGGTGGTTCCGGCGGATGTTCGTCTCCGGGAAGGTGCTCGTGCCCTTCAAGTACGACGGCAAGGTGATCCCGAAGAACATCGCCGACCTCGAGGTCTCCCGGAACATGCTGACGATCATGCTCTACTTCCTGATCATCTTCGTCGCCACGATACTGGTAATGCACCTGCAGCCGACGTCCTTCGACTCGAGCAACGTGATCTTCGAGGTCGTCTCCGCGATGTGCAACAACGGCATATCCACGGGGTTCGTCTCGCCCGACATGGCCGATCCGGCGAAAGCCCTCTTCATCCTGGTCATGTGGATAGGGCGTCTGGAGGTCATTCCGGTGATCATGCTCGTTATGGGCGTCCTCAAGCGGTTCGATTGAGGGGGGTCGATCCGGGGAGAGGGGGCGAGGATACGGGGGGAGCGATGCAGCGGGCCGGAGCACCTGGAACTTGAGGAAATCGGAGGCCTCAAGGACCGTTTCGTTTTCGGTTACAATTGCCCTGCGGCTGGTCACCCTTCAGGGCATCGTGAACCCGTACACGGATTTCCATCGGATATCGCCACGGGGGAAGGGGCTGACGGGGAGGGGGGCACGCCCCCCTCGAAACCCTTTTGGGTTTCTCATGCTCGCTGCGCTCGTACTCCCCTTTGTCCCCACCCCCCAACGCGATAGCCACCACGGTCCAGTGTACGGGGCTTTCGCCATTCCAAGGAGTCATGAGCCTCAGCACGGCAACATAACCAGCCCGGCTCTCCCGGGCCGCAAAATAGAAGATATGCCGGTTACTCCGGCCGGTAGTTCAGGTACAGGCCGTCCACCGTCGCCCTGTCGCCGCCGCTTTTTGCGAGCAGGTCCATGTAGGTGTAGACCTCGGGGGCATCCTTCTTCAGGGCTGCCGGGGTGGTGTGGTAAAGCATGAAGGCATCGGCAAAGAGCGCCGCCTCCCTCTCCTCACCGGGTTGTACGTCCAGGGCCGGGTAAGTTCCGGGGTCCTCGGCGAACGCCGCAAGGACCGTGCTCCCGCCAAAATCCATGGTGCGGTAGACCCGGTACCCCACCTGCCGGGCAAAGGCCTCGTCGGCCCGCGCCGGGTCCCTGTCCGACCGGATGTAGATGGCGTTCTCCTCGGGGACGTAGAGGCCGCTCGTGTTCCCGGACATGTCCTGCTGCCTGAACAACTCGTTCCTGCTGTCGATGTAGACAGTGAGGTTCTCCATAAACTCTTCTCTGATCCTGGTGCTCTGCTGCAGCACCAGGGCCTCCGCAAGTGCCGCTTCGGTGCCGCTCCCATCCCTGTTCTCCAGACGGAAACCGGCAACCGGGCTCACAGAGAAGGCCGAACAAACGACGACAATGAGAACAATCGCCGCAATCAACCGTGATCGGAATCGTGGGTCCATGGCTCGTTTTCCCCCTGCAGGACAAAGAGTTTCAAACAGCCAAATATATACTTTTTCAATTTTAAAAAACAAATTATAAACTTCAGATTATCAAAATTGAATAGATAATCCTGCACTCCAGGAAAAAGAGACTTCAAAGATTACGGATCCGGTTGCAACAAAGTATATATAGTTCCAGAGTTGGAACACCATACGACACCTAATTACCCATGCAAGCGCATAGTAGAAACAATGAAACAGATCGCCCTCTACGGGAAGGGGGGAATCGGGAAATCCACCACTGCAGCGAACCTGTCGGCAGCACTCGCAGGAGAGGGGCTCGATATCCTGCAGATCGGGTGCGATCCGAAGCACGACAGCACCCGCATGCTGATGCACGGGACCTGGATCCCGACGGTCCTCGACCTCATCAGGGAGCGCGGGGACGAGAACATCACCGCCGACGATGTGGTCTACGAAGGGTTCAGGGGGGTGCGCTGCGTGGAGGCCGGCGGGCCTGAGCCGGGGATCGGCTGCGCCGGCCGGGGCATCATCGCGACGTTCCAGCTCCTCGAACGCCTTGACGCCCTCAAAGGCGACGTGATCGTCTACGACGTCCTCGGGGACGTCGTCTGCGGCGGATTTGCAATGCCGATGCGCGAAGGATACGCGCAGGAGGTCTACCTGGTCACCTCCGGCGAGCTGATGTCCGTCTACGCGGCAAACAACATCGCAAAAGCCATCGCCCGCCTCTCGCGCCGGGTTCGGAGCAGGTGCACGCTCGGCGGCGTGATCTGCAACGCAAAGAACATCGAGGGGGAGCGAGAACTGGTGGAGGAGTTCGCCCGCCGGATCAACTCCCGGCTCATCGCCTATATCCCCCGGTCACGGGTCGTGCAGGTCGCGGAACTGCAGAAGCAGACGGTCGTCGAGTACGCCCCCGAGTCGGACCAGGCGGCGATCTACCAGGAACTTGCACGCACGATCAGCGGAAACGAAACGACGAGTATCCCCACCCCCCTCGAGATGGATGAACTCGAATCCTTCGCCCTCGAATTCGTCCAGGTTTGAGGGGTGCACCCTGACCGGGGCGCTCTCGGTGCTCACGGAGGTACGGGACGCCGTCTGCGTCATCCACGGTCCGGCAGGATGCACGCACCACAACTTCTCCCTCCTTCACGCCACATTGCTCTCGAACGACCGGTTCGAAGTCCCGCGCCTCCTCTCCACCCGTCTTACGGAGAACGGGATCATCTTCGGCGGCGAAGAAGCGCTGGAGAAGACCCTGGCGCGGGCGCTCTCGCTCTCACCCGCGCCCGCCTCCGTCTTCGTCCTCTCGACCTGCATCGTCGAGACGATAGGGGACGACGTCGCGGCGGTCTGCGCAAAAGACCGGGGCATCCCGGTGATCGCCGTGCCGACCGCAGGGTTCCTCGGCGGGGTCTTTGAGACCGGTATCAGAAACGCCCTTTCTGCCGTCGCCTCGCTCGCCCGGTCGACGACTGAGGGGACCCTCTCGGCAAACCTGGTCGGCGAGAAGAACCTGGAGTACGGCGTCGACGAGAACGCGGCCGAGATCGCCCGCCTTCTCGGCCTGCTCGGCATCGGGGTCAACCTCCGGTTCGTGCGCGGGATCGAGACGGGGGATATCGAACGCCTCGGCTCTGCCGCCGTAAACATCCTCCGGGAACCGGCGCTCCGGCCGGTCGGCGAAGACCTCGAGCGGAGGCTCGGCACGCCCTACGTGGACTCGTTCCCGGCCGGCCTTGACGGGACGTGCCGGTTCCTCGAAGAGGTCGGCCGGATCTGCGGCATCGACGCCTCGGCCGCCGTCGAGGAGGAGCGCGCCTGCCAGGCCGCGATGCTCGAGCAGTTCGCCGACATTGCCGGGAGCAGGGTACGCTTCCAGTCCCCCCACCCCATGCTCAGGGCCGATCCGGGCGCGGAGGCCATCTGCACCGAATGCGCCGAAGCCCTCGATCTTGCCGTCGTCCCGGACGCTACGGCAATCCCACTCCCGTACCCGGCGCCTGTCGGGACCGCCGGCCTCCGACGGATGCTGCACCGGTGGAGAGTTCTTATCCGGGAGGAGAAGCGGGGGTAAGGGGGTGGTGCCCGCCGGCGACCGTACGCTTAAATATCCGACGCGCGGAGAGAGAATACAGGAGTGAGTGTCAGAGTATGTTCGAACGCATCTTGTTTCCGACGGACTTTTCAGAGCCTTCCATGAAGGTGCTGGACTACATTCCCGCACTGCAGGAGGCGGGAACACAGGAAGTGATCCTCGTCCACGTCATCGACTCAAAGGACATCACGCTGATCGCCTCGGGGGGGCAGGGGTTCCTCGGGACCGTACCCGACCAGGAGCCCGAGGCCCAGCGACAGTTGCGGGAAGAGATCCAGCACCGGATTATCGATACCCGCCGGGCGCTCGAGAGGCAGGGGATCAAGGTGACCGTCCGGACGCCCGTCGGCAGCCCGGGAAAGGAGATCGTGGCCGCGGCGGATATGGAGGGGACCTCGCTCATCGTCATCGGTTCCCACGGCCGGTCGAACATCCGCGACCGCCTGCTCGGGACGGTCTCGGAGTACGTGATCAAGAACGCCCGTCAGCCGGTCCTGGTCATCAAGCGGGACAGAGTTGTCGGGAGTTAACTCTCTTCCTTCTTTTTCCCGCTCCTGTCGTTCCGACAGTCGCGCACACGAAAAGTATCTTATTTCTCCTGCCGGCTCTCCAGCAGCCGCCGGATCGCCCGCAGTTCTTCCACCACCGCATCGGCGGCCGGCAGCTGCTCCGGCTCGCCTTCGGTCGCGACCGGACCGGTCCTCCGCACAAAGTTCATGATCTTCTCCTGGAGGTCCTTCGGGTCGGCTATCCCGTTGAGGACGATCTCCGCCCGGGCCTGCGTCGAGAATCCGGCGGTCTGCACCCGGACCGCCGAGAAAGAGAAGAACCGCATCAGGGGCCCCTGGATGATATCGACGTTCGTGATCCGGTTGTAGGGGACGATCCCAGTCTGCCGGAACCAGACCCCCCGCTGCCAGGTGACCTCGGTGACGGTGAGCCGGTAGGAGATGCTCTCGCAGTAGAGAGGTATCCAGTAGACGACGAAGATGATGGCGGCGAGCACTGGTATGGCGATGCCTGCAGCAACAGGCAGCGGACTGAAGACGACGACGGGGACCAGCCAGGGCAGGATGAAGACGACGACGGCCAGGACCAGGGACGCGTAGAGGTACGACCGGAACCGCGGCACCGGCCCGAACGCCTCTCCGATACGCAATGGGGTGAGGGGCATGATATCACACTGATCTCAATCCCGATAGATTAAGTCTTCCCGGCCGGCGAAGTCCCTACGGAGGATGTGGCGATCGCCCCCTTCGCCGAAGTAGCCAGGGCAGAAATCCGTCTCCCGAAAGCCGTGCCTCTCGTAGAGCGCCCGGGCGACGCGATTCGAAGGCGCGACCGAGAGGTAGATCTCCCCCGCTCCACGCTCCCTGAGGCTGCCGGTGACGGCGGCAACGAGGTCACCCCCGAGCCCGCGGCGCCGGTATCCCTCCGCCACCACCAGCCGGACGATCCATCCCGTGGCTGGCCGGTGCTGCACGAGAGCCCCGATGGTGTAGCCGACGATCCGCCCGTCACGTTCCGCGACGAGGAAGGTATCGGCGAAGAGGACGCCGGCCTGCCGGATGAAAACCTCGGGCTTGCAGTCTCCCGGGCTGTTCTCCCGCTCGAGGGCAGCGACAGAACGGAAATCATCTTCCCGGTATCCCCTGATCATCGGGTCCATGCCGGTGTATTCGTCGTGAAGAGTAAAAAAGAGGCCACAGCCCCGGGCCGCCCGGACACCGGAGCGCCTCTGAGCCACAGGCTCACTTCTGCTTCATGCCCGCCCTGAGCATGTCGCGTGCCATCTTGTAGGTCTCGATCTTGTACTGCATCGCCTCGATATGCTGTTCTTTCATCCTGATGCGGGACTCGATCATCCGTACCATCAGCTGCCGCATCTGGTCCTCGTCGAGGAGATCGTACATTCTCGCGAGAAGCATATCGTGGGCGCCGTATCCGCCGTGGTGTGTCATACCATAACCCCCCCTTTTGCCGGCCGGTCCCTCCCGGACAGGCCGGCATCCCGGTGCCCGCCGGACCATAAAAACCTTATGGCGCACACGGCTGCTTACCGGGAGGGTGCAAACATCTCGCCGTGTTCGGCCCAGTTCTCGACGGGAGGTTCATAGAGGACAATACAGACGTCTTCAGGAAGAACCCCGGCATTTTGGGCGAGGCGAGCCACGATCGTCCTGTAGAGCGCCTCCTTCTTCTCGGGCCTGCGCCCCGGCATGAGGGATACCTCGATCAGGACCGCGTCATCGGATCGGCCGGGAGGCATCGGGAAGTTCTCCTCCTTTCGTTCGCACAGCCGGATCCAGAGGGCGGCCTCCGGCATCTGAAGTGCGTCCAAAAAAGCCTCACGGAGGCTATCAATAAGTGATTGCCGGTAACCGGCGGACTTTCCCATACGGATCTCGATCTTTACAAGCGGCATGCGGACCTTTCTCCAGCGACAGCAGGGAACCCGGAGGAATCCCCGTTCTCCTGCATGAGTGTTCCGGCACCGGGAGTAATAACGCTTTGCTCAGGAGAGGTCCATCTGCTCGCTCCCCGGGCGCCGGTTCCGGTTGACGCAGGCGTTGAGCACCTCGTCCATCAGCCGGAGCGCCCCTTCGATCCCGATCAGCGCCCGGGAGGAGAGAGCGACCCTGTCCCGGAGCGGCGGCGTCAGCCCGACGAACGCGGCGCCGGAGGAGATTGTCGCCTCGTAGGAGGAGCCGAGGATCAGGTCCGGTTCGGCGTCCCGGATCATCTCCCGGATGGCCGAGAAGTCGGTCGTGTAGGTGACGGCATCGTTCCCCGTACCGGGGTCGTTGCGCGCCGCTATGCAGGCGATATCGGCACCGAGATACCGGTCGAGGAGGTCGGCGGCAAACGCGGCGTAGGCGTGCCCGGCAGAGATCGCCACCCGGGGAGGATCGAACCTCCTGAGGTACTTCTCGCAGGCCTTCCGGATCCGGGCATCGGCCCATGCGACTTCATCCATGACCGGGCGGGTATCCACGCCGTCGACCGAGGCTGCAAGCCGCTCGAAGGTCTCCCCGACGGCATCGAGGCCGAGGAGCGAGCCGCAAGCGGTCCCGACGCCGCTCGCGAGATCCGGGTTCGTGCCGACGGTGAACGGCGCCGCCCGGCGGGTCGCGGCGTAACGGTCCAGGCAGAAGGTGGCGGCGACAGGGACGCCTGCGAGGTTGAGCAGGCGCCGCGCCTCGATGGCGTTTCCCCGGCAGAAGGGGTCGGCGCGGCAGATACCGTCGATGTTGACGCCGGGGGTGTCGGGGTCCACTTCCGGCGCGACCCGCTCGAGCGCCCGGCGGTATCCGGCCTCGAGGTCGCCGAGGAACCCGGGGCTGTCGACGACGAGGATCTGGCCGTCAAGGGCGAGGTCGCCGATATCCTCACCCATGATGGCGGGCACGCAGGTGTTGACCACGGCTATCCGGGCGTACCGGCCGTCCAGATCCCGGATCACCTCCACGAGGCGTGACTCCGTCCCGAAGATGACCTCGTTCTCGACGAGGAACGTCCCGTGAATGGGAACCCCGACGAGCGATGCGGGGTAGAAATAGCACCCGCTCGAGCCGTGGACGATGACGGCGACGTCCTCGAACCCCGCGAGGCATGCGACCGCCCCGGTCATCGCGCAGGGCCAGAGCGGGTTCTCGCACGGCATATGCTGGTCGTTTTGCATCGGTCTACAAGATCATGGCGGTACGGGGATATAAAAGACGGGATCTGCGGGGATGTCCAGAAGGTCGTCACTAAGTCCGTGTGACTGCCAGCAACCTATCTTCGCGGCTCGCACCTTCGGTGCTCAAACTCCTGCCCGTAGGGCAATCGCATTCCGTTGGAACGTCGCACCCTGCGGCCATCGCATCCTACGGACAGTCGTTCCTACCGGAACGTCGCACTTCGCATGAGACCGGGTTAGAGCACGAAAGACGATGAGTTCATCCCAAAAAGATCTCCGAACCTTCGGCATACCCAAATCGGAGCCCTTACTTCCCAGGTATCCGCCATCCAAGCCACATCCTGAGCCAGGAGGGTGAAACGGCTTTCCATAGGGTGTCGCACCTCCGGTGCTCCTGCTCCGGTTCTCGAAACCCCATGGGTTTCTCGAACTCTGTTCCTTCGGAACATCGCTCTCCGAACCATCGCATATCGCACCTCCGGTGCTCCTGCTCCGGTTCTCGAAACCCCATGGGTTTCTCGAACTCTGTTCCTTCGGAACATCGCTCTACGAACCATCGCATATCGCACCTCAGGTACTCAAACTCTGCCTGCCCTTCGGGCACGCATCGTTTATCGCCATTCGGGGAGGGGCCGGGGAGGTGCACCCGGCGGAACGGCGGGTGCATGAGCACCGCAAGGTGTGATAGGGTGTCCCCCTCCCGGCAGTGATGTTTTGGGACAACCTCGATAAGCAGGGAGACGGGCCGGTAGCCCTACACCGTCTTCACGAGCGCCGCGAGGTAGCGCCCGACCTCGCTCGTCTTCTTCGCGCCGCCCATATCCCGGGTGACGAACCCGTCGAGGATGCTCCTCTCGATCGCCCGGAGGACGGCCGCCGCGGCCTCGTGCTCGCCGAGGTGGTCGAGGAGCATCGAGCCCGCCCAGACGGTGGCGAGCGGGTTCGCGACGTCCTGGCCGCGGTACTTCGGCGCGGAGCCGTGGATCGGCTCGAACATCGAGGTCCCGCGGGGGTTGATGTTCCCACCGGGGGCGAGCCCGAGCCCGCCCTGGATCATGGCGCCGAGGTCGGTGATGATGTCCCCGAACATGTTCGGGGTGACGACGACGTCGAACCACTCGGGGTTCTTGACGAACCACATCGTGACGGCGTCGACGAAGTTAAACTCCGTCTGGACGTCGGGGTAACCGGCGGCGACTTCGGTGAAGACGTCGCGCCAGAGGCCGTAGACGTCGGAGAGGACGTTTGCCTTGTCGACCGAGGTGACCTTCTTCTCCCTCGCTGCGGCAAGGTCGAAGGCGTAGCGGATCGCCCGTTCCGCGCCCTCTTGCGTGACGACACCAATCTGGTAGGCGAGCTCGTCGGCGTCGGTCTCGACGTCGAGGCCGAACCTGACGTTGTAGAGGTTGCGGACAACCTCGAGCGTCGTTTGCTCGCGCTTCCCGGCGAATCGCGAGCCGATACCGACGTAGAAGTCCTCGGTGTTCTCCCGGACGACGACGAAGTCGATGTCTTCCGGACCCTTGTTCGCGAGCGGTGTCGTGACGCCGTCGAGAAGCTTGATCGGCCGGAGGTTGACGAACTGGTCGAAGTGGAACCGGATCGCGAGCAGGATGCCCTTCTCGAGGATCCCCGGCTTCACCCGGTCGTCGCCGATTGCCCCGAAGTAGATCGCGGAAAACTTCGAGAGTTCCCGGATATCCTCTTCAGTCAGGAGTTCGCCGGTCGCGAGGTAGCGGTCGGCCCCGATGTCGAAGTCCGTCCACGCGATGTCGAACCCGTAGCGCTCTCCCGCGGCATCGAGGACCTCCTTTCCCGCCGCGACGATCTCGGGGCCGATACCGTCCCCGCCGATGGCCGCTACTCGGTGCTGCATGTCTTCACCTCATCCAGATCTTTTGCGTAGGTAACGAGGCCGCCGGCATCGACGATCTCCTTCATGAACCCGGGCACCGGCTCGACGGCGAGCCGTCTTCCGTCCACTTCGATGTAGCCGGCGGCGATATCCACCGAGACGGTGTCGCCGTCCCGGATAGCATCCGCCTCCGGGCAGATCAGCGGCAGGAGCCCGGTGTTGACGGCGTTCCGGTAGAAGATCCGGGCAAAGGACTTCGCGACCACGACCTTCACCCCGGCGCCGAGGAGCGCGAGCGGCGCGTGCTCGCGGGAGGAGCCGCACCCGAAGTTGGTGCCGGCGACGACGACGTCGCCCTCCCGCGCCTCCTTTGCAAACTCGTCCCGCGTCCCCTCGAACGCGTGCTTCGCGAGCTCCCCCGGGTCGTAGATGGTGAGGAACCGCCCGGGGATGATTGCATCCGTATCGATATCGTCGCCGAACTTCCAGACTCGCATGATTCACACCTCCCTCGGGTCGGTGATCTCGCCGTAGAGGGCGCTCGCCGCCGCCGTC
>JASGMC010000032.1 GCA_030156625.1 Methanoculleus sp.
AGGTGCGAGTTGCGATGTTCCGCAGGAACGGAGCAAGAGCACCGAAGGTGCGAGTTGCGATGTTCCGCAGGAACGGAGCAAGAGCACCGAAGGTGCGAGCGGGACGGGGTTTAGGGCCTAGCGACGATCACCGTGGTATTGTCGGTGCTTGCCGCGTCCCGGGCGGCATAGATCAGCCTCCGGCATGCCGTATCGGGGTCGCCGGCGAGCACGATATCCTGGATGGCGCTCGCCGGGACGTAGTCGTGGAGCCCGTCCGAACTGAGCACCAGGACTCCCCCGGCGAGATCCCGTTCGTCGAGGTCGACCTGCACCCGGGCCGCGAGGCCGAGCGCCTGTGTCAGGACGTTCTTTCGCGGGTGGCGCATCGCCTCGGCAGGGGAGATCACTCCCGATTCCACCAGGTCCTGGACGTAACTCTGGTCGCGCGTATGCCAGACGGACGACGGCGTGATGATATGCGTCCTGCTGTCGCCCACCGTGCCGATCCAGCACCTGCCCGACTCGGCGACGATCGCCGCCGAGAGTGTTGTTCCTGCGTTCAGGCCTTTCTCCCCATTATATGCGTATACAGCGGCGTTCGCCCGCTGGAATGCGCATTCGAGCACTGTGGCTGGCCAGGTCCCGGGGAGGCCTTCGCCTGCGACCTCCGCGAGGATTGCGATCGCCATCCTGCTCGCAACCTCTCCGCAGGCATGCCCGCCGAGCCCGTCGGCGACGGCGAATACGTGGTAGCCGTTCATCCGGCCGGTAAAGTAGGCGTCCTCGTTCTGCTCCCGCCCTCCGGTATCGCTCATCGCCGCGTACCGGAGTCCCGACCGTTCTTTCACCTGCACCACACAACCCTGGGCTGTTCGAGCGAATATTCTTTTGGTGACGATATATCCCTGCCCGCCTCTCACGGGAACCCACGGGAGAGTCCGTTCTCCCTTGCGCAGCGAACGGCGTACCGGTACTCCCGCGACGTGATCGGGCGCTGAAGTGCTGCAAGCACCGGGCTCCTCTCTCCCCCGGCCACTCTCCACGCCGGGTGGTACTGGGCCATGATGTTCACGTAGGAGTCCCGCGAGATCTCTTCGGCGATGAATTTCAGCACTATCTCGCTGTTCGCGAGGTTTCCCGGGAGCACCAGGTGCCTGATGATCATGCCCCGCACCGCAAGGCCGTCCCTGATCACCAGGTCCCCGACCTGCCGGTGCATCTCCTTCAATGCGGCCTGCATGCGGGCGGTGTAGCCGGGGGCATGGGAGAGTTCCAGCGCCACGTCGTCACGCCCGTACTTCGCGTCCGGCATGTAGATATCGATGACGCCGTCGAGGAGCCGCAGGGTCTCCACGGAGTCGTAGCCACCGCTGTTGTAGACCAGCGGGACGTTGAGGCCCCGGGGGGCGGCGATGGCGACCGCACCGAGGATCTGGGGGACGACGTGAGAAGGGGAGACGAGGTTGATGTTGTGGCACCGGCGCTCCTGCAGGTGAAGCATGATCCCGGCGAGGTCTTCGTTCGAGACCGCGTAGCCGACCCCGCACTGGCTGATCTCGTAGTTCTGGCAGAACTCGCACCGCATGTTGCAGCCCGCGAAGAATATCGTCCCCGACCCGTTCGTCCCCACGAGGGGGGGCTCTTCGCCGAAATGCGGGCTGTAACTCGAGACTCGCGGCGAAAGACCGGTCCGGCAGAACCCCAGTTCATCCTCGATACGGTTCACGCGGCATTCCTGGGGGCAGACGACGCAGTCGCGGAGCACCTCGTGCGCCCGCCGCGCCCGCTCCTCCAGTTCGCCGCTCCCGGATAGGCGTACGTATCCGGGTAGTTGGGATCGTTCTGCTTCTGCCATGATCCTCCCTGGGCCTGAAGAGGAAGAAGGTTTACTCCGGTATAATCTCCGGGTGCGCCTGTGTCCGCTGCGGAACCCGAAGACCGACAGGAGGGTTCCCCCGGGGCTGGAGGCCGTAAGTCCGTGCCTCCCGGCCAGTATCTCCTTCCGGGTCGCCGGCGTCCCGGATTATTTTAAAAACCTTTATATATTGGGTAATAAATCTCTCATTCGTATGTCCGGCGACAGCAACCGTCCGCACAGAATCCCTGTCGGCAAGGTGATCGTCGTCCTTGTCGTCCTCGGCGTAGCCGTCATCTGGGGCGCCGAGATCTTTTCGTCCGTAGGTACGATGGTCGCCGGGACACTGGGTGTACCGGGCCTCGATTCATCCCGGGTCACCGCCGAAGACCTGGAAACGGGACAAAAAACCATCAACCTTCCGTACGTTCTCCGCGGCAAACCGGGTTCGATCCGGTTCGATGCCTACCGGGGCGTCAACGATTACCTTTCCACGAAGTATCCCGCCTTGTTGCGCGATGAGCACGACTACTGGCTCCAGTTTATCGACGAGAGCATCCAGGACCGGTACCTCAAACAGCTGACCGACAACATCCGGGCTGCCGAGGCCGACCGCGACAACCAGGTGCGGGCCGCGATCAGCATGGTGCAGAAGATCGAGTACGCCGATTACTCGTTCGATACGGCAGCTAAATACCCGTACCACGTGCTCTACCACGAGAACGGGGACTGCGACGAGAAGTCGCTCCTGCTCGCGTACCTTCTCCGTGAACTGGGATACGGCGTCGCGGTCTTCGAATTCGAGCAGGAGTCCCACATGGCTGTGGGCATCAAGGCGCCCGACCAGTATTGCTATCGGAACACCGGGTACGCGTTCATCGAGACCACCGTGCCGTCCATCCCGACCGATGCCGGAGGAGAGTACGGGGGAACCGGCGAGAAGCTGACGTCGAACCCGAAGGTCTTCGTCGTGGCGGACGGAGACTCCTTCGAGGGAATCTGGCGGGAGCATACCGACGCCGTCGAGTGGAACAAGATACGGGGCATGGGCCCCAAACTGGACCAGTACACGTACGGCCGTTACCGGAACCTGGCTCAGTCGTATGGGATGGAGTACTAGGCCCCGTGCCGCGCGGAGGACGCGGCACCGCTCCGGCTCACCGGGAGCCCGCGTAAGGCGGACGAAAGCGAGCGAGCGCGCTCTCTCGGATACGCACGGCACGTTTCTGATGGTTGCCGTAACCATCATCCTCGCCGCGCTTGTTCTGCTGATGCTGCTTGCGATGGTCCCGTCCTGGTCGTGGACGGAGGCCCCGCAGCCACCGATCGTCATCACCGGAATTGCACACACGAGCGAAGAGACCGGGCAGCTGACCTACGCAAGCAGGGTCACCCTCAAGAACAACGGCAGTACTGTATACGAGAACGACTGCCTGAAAGCGATTTTTTACAAAAACGGCCAGAACGTCTGCATCGTCCAGACTTTGAACGGTCACCTCCTCATATCATCGCATCACTACGGGGTGAAGTTCCTCGAGGGCGAGGGCTGCCGCACCCCCTACTGGAACCCGGGCGAGGAGATGACGGCGGATCTCTCCGACGGGACCTTCTACCCGGGAGCCGAGGTCACGGTGGAGATCGTGGATAAACGCGACGGGAAGGTGGTATCGAAGCACACGGTGAGGGCATGAGGCGGACCCCCTCCAAAGGCCATGTTTTTGTACCGGAACACTCCTAGAGACTATTATGTTCAATTCGATACTCGTGGCGGTCGACGGGTCGGAGATCGGCCACCGGGCGCTCGAAGAGGCTCTGGATATCGCCCGCGCCATGGATGCCCCCGTGCATGCCATACACGTCGTCCAGACCGGCACGTATCCCACGCTGATCCTCAGCGAGCTCGAACCGCTGGATATCGCCCAGCAGGCGCTCCTTGATGCGCTTGACCGGGAGGCGAACGAGTTCCTCGCCGATGCGGAGCGGGAGGCGGCAGCAGCCGGTGTCCGGATGACCATCCACAAGCGCTGGGGGCACCCCGGAGCGGAGATCACCGCGCTCGCACAGGAACTCGGCGCCGACCTGACCGTGGTCGGGTCGCACGGCAGGGGCCGGATCGACCGCTTCTTCCTCGGAAGCGTCAGTTCCTACGTCGTCGATCACGCGACGTCAACGGTCATGGTCGTCCGGGTCAGCCCCTGACGACCGGACGACGGCCCTGGCGATGAGCCGTGCCACCCTGACCGGCTCGGGCATCCTGCCTTCACGCGTGAAGTCGTTGCAGAGCCTCGCGGCATCCTCGAGAGAGAGTCCGTAGGGGCGGATAAAAAGTGTATACCCGGAGTGCAGCCGAACGGAGATCCGGCCGCCGAGCCGCCGGTAGGCTGCGAGCCTGGCATCGTCGTCCGGGAAGTGACGGCGGATCTCCTCCTCGAGCCCATCCGACTCTTCGTAGGTGGTGACGATGACGGGAAGACCGGTCGCGCCCTGCACCGCCGCCGGGTCGATGATGTTGTACCAGGCGACGACGCTCCCGCTGATCATCAGGAGGTTGATGTCGCGGCGGGCAAGGCGGTTGAAGATCCGGACGACCGCATCGGTGGCGTCCGACCCCCCGACGGTCATCCGGGCAAAGGCAGCTCCGTCGATCCGGAGGTCCTTTCGCATGACGACGCCGGCAAGGGTGGACTGCTCCCGCCCCGAATAACTCTCGGCGATACCCAAAGCCCGGAGCCCCGATTTGGCTACGTGCATGCGAAGTCCTTATGTTGCTCAATCGGATATAGTACACCGATGAACGTCGAGCGAGATGAGGTCTGTATCTTCATCCCCACGTTAAACGAGGCCCCGACGATCGGCGAGCTGGTCGAGGGGTTCCGGCAGCGCGGTTTTCGCCACATTCTCGTCATGGACGGGAACAGCACCGACGGAACGCCCGATATCGCACGGGCCGCAGGAGCGGTTGTCCGGGCACAGGCGGGAAAGGGAAAGGGCAACGCCATCATCGAGGCCGTGCAGTTCATCGATGAGCCCTACGTGCTCATGCTCGACGGCGACGGCACCTACTCGCCGGATGACGCGGAGAAGATGCTCGAACCCCTCGGCCGGGGATTCGATCACGTCATCGGCGACCGCCTCGTCGACCCCGAGGCGGGTGCATTCACGGGGTTGAACCTCCTCGGCAACCGGGTCCTCAACCTGATGTTTCGGATAGCGCACGGCAAAGACCTCCACGATATCCTCTCCGGCTACCGCGCCTTCACCCTTCAGTCGATCCGGCAGATGACCCTCAAGGAGGCGGGGTTCGAGATCGAGACGGAGATGGCGGTCGAGGCGGTGAGGAACGGACAGCGGGTCACGGTCGTCCCGGTCCGGTACCTCGCGAGGCCCGGCACCGTCACCAAGTTAAACCCGTTCCAGGACGGCCTGCGGATCTTCTCGACTATATACCGGCTCGCGAAGATGAACAACCCGATCTTTTACTTCGGGATCATCGGCCTCTTCATATCGCTTGTCGGGGGCGTCATCGGTGTCTACGTCGTTCTCGAATGGCTCAAGAACATCGAGCACCTGCCGCTCACCATCCTCACGGTTCTCCTGATCACGATGGGTTTTCAGATCTTCATGTTCGGCGTGATCAGCGACATGCTGCTCGGGTTTCACCGCGAGACCACCCGCCAGATCGAGCAGTTACAAAACCCCCCGAGGCCGCCCCAATAAGAAGAGGATCCGGCAGGCGTACTCGGCGATCGAGGTGTAGATGTACGCCTCGTCGAGCGTTTTTCCGGCGGCAAACGTCCCGTGTCCCCGGACGATGACGATATGACCGTCGCGGAGCGCCCCGGCGACGTTCTCTGCGATCTCGTCGGTCCCGGGGCTCCCGGTGACGACCGGGATCGTCGGGCAGAGCATCCCTCCTTCGCTGTCGACGGGCCGGACGAGGTCGGTATCGAGCGAGGCGGCGACGGTGTGGACCGGGTGGGCGTGGACGATCGCAGAATGGGCCGTCTCCCGGTAGACCGCCCGGTGGACCCGGTACTCGCTCGATGCTTCACGCGGGGCGTCGCCCGCATCGGGCACAAAGACCGGCATCTCCCCCGAATCAAGGTACGCGCCGGATCGGGTGATGTTAAAGCCGCCCTCCCCCCGTACGCTCATGTTCCCGAAATTCGCTCCGACGAGCCCTTCGAGGAAGAGCCGCTTTCCGATCCGTTCGAACTCCCGATCCAGCATTTTCGGCACCCTGACTTTCGTACAGAATGGTTTGGCGTGCTCGGGGATATGTGCATGCCGCCTGGGGCATGGGGGGGGCGGCGGGTGTCGGTGGGATGGTGTGGGGTCAGGTGTGCTGCGGGGGATGCGGGCAGTATGGTTTTGGAGGGCCGGGTTTGAGTCCAGGGGAGTCACAGATATGCCGGAAAGGTATTTTGGGAGGTCCATTACAGTGGACCGTGGGAATATCGCGCCCGGGGGGGTGGGGACAGGGGAGGGGGGAGACCCCCCTCGAAACTCTTCGAGTTTCTCATGCTCCGGGCGTTCCGCCCATCGCACTCCCGTCACCCCCACTTCGCACCTTCGGTGCTCGAACTCCGCTCCTCGAAGACCTCCGGTCTTCTCGAACTCCTGTCCTGCGGACAGTCGTTCTCCGGAGCGTCGTTCCCCCAATCGCGATATCCACTGGAAAGCCGTGCCCCGGAACGTGATAAACAGAACTCCCGAGTTCTAAGATGATCCTCGTAGAATGAATACGAGTGCCAAAGATCTTCGGCTTCTAGGGCTAGGCACGGGTCCCGAGCCACAAACCCTCTCCAGGGGCAAAAAAAGAAAATTATACAAACTTCACGCCGACGTCCCGCATCTTATTGAAGCGGGCGATGTTGAGGAGGAGGGGCGTGATGCTCTCGACGATGGATGCGGCCGCAAGCGGCCCCGCATCGTAGGCACGGAGGCTTGAGACGTTGTTGACGATGTCCATCACCGTCTGCTTGGCCCCGTCGTCGTCGCAGCAGACCGCGACCGAGTAATCGAGTTCCTCGTCGAGCATCTGCCACTTGTTTGCGGCGATGTTGTTGAACGCGGCACAGACGGTCGCACTCGAAGGAAGCATCCCCTTGATCAGCATCGCCGCCGACCCCTCCGGCGGAGGAGCGTAGTAGAAGTAGGTCGTCCGCTCGATCGGGTTGACGGGGCTGACGACGATCTTGTCCTCGAACCCGGTCAGGGCTTTCAGGGTGGGAGCCACGTGCTTGAACGGGATCGCGAGGACGACGATATCCGCCTCATCGACCGCACGCTGGTTGGAGACGCCGAGCAGGCTGCACGAGAGGTCCCGCTCCTGCAGGCTCTCCCGGCAGGTCTCGCAGGTCGCGATCGCCTTTGTCTCCTCACGGGACCCCACGATGACATCGTACTTCGGAGAGAGCCGGAGTGCCATGCCCTCCCCGATCTCGCCGGTTCCGCCGACAATGCCGATCTTCACTGCTCCACCAGCGGCTTTAGGATGCTCTCAAGCGTACCGAGGTCCTGGACGCCCACCAGTTTCCTGACTAGGTTGCCGTCTTTCTCGATGACGAGCGTGGGTACGAACTGGATGTCGTATTTCGCGGCATACTGCCGCGTCTGTTCGGAATCGACGCCGACATCGATCTTTCTGATATCGACCCGGTCGCCCATTTTTGCTTTGAGCTCATCGATGATCGGTGTCTGCTGGTGGCACGGACCGCACCACTCGGCAAAAAAATCCATTAAAACCGGTTTTCCCATAAGACTATACCCCGTTCAAACATTGTGTGTGAACGGGGCAATAAAGGTTGTTGTAGGATTGTTATTTTGAGAGGATCGCCATGATTATCTTTCCGTACGCGGGCCTCGTGACCAGGATACCGATCAGGACACCGAGTATGGTGATGATGGCAAAGCCTCTGAGGGTGGAGAGATCCATCAGCGCCAGCGGGAGCATGGCGATGAAGACCGTCGCGGCAGCAACGGCGATGATGCCGAGCGCCCGCCCGTAGCGTTTCATGTAAAGGTTCGGCGACGGGACACGCCCTTCGTGGAGAACCTCGTCCGTGATGATGACGAGCTGGTCGATGCCGGTACCCACCACCGCTATCAGGCCGGCGATGGTGGCAAGATCGAGCTGGATGATGAACCGGGCGATCCCGAGCAGGATGATGATCTCTGCAAGGTTGGTCGCGATCATCGGGAGGACAATCGCGGGTTCGCGGTAGCGGTAGTAGACGACGACCCCTACCGTGAGCAGCGCGAGCAGCCCGGCGATGGCGACCGTCATCTTGAACTGCTCGCCGAGTGCCGCCGGGACCGATCCGGACCCGACGATGTCCACCTGCACCGGCAGCGCACCGGCCCGAAGGTGGATCTCGAGCGTCATCGCATCCTCAAGCCCGGAGTCGCCGGTTCCGGTGCTCGCGGAGAGCGACCTGACCGGGCCCGACCGGAGCTCCGTCACAAGGGTCCCGGCGAGGGGAGCGCTGTAGACGGTCTCGTTATCGAGGATCATCACGAGGTGGTGGCTTCCCGGGTTGTCGACCGCTCCGGATTCGAGGGCGGCCTCCCGGAAGGCCTCTGCGCCTGCATCGGAGAGCGTGAACCCGACGCCCCATGTCTGGCTCGCGGGGTCCCTCTGCGGCACGCCGACGCTGGTGATCTGGTCGCCGTAGAGGACGTGCTCGGTCTCGTTTCCGGTTGTCTGGACCCGGATCTCGAACAGACCCTGTTTGCCGACGATCTCCTGTGCCGTCGCCATATCCACGCCGGCGAGCTCTATCCGCACGTACTGCGGATACTCGCTTCCCGTCGGGGTGAGCAGGTTGATCCTCGCGTCCTGCATCCCGAGGGCGTTCACCTTCTCGTTGAGGATCCTTTTCACCTCGTCTGCGGTGAACGGCGATACGCCCTCCTGGTAGGTGACGATCGAGGCGCCCGATTCCGCAAAGATCGGTTCGAGGTCGGCACGCGAGACGCTCTTTCGGATCTCGAGGTGGTTCTCGTCGATCTGGATGACCTCTGTCTCGAGGCTTGTCCGCAGGTCCCCTATGAGGTCGCCGACCGGGCCGTCGGTCGAGTAGGCCACGACCACGGACTGGAACTCCATCTGCAGCCACGACCCGCCCTCAAGGTCGAGGCCGAACTGGAGGTTCCCCTCAAGCCCCTTCTCCGGGCTCGGGGGGGCGAGATAGATCCCGACAAGGGAGCCGACGACCAGCAGGAGCACGAGGGCCACCCGCCAGTCCTTGATAAGGTTCTTGATGGCTTCGCTGTTCATTTCTTACTCCCCCGGAGGATGTATTCCTTGAGAATCCCGGCGTTCAGCATCCAGGTATTCATCATGTCCACGAAGAGCCCGATGATGAGGACGCCTGCGATCTCGCTGATGATCTGGATCTGTCCCGCCGTCGCGACGACCCACATCGCGGCGATGGCCGCGAGCGTCGTGGTCGTCATGATTATCCCGGTCCTGAAGGCCCCGGAGAGTTTTTCGTCGAGTTTCCCCTTGCGCTTTAAGAGGCGCGTGGTCAGCAGGATGTCGCTGTCGACGGAGTAGCCGATCAGCATCAGCAGGGCCGCCGTCGTCCCGAGGGAGAGCGGGATGCCGATGATCTGCATGACCCCTGCGGTGATGGCGATATCGGCGAAGGCGGAGAGGACGACCGCGCCCGCCGGCACTATGTTGCGGAACGCGATGAATACCACGACGGCCATCCCGATGAACGAGAAGACCAGGGCGAGGAAGGCCTGGCCCTGGAGCGTCTTTCCGAACGTCTCACCGATCTGGTCCACCTTCGCGTCGGGGTACTCCTCGTTGATGAGTGCAACGAGGCTCCGGTACTGGACATCGTCCATGGGGCCGAACTGGACGTACTTCCCGTTGCCGATACCCTCACCCACCGATAAGAGCGGGTACCCGGAGAAGGTCGCCTCTATCGTCTCTCTGCTGTCGGAGGTGAACACCGTGACCGCCGTTCCCCCCGCAAAGTCGATGCCCGGTTTCAGGGGCAGGCCGGTGGCGAGCGTGGTGTAGCCAAGCAGGACCCCGGCAAGGAGGAGAAGAACGAGGGGCAGCGCTACCATCTGCCGCGGAGAGTATTTGTTGACGTCGTATCTGGCAAATTCCATGCTGTATGAGTGTACGATTGTGAAAGGTTAAAGGGTTGCTCATGCACATAAGGCGCGAATCGGCGTCGACCGGAGCCGTAAGCGCGTCCTTTTCCGGGGGCGTCCTTCACGGGATAACGCTCCGATGCTTGCACTCCCGGCGAGGGGCTCAGGTCCCCGTGTGATGAGGCGGTGCTGCAGACGCGCGTGGGGGAGAGGGTCATGGGGATGGGGCGTTACGAAGTCGGGATTATTTACGTGTAAAAGAGTATTAAGCCGTTTACGATCAATTTTTCGGTAAATGATGTCATTATACCTCCCCTGATCTCATTTCGTCAGACAATTGTCGTCCTACTGGCAGAATCTCCGATTATATGATTGAAAAGAAAAGATATATATAAAATACCGAATCACAAGCACATATGAGATCACCCTATGAGCTCAAAAAAGAGATAGAAGCTCGACTTAAAGGTTATCTCTCACGGGACCGGGACGGAATCCGGCATGAGCTGCTCAACCTGTTCGTAAAAGTAAAATCCCTTACCATACCTCAGATCTACGAGAAACTGCAGAAACAGTTCTCGATCAGTTACCACTCCATCGCATCCATGGTAGGCATCATCGCATCCCGGATAGGCATCCTGCACGTGAGGCGGAACGCGGAGGGGACGAACACCATCTACGAGCTGAAGGACCAGTACGTGGACGTGGTGGCGAAGATCCTCGGGACGACGTAACACTCAAAAACCATACCTCTTTTTTACACCCAGAACAAATATGGTGGACTACCATGCAGAGCGACGTTGGGGAGTCAGGACAGCCGCGGAGCATATATGTCACGGAAGACGTCCGATCGTACATTCTCCAGAGAAAACGCGACTTCAGAGTGAGCACATCCTGCAGCGGACCGATCCTCCTGCCGGCATCGGTCAAACCGCCGAAGATTACCGACCTGCAGATCCCGGTCGGCGATTATACCGTCTATATCTCGAAGTACCAGGCCCGCTACATCGATTCCATCCATAGAGGAATGATTCCCATATTCTACGAAGACTTCTAGACCATGAGTTTCGAAGAACTGGAGCATACCGCTGATGTCCTCATGCGGGTGCGGGGCGCTACCATAAACGAGATCTTTGCCGACGCAGGCCGGGCCATGTTTCACGTGATGTACGGCCCCTGCGAGGAACGGGGCATCGAACGGCGGCTCTCCCTCGAGGCGGACAACCTCGAATCGCTCCTTATCGACTACCTCTCGGAACTGCTCTTCATCACCGAGGTCGAGAACACCGTCTTCTGCACCTTCGACATCGACGTCCGGGGTAACCGGCTCTCCGCCGTTCTCAGGGGCGAACCTTTCGACCATGCACGGCACTCCGGAGGGACAATCGTCAAGGGCGTATCCTACTTCGGGCTCGAAATCGTTAAAGAAGAAGAGGGCTATGTGGTGGAGATCATCTTCGATATCTGAGGGGTTGTTATGCTTACCGGAATCAATAGGCTTGGGGACCTCGAATGGGAGGTCCCCATCGGATATGTTCCCGATATGCGGGTACCTGGACGTTTTTTCCTCTCCCGGGCGCTCGCGGAGACCCTCGAAGAGGGGGCGGTCCGCCAGCTTGCGAACGTCGCGACTCTCCCCGGGATCGTGAAGAACTCGCTTGCCATGCCCGATATCCACTGGGGATACGGGTTTCCCATCGGCGGTGTCGCCGCGTTCGATATGACCGAGGGAGTCATATCTCCCGGCGGGGTCGGGTTCGACATCAACTGCGGCGTCCGGTTGATCACGACACCCCTGACCGAGGCCGATCTCGCCGGCAAGAAACGGGAACTCATCGAGCGACTCTTTGCAGCCGTACCGACCGGTGTGGGCGCGAAGAGCACCATGCGGGTCTCGAACAAGGATCTGACCGGGGTCATGGTCGACGGCGCACGGTGGGCGGTTGAACGCGGGCTCGGTACCGAAGTGGACCTCGCCCGGTGCGAGGGAGAGGGGGCGATGCCGGGCGCGGACCCCGAAGCGGTCAGCGCCAAAGCGCGCCAGCGGGGCGTACCCCAGCTCGGGACGCTCGGCGCGGGGAACCACTTCCTGGAGGTCCAGGTGGCGAGAGAGATCGTCGATCCCGAGGCGGCAAAGGCCTTCGGTGTAACCGAAGGACAGGTCTGTTTCATGGTCCACTGCGGCTCGCGGGGTCTCGGCCACCAGGTTGCCACCGATCATTTGCGGGCGCTCGAGGGTGCGCTCGCGAAGTACGGGATCCGTCTCCCCGACCGGCAGCTTGCCTGCGCCCCCATCGCCTCCCCGGAAGGCCGCGCCTACTACGGCGGCATGGTCTGCGCCGCAAACTATGCCTGGGCAAACCGGCAGGTCATCATGCACGAGACCCGAAAGGTGTTTGCAAATCTCTTCGGGATCGACTACGACGAGATGCGGCTCATCTACGATGTCGCGCACAACGTCGCCAAGTTCGAGCGCCATGACGTCGACGGCGCCTCAATGGAGGTCTGCGTCCACCGCAAAGGCGCGACGCGGGCGTTCGGCCCGGGAGCCCCGGGTATCCCCCGGGAGTACGCCGCGGTCGGGCAGCCGGTGATCATCCCCGGGAGCATGGGGACATCCTCCTTCCTCCTCCGCGGCACGGCGACCGCGATGCAGAAGACGTGGGGGAGCACCTGTCACGGCTCCGGCAGGGTGCTCAGCCGGACGAAGGCCAAAAAAGAGGTCCGCGGGAAGGAACTCCGGGAGCACCTCGCAGGAGAGGGCATCCTGGTGCGTGCTCACAGCGACTCGGCCCTCGCGGAGGAGGCGCCCGAAGCCTACAAGCCGAGCCGGGAGGTGGTGCGTGTCGTGCACGAAGCGGGCCTCTCGAATATCGTTGCCCGGCTGGAGCCGCTCGGGGTGATCAAGGGGTGACCTGCAGAACCGGGCTGCTCTGGGACAGCCCCCTCATGTTCTCGCGGCTCATCGAGGACTGCGGCGCCTGCTGCGAGACGGTCAATCCCCATATGCTTGCCTCGCCCTTCTGGCGGGGGAGATTCGTCTCGCTCATCGTGCCGACGGGGTTTGCGAACCCCGACTACTCAAACCTCCTTCCGGCACTCCGGGCTGCAGAGGGGCGCATCCGGCGTTTTGTTGAGAACGGCGGCCGCCTGCTGGTCTTCGGCGCAGGAGGCCTGCGGGAGGACGCCTACGACTGGCTCCCGTTCCCGGTGACCTACGCGTTCTCGTACGGGCCGCGTTCCGTCCGCTTTGTCGGGGAGAGCGACTACAACTCCCTGTTTTCCGGGTACGACCTCACCGGCGTCGAGTGCGACGGCTCGTTCCCGGCCCATGGCGGCGAGACGCTTGCCGCCTCGGCTGCCGGGGAGGCGCTTCTCGTCGGGAAGGCGGTCGGCGACGGCATGATCCTGGTCTCGAGCATCCATGAGTACCCCTCACGGGAGTTCCTGAAGGAATTCTCGTGCGGCGATAGGGAAACCTTATTTTAGATAAACCATGATGGAAAGTAGGGATACGACCATGGAGCAATACGTCATCTCTGTCTCGTCGAGAGCGCGGGATCTCGCTCCCGTCATGATCTGCCTCCACGATCTGCTTGGCCGTCTGCCCGTCACGGCACGATCCCGCGACCATCCCGGAGTCCGGATCGAGGATGGGAAGGTCATCGACGAGGCCTATACGGGCCCTATCCTCGAGGAGGTCCTCGAGGAGAACGCCACGTTGAGGGTCAGGCCCCCTGGCGGCCCTTACAAAGGCATCCCGGTTGTCGTGGCGCCGATAAGGGACAGCGAAGGCGGAGCCATCGGCGCTATCGGCATCGTCGATGTGACCGGCATCTTCGATCTGGCGGGTTTCATGGAGCAGAACGCGGGGATCCGAAAACAGGTCTGCGGTGAGGATCCGTGTCCGCTCCCGACCGAGTCGCCTGCAGCGAAAAGGTAATGGCTATGAAGGATGCGACAATCAACGTACTGAAGATTCTCGAAGAATCGCCCGGCCCGGTATCGGGAGAACGGATTGCAGAGCAACTGGGTATCACCCGATCGGCTGTCTGGAAACAGATACGCGAACTCCGGAGGCTGGGATACAGTATATCGTCGTCGCGGGCGGAGGGCTACCGCCTCGAAATGAAGACCGACAGGCTCCTCCCGTACGAGATCCACAAGCAGCTCCGCACCCGGTTCATCGGAAGGCAGATCCGCCACTTCGACAGCATCGCCTCCACGAGCTGGGTCGGGAGGAAACTTGCCGACGAGACCGATCCTGAAAAACTGCACGGCATGGTGATCATCGCCGAAGAGCAGACCGGCGGGGTGGGAAGGCTCGGACGTGCCTGGGTCTCGCCTGCCGGCGGCATCTGGGCCACCATTCTCTTAAAACCGAAGATCCCGCTCGACCATCTCTTCATGATCACCATGGCCGGGTCGATCGCGATTGCCCGCGCTATCCGGAAGGAGTACGGCATCAGTGCGCTGATCAAGTGGCCCAACGACATCTTCGTCGGGGACAAAAAGGTCGCCGGGCTGCTCCTGGAACTCACCGCAGAGGCGGATACCGTGCGCTACGCCCTCCTCGGGCTCGGGATCGACGCGAACGTCTCTCTCGACGAACTCTCGTCGCACCTGAGGGATACGGTGACCACGCTCCAGGCCGAGGTCGGCCGCGAGGTCGACCGCGTGGCGCTTCTGGCCCGGGTCCTGCGGGAGTTCGAACTGCGTTACCGACAGCTTGAGGACGGAGAGTACGATCCTATCATCCGCGAGTGGAAGAGCCTCTCCCTGACGCTCGACCACCGGGTGGCCATCAAGACCCTCAACAAGACCTTTTCGGGAGAGGCCATCGATATCGACGAGCACGGCGCCCTGATCATCCGCAAGGACAACGGGAAGATAGAGCGGGTCATCGCCGGGGACTGTTTCCAGCTCTAGTACTTCTTGTCAACCATCCCGAATTTTTTGGTTGACAGGATTTTTATTGTCAACCATCCAAAATAAGATGGTTTACATGATGCACCGCACCCAGATCCTCGCCTACAGTGGTACGTTCGTCGCGCTGATCGCTGCCGGGAGCTGGATATCCATCCCGCTGCCCCCGGTCCCGCTGACGCTCCAGACCCTTTTTGTTCTCCTCTCCGGTGTCGTCATGAAGCGGTATGCGGTGATCCCCGTCGCCCTCTACGTCCTCCTCGGGACGGCCGGCCTCCCGGTCTTTCACAACGGCACGGCGGGCCTCGGGGTGCTTCTCGGGCCCACAGGGGGGTTCCTGGCCGGCTTTATTCCCGCCGCCCTCATCGTCGGGCTCGCCTACGAGCATGAATCGCCGAAGTTCCGGGTCACGGGTCTGATCGCGGCGATATGTGCGACTTACGTCTTCGGTGTCGCGTGGCTCGTCTACTCGGCGTCGCTCTCGCTCTACCAGGCGGTCCTGGTCGGCGTCGCCCCGTTCGTCGTCGGTGCCGTCGTGAAGGTCATAGCGGCATACGCCATAGGAAAGCGGGTGGCATGATCGAGATCGCCGATCTCCGGCACCGGCTCGTCGATATCCCCGACCTCGCGGTGGATGCGCGCCACATCGCCGTGATCGGGCCGAACGGGAGCGGAAAGACGACGCTGCTTGAGGTCTGCTCCGGCATCGAGGAGCCCCGGGCGGGGACGGTCCGGCTTCTCAAGCGGCCGCCGTCCGCCGTGAAGGTCGGGTGGGTCGGGGAGTTCCCCGACCGGACACTCCTCTTCTCCCGGGTATACGACGAGATCGCGTCGACCCCCCGGTTCCGCCACCACCCCTGCCCCGAGACGGATGAGCGGGTCAGGGCGGCCGCAACCCGGGTCGGTATATCGCACCTTCTCGACAGGAAGGTCTCGTCTCTCTCCGGGGGCGAGAAGGCCCTCGTCGCGCTGGCTGCGGCCTGTGCCGACGACCCCGAGGTGCTCGTCCTGGACGAGGCCGACTCGCACCTGGATGCCGGGACGGCGGAGCGCGTCTACCGCGTGGTGCAGGAGAGCACGGCGGCCCACGTGCTCTGGTGCACGCAGTCGATGGACGCCGCGGCCGGTGCGGACTACGTCCTCTTCATGGAGAACGGCCTCGTCCAGCACCACGGCACGCCGGAAGAGGTCTTCTCCGCGCTCGAGGAGACGTGCTTTTATCCCACGATGTGGAGGGTTCTCCGGTGAGGATCGACCTTGAGGACCTCCTCTTCTCCCGGGACTCGTTCACCCTCCGGGGCAGCGGCACCTTCGGTGCGGGCGTGCACCTGGTCAGCGGGCCGGTGGGAAGCGGGAAATCGACACTCGCCCTTCTGCTCGCGGAACTGCTCCAGCCCGGGAGCGGCGCCGTCCGGCGGCACGGCGTCTCGTCGGCCCTGCTCCTGCTGCAGTTCCCCGAACACCACGTCACCTGTCCGACCGTTGCCGAAGAGGTCCGTTCCTGGGGGCTTGCCCCGGAGGACGTGCTTCTCCGGGCGGACCTTGTCGGGCGGGGGGACGACGACCCGTTCCACCTCTCCCGCGGAGAACTCAGGAGGCTGACCCTGGCCTGCGCCGTCACGCGGAACCCCGACCTGCTGCTGCTGGACGAACCGTTCAGTTCTCTCGACTGCGTCGCGAAGAGGGAGGCCTGCAGGACGATCGAGGAGCGCGGCGCGGGCATCACGATCATCTTCTCGCACGAGCGCGCGGTCCTGCCCCGGGTGGATGCCGTCTGGGAGATAGAGGACGGAGCCCTGACACCCCGCGGCAGCGTGCCCGACGCGATCCCCCTCTGGCGGCACGCCCCGCCCTACCTCGCGTATGCCCTGCGGGAGGGTGCGCGTCCGGAGAACATCAGGCTGTCCGACGCCCGGGAGGCGTTATGCAGGATCCGCGGCTGAGGCTTTTTGCCGCCGCGGTCCTCTCGCTCGCTGCGTTTGC
Source organism: Methanoculleus sp. (assembly GCA_030156625.1). Taxonomy (GTDB): domain Archaea; phylum Halobacteriota; class Methanomicrobia; order Methanomicrobiales; family Methanoculleaceae; genus Methanoculleus. The sequence continues at coordinate 16,862 of JASGMC010000032.1, forward strand.
GAGCACGGCGGGAGCCGTCGCGGCTCTCGCCTGGTGGCTGTTTTTTACCCCGCGCACGAAGGCCCTCCCGCGGCCCGGAGTGCTTTTCTCCCTCATCGCGATGATCGCGGCAACAGCGCTCCTCTCGGCGTGGGGAGGCGGCCCGGGGCTCTCCTACCTTATCCGGATGACCGCACTCCTCCTCCTCGCCACGTGGGTATACGCCGAGACGGAGGAAGGCGAAGTGCTCGGCGTGGCGGTCTGGGCCCTCGGAAACCGGGTGGGGTTCGAGATCGGGCTCATCGCCGAGATGGGACTTACGGGCCTTGCCGTGATCCGGCAGGAGGTCGAGCAGATGCGGGTAGCAATGGCGCTGAAGGGAATCCGGCCCGGCGTGCGCTCGGTCGTGCCGCTCGCGGTCACCCTCATCGTCACCCAGATCAGGAGAGCCGACGAGATTGCCCGGCTGCTGGTGGTACGGGGATACACGATCGGGGGGCGGATATGCCCCCGATTTGAAGCGGATCCTCTGGACGTCCTGGCCTCAATAATGGCCGTAATACCCGCCCTTTTATCGAGTCTCTCTCTTCGCGACGTTTTTATATTAGTAGGATGAATTTTTTAGAGGCTTTATTGATATATTCTCAGCCCTTCGAGGTGCAAAATTCGATGTGTGCTGCCAAATTAGATTCACTCAATATCACCGACACCACGCTTAGGGACGCGCATCAGTCGCTCATCGCCACCCGGCTCCGGACTGAGGACATGCTCCCTCTTGCCCGTGCCATCGATGGAGTAGGTTTCTTCTCCGTCGAGGCCTGGGGCGGTGCAACCTTTGACAGCAGCATCAGGTTTCTCAACGACGATCCCTGGGAACGTCTCCGGCTGCTGAAGGCCGAATTGAAGCGCACCCCCATCCAGATGCTCCTGCGGGGCCAGAACCTCGTGGGCTACCGGCACTACCCCGATGACGTGGTGGAGAAGTTCGTAGAGGCGTCGGCGCGGAACGGGGTCGACATCTTCCGGGTCTTCGATGCGTTGAACGACATCCGGAACATGAAAAAAGCGATGGAGGAGGTCAAGAACGTCGGGGCGCACCTGCAGGGCGCGATATCCTACACGACGAGCCCGGTCCACTCCGTCGCGACGTTCATCGAGATGGCGGAGGAGCTCTACGCGCTCGGCTGCGACTCGATCTGCATCAAGGACATGGCCGGCCTGATCATGCCGCACGATGCCCGCGACCTTATCGCCGGGATCAAGAAGGCGGCGGACGTTAAGGTCTGCCTCCACTCCCACTGCACGAGCGGCGTCGCGCCCCTGAGTTACCAGGCGGCGATCGATGCGGGCGTGGATATCCTCGATACGGCGATGTCGCCGTTCGCCCTCGGCACCTCCCAGCCCCCGACGGAGAGCGTCGTTGCAAGCGTTGCCGGGACGCCGCGCGACACCGGGATCGATCTTCTCCCGCTCCGGAAAGTCAGGAACATCTGCCGGGAGATGCGGGAGAAGTACGAGCCGCTCTTCAACTCCATTACGGAGCGGGTCGACTCGGACGTGCTGATCTACCAGCTCCCGGGCGGGATGATCTCGAACCTCGTCTCGCAGCTCAAGGAGCAGGATGCGCTCGATCGTCTGGAAGAGGTGTTCCGCGAGATCCCCCGGGTGAGGGAGGACCTCGGCTACCCGCCGCTGGTGACGCCGACGAGCCAGATCGTGGGGACCCAGGCGGTCTTCAACGTCCTGATGGACGGGGAGCGCTACCGGAACGTGACGAAGGAGGTGAAGGACTACGTCCGCGGCCTCTACGGCCGCTCTCCCGCCCCGATCGGTCCCGAGATACGGATGACGATCATCGGCGACGAGGAGCCGGTCACGGTTCGCCCGGCGGATCTTCTCGCGCCCATCTACGAGCAGATGAGGAAGGAGGCGGAGGAGCAGGGCCTCGTCACCAGAGAGGAAGACGTTCTCACCTACATCCTCTACCCGAGCATCGCTCCGTCGTTCCTCCGGGGCGAGCGCCAGGCCGAGGCGATCCCCGAGATGGCACCCGCCGGACCGGTGGGGGTTGCGGAGATCCCCCGTTCCATGGAGGTCGAAGTGGACGGCGAGATCTTCTCGGTCCGGATCATCACCGTGGAGGGAGGCTCCGTCGCGGCCGCGTCGCCCGCCGCCCCGTCGGCCAGGATGCCCCGCGGAGACGTCGCCGGCGGCGTCAAGAGCAACATGCAGGGCATGGTCCTGAAGGTGATGGCCCAGCGCGGGAGCACCGTCAGGAAGGGCGACACGCTCATCGTCCTCGAGGCGATGAAGATGGAGAACCCCATCCCCAGCCCCCGCGACGGCACGGTCTCGGAGATCTTCGTGGATGCCGGGGACGTCGTGCAGAACGGCGACGTGCTGATGGTCATTGAGTGAGGGCTGCTTGCGCGATGAAATACTTTGACAAGATCCTGATTGCCAACCGCGGCGAGATCGCCATCCGGGTCATGCGGGCCTGCCGGGAACTGGGGATCGACACGGTCGCGATCTACTCCGAGCCGGACAGCAACGCGCTCCACGTCAAATACGCCGATGAGGCGTTCTGTGTCGGGGAGGCGCACCCGTCGAAGAGTTACCTCAACAAGGAGCGGATCTGCGACGTGGCGAGGAAGACCGGGGCCGAGGCGATCCACCCGGGATACGGGTTCCTCGCCGAGAACGCCGGGTTCGCTAAACTGGTCGAGGAAGAAGGCCTGACGTTCATCGGGCCGTCGTGGAAGACGATCGAGGCGCTGGGCTCGAAGATCGGGTCGAAGCGGATGATGCGCGAGGCCGGCGTCCCGGTCCTTCCCGGCACGCCGGAGGGTGTCACGAGCGTCGATGCAGCGAAGAAGGTCGCCGCGGAGATCGGCTACCCGGTGATCGTGAAGGCGAGCGCGGGCGGCGGCGGCATCGGGATGCATATCGCCGAGAGCGAGGGAGAGCTCGAGGAGGCGATCGACAAGGGCATGCGGATTGCCCAGTCGGCCTTCGGGGACCCGACGATCTTCGTGGAGAAGTACCTCACGAAGCCGCGCCACCTCGAGATCCAGGTGCTTGCGGACGCGAAAGGGCACACCCTCCATCTCTACGACCGCGAGTGCTCCATCCAGCGCCGGCACCAGAAGCTCCTCGAGGAGGCGCCCTGCCCGATCATGACGCCCGCTCTCCGGGAGCAGATGACGGCGTCGGCCATCGCCGCCGCAAGAGCGGCGAACTACAAGAACGCCGGCACGGTGGAGTTCCTCTACGCAAACGGCAACTACTACTTCATGGAGGTGAACACCCGGCTGCAGGTGGAGCACACCATCACGGAGTTCGTCACGGGGGTCGATATCGTGAAGCAGCAGATCGCGGTCGCGGCCGGCGAAGATCTCGCGATGGACCAGGAAGATATCAGCATCCGGGGACACGCGATCGAGTGCCGGATCAATGCGGAGGACCCGCTGAACAACTTCACCGCCGATCCGGGCAAGATCGTCCGCTACCGCTCCCCGGGCGGCCCGGGGATACGGGTCGACTCCGGCATCCACATGGGCTACACCATCCCCGCACACTACGACTCGATGATCTCGAAGCTCTGCGCCTGGGGCTCCGACCGCGAGGAGGCGATCCAGCGGATGCGCCGGGCCATCTACGAGTACGTCATCCTGGGCGTGAAGACGACGCTCCCGCTCCACTACGCGATCATGCACAACGCCCACTTCATCGCCGGCGACACCCACACGCAC
>JASGMC010000033.1 GCA_030156625.1 Methanoculleus sp.
GATCTCCGATCGCAACGGTGAGTTCCCGTGCCCTCCGGTCCATCTCCAGCACCTCGTCGACCCAGGCCAGTTTCTCGGTGTCTCCTCTCTTCGTGAGGTCTGCCCGGACGATCTCGGGGTGTGCACGAACGAACTTCAACTCAAGCATACTGTCTCGTACGTACTTCGCCATGACGGTATATGGTCATGTTGCCCTTCTGCGGGGTGGGTGCGGGTGATCGCCCGGGCTGTGCCCTGCCTTCTCCACCCGAAACCTACTCTTATAATTTCAGGCGAACCAACTCATCTAGCATGGAAAAAAACCAGAAGATCGTCCTGGTGACAGGCGCCCTTATCACACTCGGGTTGCTCTTCATCGACGTTTTCTTCGCCCTCATCGCGCTGGTGCTTATGCTTGTTCTTCTGATGATCTTCCATATCATGGGAGATTCCGGTAGTTACCCGCTCGTCACCGTGGATCTCTCGGAAGATGCGCGTGAGATCATCGTCACCAATACGGGCACCGCGAGGGCGCAGAACATCCACGTCGCCCTCGTCCCGCTCGACATCGATTTCGAGATCGCCTCGCTCGACCCAGACGAGGAATCCGGATTTGGCCTTGCGTCGATGATCTCGGAGGCGAAAGCGGTCGTCACATACGAAAATGACGAAGGCCGGCAGTTCATGCGCTCGTGTCCGCTTACGGCGCTTGGGGCCGGGCGCGACCTCCTGGAACCGATGTTCCCGATCTTCGGGCGCCGGTGAGGGGGGAAGAGGCGGGGGAAGGCAGGTCAGAGGCCAGCGCGTTGACCACGGTGTTCTGCCCCTGCCGGGCTCTCTCTGAGGTCCTGCGACTTCCCAACCTCGGGGTGTCCCACCCATTGCTCTTCGGGACACCACGAACCCGTGCACGGATTTCCAGTGAGTATCGCCAGGGGGGGTGTGCGACTGTCGGAACGACAGGGGCACGAGAAACTCGAAGAGTTTCGAGGGGACAGGGGAGGGGGGAGACCCCCCTCCCCTCCACGGCGATACTCCCCCACGGTCCACTATACCGGGCTTTTGAACGAGTCCAGTCCCTCCTTTTATGACAACACATGCCGTGACTCAATGCCTCCAGGGATGCCCTAACGCTTGGCACCCCTTCGACATCCAGGGACTAGTTTCAGAAAAAATTAATTTTCACGACCCAAGATACTCAAGCGTCAGCGCGAGCGCGGCCATCAGTTCCTCTTCCTTCTGTGCGTACTCGTAGAGCGCCCGGTAGAGCATGAAGACGAGGTCGTAGCCGTAGACGTCGAACGCTTCCTCCGGTGTCAGGGGGCTGAGGTAGGAATCGGTCCGGATCTCGGTGTTGGTATACATCAACTCGTGGAAAGCCCCGTCTTCGTCGAGAACGCATATCTGGGCATCGACGGGCTTGCTCGGGTCATCCGGGCGGTACGGGAGCGGGTCGCCCTTCCCGAGGACGATCATCTTCTTATCGTAGAACTCCTGGTCGTAGAGCTCCCCCGATGCCTCCCTCTTCGCGCGCCGGAGCATCTCCAGGCCGATCTGCTTTACGACCGGCGCCGTATCGGCGGCCATCCGCGCAAGGAGGGCTCCTACGCTGCCCCGGAGTTCCGAGGCCGACTCTTCCTTCTTCGCCTGCAGGTCCTCGAGGGTCTCGAGGAGCCGGGCATATCCCTCTTCGATGATCGGATCCATTGCTCACTCACCTCTTGCGTACGCCGGCATAAGCGCACCGGTTTGTTCCGTCAGTCGCCCTGCCGGAGGCGTTCGACCCCGAGGGCGCCCGCATACGCGAGCGTGCTCACCAGGATGATCGTCGCGCCCGAGGGGACGTTTGCGAGGTAGGAGAGCCAGATCCCCGCGACGGTGAAGATGATGCCGAGGGCGACGGCGAGGAGCATCATGCTCCATATCCGGGCGGTGTAAAGACGGCTGATCGCCGCCGGGAGCGTCAGGAGCGCGATCACCAGGATGATCCCCACCACCCGTATCAGCATAACCACCGTGAGCGCAATCAGCACGAGGAGGAGGAGCGAGAGCCGCTCGACCGGGAGGTTCATGACTGTTGCGTAGTCCGGGTCGAAGGTGACCGCCAGGAGCTCCCGGTAAAGGCAGGCCACGGCGGCGACGATGACGGTCACGAGCACCCCCATCAGCAGGATGTCCCCCCGCGGCACGAGGAGGATATTCCCGAAGAGGTAGGAGAAGAGGTCTGGGGCGAATCCCGGTGTCAGGTAGACGAAGAGGATTCCTATGGCCATCCCGGCCGCCCAGACCGCGCCGATGAGGGTATCCATCTGCTGCCTGGCACGGAGTTCGAGCGCGCCCATCCCGAGCGCCGTCGCCACGGTGAACCCGGTGGCCCCGAGGAGCGGGTCTATCCCGAGGAAGTAGCCGAGGCCGATCCCTCCGAAGGCCGCGTGAGAGATGCCGCCGCTGACCGAGACCATCCGCCGCACCACGACGTAGGTGCCGATGATCCCGCAGGCGACGCTCGCGAGCACTCCGGCGGCGAGCGCGTTCCTGAAGAACTCGTACCCGAGCACCTCGAACATACTCACTCCTCCCCCGGGTGTTCCGGAAAGACGCGGTGCGGAACCCCATGAGCAATCAGGTCCACCGGGCAGTGGTACGCGGCCTCGAGCATATCCGCCGTGACCTCGTTTGTGCCGTGCGTGTAGAGGCGCCGGTTTAAGCAGGCAACCCGGGTCACGTGCTCCGGGATCACCCCGATGTCGTGGGTCACGAGGACGATCGCCATCCGGTCGCGGAGCCTATCAAGGATCCCGTAGAACTGCGCCGCCGTTGGGGCGTCCACGTAGACCGTCGGTTCGTCGAGGAGCAGCACCTTCGGGTCGCCGACGAGCGCCCGGGCGATGATCGCCCGCTGCTGCTCCCCGCCCGAGAGGTCCCGGATCTGCCGGTCGGCGAGGTCGGCGATGCGCATCGTCTCGAGCGCCTCCTCCGTCCGGGCGTGGTCTTCTTCGACGTAGCGCCGGGGTCGCCGGGTAATGTGGCCGAGGCGGCCGGAGAGGACCATCTCCCGCACGGTGATGGGATACTCGAAGTCGAATGTCCGGAACTGGGGGACGTAGCCGAGATCCTTGCGCATCTCTGCCCCCGTGCTGCCGAGGATCCGGACTACGCCGCGGGAGGGGGCGAGGAGGCCGAGGATCACCTTAAGGAGCGTCGTCTTCCCGCCGCCGTTCGGCCCGATGATGGCGTAGAACTCTCGTGGGTAAACGGCGAGGTTCACCCCCTCGAGCACGGTATGACCGCGCAGCCTGACCCAGACGTCCTCGACCTCGATTACGGGGGCGATCATGGTCTGCCGCTCTCTGCAAATGCCCGGGCCACGTGCCGCATATTCTCCAGGTAGTCCTTCGCGAGCGGGCTTACCGTCACCACGGTGGCGCCGATCTCATCCGCGATAACCTCGGCGCTCCGGGTGGAGTGCTCGGGCGATGCAAATATCACCCTGATCTGCTCCTCCTTCGCCTGCCTGATGAGGTGCTCTATCCTCTGCGGGGAGGGCTCTTTTCCCTCGCTCTCGATCGGGACCTCGGCGAAACCGTAGTCCCGGGCCAGGTAGGCCCACGACGAGTGGTAGACCATGACCTTTTTCACCCCTGATTCGGCGAGCGCCCCGGCGATCTCCGCGTCCAGGGCGTCGAGTTCCTCCAGGTAAGCATCGGCGTTCCGGCGATAATCTTCGGCGTTTTCCGGATCGACCTCAGAGAGCCCCTCGCGGATGTTCTCGACCATGATCTTCGCGTTTCTGGGCGAGAGCCAGATGTGGGGGTCGGTCCCCTGCCGCCCCGCCTCTCCGGTCGAGATCAGGTCGACGCCGCGCGAGCAGTCGACGACCAGCATCTCGGGGTTCAGGGCGGCGATCCTCTCCTGCCAGGCCAGCTCGAACTCTATCCCCGAACCCACCACGGCGTACATATCCGCCTCCGCGACGTCGGCGAGGACTCCCGGCGGAGGTTCGTAGGTGTGCGGGTCGGCCCCCGGCGGCACCAGCAGGACAACACGGACGTGGTCGCCCCCCACCCGCTCTACGAACTCCTGCTCGGGCGGTATGGTGACCGCGACGACGACCCGCCCGTCATCCTGCCGCTCGGTCCCGGTACACCCCGCAATGGCTGCTGTCAGCAGGAGGACTATGAATGCAGCTGCAATGAGTGAGAAAGGAGTGATATTGCTTTTATCCTGCGATCCCATCATTCTCCGCTCCAGATTTGGTATGGATCTAAATTTTCCTCCATGCAGGGATAAAAACGTTGTGCCGTCACCTCTGCCCATCAACGGAAGGGCAGCAGCAACGGTGATCGTGCTCGATCTCCCCGCAGACGCTCATCATCGGGTGCCCGAGCGACGTGCACATCCGGTTGGTGAGGTCCTTTGAGAAGCACTGCTCGATCCTCTTCGCCTCCGTGCAGGCCTCGCCGGGCTCGAGCCCGTAATGGCTGAGCATCAGGGCGACAATCCGGTGACGCCTGATAAGGAACCGGGCGTAGTCGGTGCCGAGAGTTGTGACCCTCACGCCGCGATAGGGCGTATGCTCAAGATAACCTGCCTTTGCCATCTCCGTGAGCGCTTTCGTCACCGTCGAGGGCGCGACCGCGAACCGGGTGGCGATCTCGGTCGTCTTCACGACATCGCCCTGCATATAGATGTATTTGAGGTATTCGGCCTTCTTTGAGGAGAGCTCGTCCCCGGTGATCCTCTGCATGGAAGGGGATATGCCCCGCCTGGAAGAAAAAGTTTCGGAGGGGCTAAACCCTCTGCCCGGGATCGGACGGGATCACCTCGCCGATGACATAGTGCCGCCGGTTCTCCGTGATCACCGCTCTCCCTGAGAACCCGAACGGCAGGTCCTCTGTGATGACGACGTTGAGGTAGCAGGGGTTGCGGCAGACGGTCGATCCCGGCACGTTCTTCTCGGTCGCAACGACCGGTGTCTCCCGCCCGATCCAGCGCTCGTTGTAGGCGTCGTAGATCCGGTTCGCTTCGGCGAGCAGCACCCGGGACCGGTCTTTGCGTATCCTCTCGGGGAGATCCTTTAAGGCGGCGGCGGGGGTGCCGGGCCGCCGGGAGTAGCGGGTGATGTTCACCTTCACGAATGCCGCGCGCTGCAGAAGTTCGAGCGTCCGGCGGAACTCTTCGTCCGTCTCTCCGGGAAACCCGGTGATGAAGTCGGACGAGATCATCATATCCGGGAAGCGTTCCCGGAAGGTATCGACGATCCGGACGACATCGGCCGCAGAGTAGCCGCGCTGCATCCGCTCGAGAACGGCATCGGAACCGGACTGGACGGGAAGATGGAGGAACCGGAAGACCTTATCGTTCCTGAAGGCATCGACGAGGGGATCGAGGATCCCGAGCACCGATGCCGGGTGCATCATCCCCAGCCGGACGGCGAACCGTCCGGGGATTTCCGCTATCTCCTGCAGGAGGTCGGGGAGCGACTCGCCCCGGTCGAGCCCCCAGGCGGCCACGTCCTGCCCGGTCAGCTGGATCTCGCAGGCGCCTGACGCGGCAAGGTCCCGGACGGCGTCGAGGATGTCCCGTGCAGGTGCGCTCCTGAGCCTTCCTCGTGCGAGCCGGGTGATGCAGTAACTGCACCGGCCGACGCACCCGCTCGCCACCTGCACCACGCCGATTGCTCCTGCTCCGGGGGTGCCGACGCCGCCGGAGCGCTCGTGGATCTCGTCCGGGTGGATGACGTGCGGCGTGCAGACCGATCGGATCTTATCCATCCGGACGAGCGGCATGCACCCGGTCACGTAGAGATCGCGCCCGGCGAATGTGGCAAGACGGCGGAGCATCTTTCGTTCGGTCGCGCCGATCACCGTGCAGGTGTTGACGATCACGGCGTCCGCCTCCTCCGGCCCGGTCAGCCTGCAGCCGAGACTTTCCAGTATCGCCTCGAGTCTCCGGGTGTCGGCGTGGTTGTAGGTGCACCCGTAACTCTCGATGTAGACCGTCCTTCCCTGCAGGTCTTCCAGGGTCACGGTGATTGGCTCCCTGCGCGCGTTCGGCGGCCGGCCCGATCCCGGCGGCGTGATTTCCCCTGTCGTTTGGAGGATGTTTTACCTCTCTTCCGGCCGGTTTCGTGCCGAGCACAATCCTTAACCGCTGCTATTACAACTTCTTTATTCGATGATTAAAATAGGGTTGCTGGGATGCGGCAACGTCGGGCATATCATCGCCACACACGCCGAGAGCATCCAGGTTGCCGCCGTCTTCGATATCATCCCCGGGCGGGCGGAGGAACTGGCGGCGCTCTGCCATGCCCGGCCGTATACGGACTTCGACGCTTTCATGCAGGAGGACTTCTCGATCGTCGTGGAAGCCGCCTCGGTCGATGCCGTCAGGTACTACGGCGAGGCGATCCTCCGCTCGGGGCGGGACATCGTCGTCCTCTCCGGGGGAGCTCTCGCCGACGACGAGTTCCGCGAACGCCTCGTCGAGGTGGCACGGGAGGCGGGAAAGAAGATCCGCATACCGAGCGGCGCCATCACCGGGCTCGATAACCTCAAGATCGGCCAGATCTCGCCGCCGAAAAAACTCCTCCTGCGGACGACAAAGCCCCCCGCGTCGCTCGGGATGACCGCCACCGCCCGGACAGAGATATTTAAGGGGCTGGCGCACGACTGTATAAAGCAATACCCCAAAAACATCAACGTCGCAGTAGCGTTGGGACTCGCTGCCGGCAGGGACGCCGACGTGGAACTTCTGGTCGACCCTGCAACGGAGAGAAACATTCACGAGATATTCGTCGAGGGCGACTTCGGGGATATTTACGTCCGGGTCAGGAACGTCCCGAGCCTCGATAACCCGGCGACGAGTTATATGGCCGCCCTCTCCATCCTGACGCTCTTGAAGAACCTCGAAAACCCTCTGGTGGTGGGTACGTAACAATGGAAAAGGATATTCGTGCGCTCAAGGCCGAAAAGAGCGCAGTCATCATGGCGCATAACTACCAGCCCATGGAGATCCAGGACCTCGCCGACGTGGTGGGCGACAGCCTCGAGCTCGCGGTGAAGGCGAAGGAGACCGCGGCGGACCTGATCGTCGTCTGCGGTGTCCGGTTTATGGCCGAGACGGCAAAGATCCTCAACCCCGATCGGAAAGTGGTCATCCCGGTGGAGGACGCAGGGTGTCCGCTTGCCGATTTCCTGACCCCGGAGATGATCCGGGAGGCACGCCAGCGGTACCCCGACGCGGCCGTGGTGGTCTACGTCAACAGCACGGCGGAGAGCAAGGCGCTCGCCGACATCACCTGCACCTCGGCAAACGCGGTCCGGGTCGTAGCGTCCCTCTCAAACGACACGATCCTCTTCGGGCCGGACGCAAACCTCGCGGCATACGTCCAGCGGGAACTCCCCGAAAAAACGATCATTCCCCTGCCTCCCGGCGGTCACTGCTACGTCCATACGGGGTTCACCCTTGCCGACGTCGAGGCCGCCCGGAGAAAAGGCGGTCAGATCGTCTGCCATCCCGAATGCCCGCCGGAGATCCAGGAGCAGGCCGACCGGATAGCCTCCACGGGGGGCATGGTCCGGGACGCCGCGGCCGGCGGGGACGAGCCCTGGTCGATCTTCACCGAACGGGAGATGGCTTCCCGCCTGCGGGTACTCTACCCCGGAAGAGTCTTTTACGAGAAGCCGGAGGCTGTCTGCGCGGATATGAAGAAGATCTATCTCGAAGATCTCCGCCGGGCGCTTGAGTCCGAGGAGCACGAGGTCATCCTCCCTCCGGAGGTTATGGACCGGGCGCGGCGGGCGATCGAGAGGATGATCGCTGTCGGAGCGTGAGCGCGGATGATCCCGATCGAGGATCTGCTCCGTTTTGTCCGGGAGGATGCGCCGTGGGGCGACGTCACCTCCGAAGCGGTCGTCCCCGACGTCGCCTGCCGGGCGGTGATCCGGGCGAAGGATGCGGGAATCGTCGCCGGCCTCGAGGAAGCACGGGCGCTCTTCGAGCACTTCGGGGTCGCGGTCCGCCAGCATTCCGCCGACGGCAGGAGGGTTGCCGCGGGAGCGCCCCTCCTCGAACTCGAAGGCCGCGCAAGGGCGATCCTTCTTCTTGAGCGGACGGCGCTCAACATCATCGGGCGCATGAGCGGGATTGCGACCCGGACCCGGGAGTCTGTCGACGCCGTCCGGGCGGTCTCTCCCGACGTGCGGGTTGCCGCCACCCGGAAGACCGCCCCGGGACTGCGGATGCTCGATAAGAAGGCGGTGATCCTCGGCGGGGGCGACCCGCACCGCCACTGCCTCTCGGACATGGTCCTGATCAAGGATAACCACCTCGCGCTGGTGCCGCTCCCGGAAGCGATACGGAAGGCAAAGGAGCAGAGCCTCTACCGGACGGTCGAGGTGGAGGTCGAGACGGCACAGGACGGAATCACGGCTGCAGTTGCCGGGGCCGATATTATCCTGCTCGACAACATGGCGCCGGACGCGGTCCGGGAGGCTGTCCGGGAGCTCGTCGGGCGGGGCCTCCGGGAGCGGGTGACCCTCGAGGTCTCGGGAGGGGTTGCCGGTGACGACGTCGCCGGGTACGCCGCGACCGGGGTCGACGTCATCAGCATGGGCGCGCTCACCCATACGGTCAGGAACTTCGACGTGAGTCTGGATATCCTGAAGGGTGCGGGCACGGTCCGGGTTCCGTGACCGGTGCCGGGTCGCGCCCGGCAAGGTCGTGTTTCAGGAGGTAATCCCTGACCGCCCTCGATCCCGCCCAGCCGGAGTCGAGCTGCCTGACGACCGCATCGATCTCTCGTGCCTGTTGCCGGATCACATCTGACTGTTCGTTCTCGGTCAGATCCGCGAGCGCCACGAGCACCTGAAGGGGATGGCGGATCCGGTCGGCAAGGGTCGCGAACTGCACGATGTTCGTTTCAAGCTGGCCGATAGCCCATCTCTTCTCTTCATCCGGGGGCGCTGCCTCCCCTGCCAGGGCGATCCGCCGCCATGCCCCGTCCTGCCGGATGACGGCCAGCTGGTGGGTGGAGGCGATCTCCAGCAGTTCGCGTGCCCCGCAGGCATCAAGCGGGTAAGCGCAGACGGCGGCGATCCGGCTGTTTTCGATGGCCCGGTTGACCATTGCCTCGTACTCCATGAAAACGTTCCATTCCGCCCCTGTCAGCCAGGAGACGTTCCCGGAGATGAACAGGCCTTCGTAACCCCTCTCCTGTGCCTCGAGTCCTTTCCTGACGCAGCTGTACAATGTAGCGGAGCATGAGAAGCCGCCGTCCCGGAGGTACCAGTCGCGTGCGTCCAGGATCTCGATCCGGCCCCGCTTCAGGTGCCGGTCCAGGCCTTTGACGCTTCTTGCGAGGACCTTCTTCGCTTCACCTGCCTGCAGGGGCTCTGCGGTGATCCATACGCAGCAGGCATTCTGCTCCAGTCCCGACTGGAAGTAAGGCACCAGGGTGTCGATGAGGTCGTGCCGGCTCCGGTAGACGAGGCAGGCATGGGTGCCCCAGGGTGGCCTGGAGAGGACCGTCGTTTCGTCCGTGAAGCAGTCATTATCTGTCAATGCGGCAACATTCCCGTGAATATCAGGTTCCGTTCCGGGTTCGGCTCACTTTGCACCCCGCCCGTCGGGACGGGCAGATCGTTGTTCCCGGCTACCCACGATAGGGGAAGTGGAACGCCGGGGTAAAATAGGTTTCCGATCTTTATGTGGTGCGGGAAAGATTCTTGCTCGGCCGGTATGGGGCTTCGGGCCATAAAATTTCCCGAAGCGTCCGGATGAACAGTCTGCAGGGGGTCAGGATACGCCGGCCGTATCCTCCATCGGGAGTTCGTCAAGGAACGGCATCACTCCTTTGACATACGGCCCGAGTTCCCCCTCCTGAGTCCTGAGTTCCCCGTAGGCCACGACCTCAACGACCAGCGGGAGCTCGTCCAGGCGCCGGGTGAAGAGGGGGTCCGATTCGGTGGCGAACCGGAGGAACGCATCCAGGCTGATGAACGGACGTTCCAGGTCCGGGACGTCGCAGTACTCCTGCAGGTCTTCCCGGAGCGTGGAAGACTTCGCCAGGTCTTCCTCGAAGTAGAGGAAAACGTGGAAGTTGTGGCGCTTGCCCATCGTATCGAGGTCCCTGATATCGATCTTTGCTCCCGGGGCGATGCCGAGGCGTTCCAGGTCCGGGGGAAATGTCGTACCCTCCGGTATACCGGTCGGACTCTCCATACTATGGTGAAGGAAGCGAGAGTAGAAAAATGCACCTCCCAAACGCATCTCCCCGGGGGCAAAACCTTATACCCGGGTGCCCCAAGATGGGCGTGGGGTGGCCTATGGCAGGTGAGGATGCGCCGGTACCGGGAGGAGAGATCGAAGGCCTCGACAGGGAGAAAAAACTTCACAGGTACCTCTCGATGCTTGAATCCGGGGACCTCAACGCCCGGTGGCGGGCCGCGGATGCGCTCGGGGAGCTGGGCGATAGTCGTGCGGTGCAACCGCTTATCGGGGCGCTGGACGACGAGTATGTCGATGTCCGGTGGAAGGCGGCGAAAGCACTCGGGCTCCTTGATGGACGCGAGCCTGTCCTCCCGCTGATACGGAGCCTGGAGGACGACAGCCCCTGGGTCCGCGCAGGCGCAGCATGGGCGCTCGGGAGGATTGGTGATCCCCGGGCAGTCGAACCGCTGATCCGGCTGCTCGACGATGCAAAACCCCGTGTCCGGAGGACGGCGGCATGGGCGCTCGGGAAGATCGGCAACCCGCGGGCCAGGGAGCCCCTGGTACGCCTCCTCGGCGACGCCGACCGCGACGTCAGGCTTGCCGGCCGGCAGGCGCTCGACGAGATCGGGACCGAGCGTGAGATCCCGAGCATCTGACGGGAGACTGACTCCTGTTGTCGAATGTCCTTTTTGGGGTCGCTTCGACCCTGCTGGACTCTCTGTGACGATCTCCGGTTATACATATACGCAATCGGATACGTTATCCGTCTTGGGCCGGAGGCAGGAGCATCCTTCGGGGAGTAATTTCATCAACCGGATCCGGGATTGCCGTCTCCATTCCGTATGCGTTTATAATCCAGGAAGGACTCCATATATTTGATTGGGCGTTGCAGATGATTTATATACGAAATTGAGCGCCCGGGGGAACATTATGGATTTATTCATGAAGTGCGCCATCGAAGAGGCGGAGATCGGGCTGCAGGAAGGTGGAATACCCATCGGGTCGGTGCTGGTGCGGGACGGCCGCATCATCGGGCGAGGACGGAACCGCCGTGTCCAGTACAACGATCCCGTACTCCACGCCGAAATCGACTGCCTGAGGAACGCCGGGAGGATCCAGAACTACGCGGAGTGTACGCTCTACTCCACGCTGATGCCCTGCTACCTCTGTGCGGGAGCAGCCGTCCAGTTCGGGATCGGGAAGGTCGTGGCGGGGGAGTCGGCAAACTTCCCGGGAGCGCGGGAGTTCCTCGAGTCCCACGGGGTCGAGGTGCTCGACCTGGACCTCGACGTCTGCAAAACGATGATGCAGGCGTTCATCGAGAAACGCCCCGACCTCTGGTACGAGGATATCGGAGCGTTGTGAGGGGCGCTTCATGGCTGAAGACACCCGGCTTCGCTACATCGTCATTGCCGTCGCCTCCCTCATCATCGGGGCGTGCATCGGCCTTGCGGCCGCTCCCCTCCCCGCCGCGCCCGGTGGAGATACCGACCGGGAGACGCTCTTCCAGGTATCGACCATCGATGCGCTCCTCCAGGGCGTCTACGACGGCAGCATGACGTTTGACGAGCTTGCGAAACACGGGGATCTCGGGATCGGGTGCGGCGACCGGCTCGACGGGGAACTGGTCGGCGTCGACGGCGAATGGTACCTGGTCCGGACCGACGGGCGGGCCTACCCGGTCGCCGGAAACGCGACGACACCGTTCGCGGCCGCGACCTTCTTCGACCCGGACATGACGATCGCGATCGAGGAGCCGATGAACCTGACCGCTCTCGAGGGCTACCTGGAGACGGAGCTCCCTTCAAAGAACCTCTTCTACGCGATTAGAATGGACGGCACCTTCTCCCGTGTGGTGGCGCGGAGCGTGCCCGTCCAGGAGAAGCCCTACCCACGGCTCGCCGATGTGGTGGCAAACCAGACGGTCTTTACGTTCGAAAACGTCACCGGGACTGCCGTCGGGTTCTGGACACCGGCACTCGCAGAAGGGGTTAACGTTCCCGGATACCACCTTCACTTCATCACCGGCGACCGCGCCGCTGGCGGTCACCTGCTCGATATGACCCTGACGGAGGGCACCGTGCAACTTGGCACCACGACGAACTTCACCATGCGCCTCCCGGTCGGCGGCGACTTCTGGATGGTCGACCTCTCGGACGACCTTGAGCGGGTGGAGAAGTAGGGCGTCAGCAGTCCCGGCCGGGAGGGATTCTCTTTTTTTTGGCCTGTTGAACCCCCACTTGTTTGCTCCAGATGGCCGCAATCAGGGGTACTCAGGGGCACGGCTTTCCACCGGGTATCGCACCGAAGGTGCGGAGGAGGAGGCCGGAGGCCGGGCGGGGTGGGGGTTACACGCTTCCTTAAGGGATGGAGACAGGGGAGGGGGGATGCTCCCCCCTCGAAACTCTTCGAGTTTCTCATGCTCCGGGCGTTCCGCCCATCGCACTCCCCGTCAGCCCCACCTCCAATGGCGATAGCCACCACGGTCCACTGCATGAGGACATGCGTGGTCCGGCACCAGCCTCATCAGGGTAAGGATGAAGATCAGAACAGGGTTTCAACAAAGCCAATTTTTGTACATTCTTCCTGTGTGGCTGCTGGTGACCCCCTTCGCACGTTCGTGTGAGATCGCATCCGCTTACTAAACAGGCAAGATGAAACCGCACGGCACGGGGCGACCCGGCCACAAAAAAGAGGGATTTACCGGACGACGAGCAGCGGCGGTCTGACCGTGCCGCCGATCTCCTCAAGCAGGGTGCTGATCCGGGCCTTTCCGCTCCTGCCGAAAGCACCCATGACGACCAGCCCATATTCGCCGGAGTTTGCCTCTTTGAGGACTTCGTCCCTGATCCGCCCCTCGACGATCTTTGACGAGCACCGGATCTTCTCCCCCCGGTAGCGGGAGAGGATGCTGTTTTGATCGCCCTCGATACTCTCACGCATGTCCTTCCAGATCCGGCCTTCGTAGTCCTTCAACTGGTCGCAGATGCCGCTCTGGGCGCAGAAGTTGAACGCCATCGCTTTGGCCTCCCTGATATCCAGCACCGAGAAGAGGACCACCTCGGCATCTTTCCGTTTTGCCAGTTCAATCGCGTGCAGAGCCGCCTTCTGGCTCCACTTCGAACCATCAATAAGCACGAGAATCTTCATGTCATTCACATCGCAAATTTCAGCCAGAGTATTCCGAGACCTACCGCAACCGTCACGAAGAGCACCAGCATCCCCACCTTCAGGAAGTCGACAAAGGATATACCGATTCCCTCACGCTCGGCGATACCGATAACGACGACGTTTGCCGACGCCCCGATGGCGGTGCCGTTGCCGCCGAGGCATGCACCGAGGGCGAGCGACCACCAGAGCGGGTAGACGTCCATCGTCGCCCCGAGGTCCTGGATGAGCGGGATCATCGCCGCGGTCAGGGGGATATTGTCCACGATCGCCGAAGCGATGGCGGCAAACCAGGTTACGATGAACATCGCCTCCCCGGTCGAGCCGACGTTCTCGACCATGACCGCGGCGATGTTCGCGATAATCCCGGTCTCGACGAGGGCGCCGACGATGACGAAGAGCCCGCCGAAGAAGAAGAGGGCCGGCCACTCGATCTTCTCAAAGATCTCCTCCGGCGACTGCCTGCTCCAGAAGAGGAGGATCGCCGCCCCGATGAGAGCCACCTCCGCGGGCTCAAGCCCCATCGCCGGATCGACAAACGGCAGGAATACGTGCAGGATCTCTCCGATCCGGTCGTGGACGAAGAAGAGCAGGATCACGAACCCGATAACGGCCAAAGACTTATTGAAGAGCGACCGGTCGACGATCGCCGCCCACTCGTCGAGGTTGTTGAGGGTCCGGACCATCTCTTCCCGCTCTTCGGGGTCCACCTTCATGGACCGGCCGTAGATGAGGTACATCATCAGGAGAAGGATCGCCATGTCGATGACCATGATGGGGCCGAGGTGGATCACGAACTCATTGAACGACAGACCGGTGGCGGAGCCGATCATGATGTTCGGGGGGTCTCCGATGAGTGTCGCGGCCCCGCCGACGTTGGAGGCGAAGATCTCCGTGACCAGGAACGGGATGGGGTTGAGTTTCATCACCTTCGCGATGTAGAGGAGCATCGGGGTGAGGAGAAGGACCGTGGTGACGTTGTCGAGGAAGGCGCTCACCACTGCGGTCACGAGCGCAAAGAGGACGAGGACCCGGATCGGACTCCCTTTTGCGAATTTTGCCGTCCGGATGGCGATGTACTCGAAGAGGCCGCTGCCGCGGGCGGTGTTGACGATGATCATCATCCCCATCAGGAGCAGGATCGTCCCGAAATCGACATGCTCGAGGAGCGCCTCCCAGGGGACGATCCCGATGAAGACCACGATCGCCGCCCCGAACATGGCGGCCACCGCCCGGTGGATCCGCTCGTCTACGATCAGGGCATAGGTGAAGAGAAAGACCGCTATCGCGATCAGTGCAACCGTTTCCATCGATGCACCCGTCAGTAGATGAGCGCAGGGGTCTCCACCCGCTGGCAGATGCGCAGGACAATCGGGCTGATCGAGGCGTCGGTCGACTCCCCGTCGGCATAGCGGCGGCATAGCGCGACCATGTCGTGGTTCTTTGCCATCTGTACGACATCGTCGCCCTTATGTCCGACAAACATCCGCGTCTGGGTCGAAAGGCCGTGTTCTTCGAGTTTTGCTGCGGTTCGTTCGAGGAGTTTCCGGCCGTACTCTTCCTTCTTTGCCTGGAATTCCTCCGTCGACGAATGGTTGAGCGCCCGTTCGAGGAGCTCGACTACCCCGGCATCGGTGATGTAGGCAAGCGAAATGGTGGCGTCGTAGGCGGAGAGGACGTCGATGGCCTCATTGGTGATGTCATGGACAAAGAAATCGAGCGGCATCAGGATGGACCGGACCTCAGGGACGAGGACCTCCTCTTCGGTCAGCAGGAACTCATGGTACTCTTTGAGGACCGAATCGTAGCGCCTCCCGACGATGTCTTTGAACTTTCGCTGAATCAAGGATGACGAGTATCCCATGGTAATGCACTCCTAAGTTTCCCATAACTTTTGTTTAATACTTTCTTTGGCCGGCCCGCGCGGTTCTCCTTCTGGAGCGCCGGACAGGACTCCCGACGGGAGTTGTCGCCCCCCGGACGGCGGCCGCCATGGTAAGTCACCCCTCTTCCCGCACCGCGAGCGCCTCCCTGCAGGCCGGACAGAGCATCTTTCTCTTCCGGTCCAGTTCGTCCAGTGTCCGCGGCCGGAACATGACGCATTCGGGGTTTTCGCAATGGTCGAGCCCGAGAAGGTGCCCGAGTTCGTGCGCTCCTTCTTTCGCGGTCCGGTCGATGAGGTCGGCGTCGTCCGGCGTCCTGCCGTAGTAGTCGTTTGAGAGGCGGGCGGTCGAGACGACGGCGACGCCGCATGCCGGCCTCGCGAGACCGAAGACGAAGTCGCACCCGTTGACGTAGAGGTCCCGGGAGGTGACGAGCAGCAGGGGGCCGTCGATATCGTACCTGCGCGTGAGGGTGTCCTGCAGGCGGTCCAGGATCTTTTGAGCATCGTGCTGGTTGCGGTTCCGGTCGTAGCCGTCGATGATGAACGGATATTCGACGAGCCCGGGGTCCTTCCCGAGGATCATCGCAATCACCCGGACGACCGGGAGTTCGATACCTCCCGGTGCCTGCTGGTCCCAAAGGATATTGATGCCCATTACCTAATCTCTGGGTAATGTGTCGGTATAAACATATTGAACGGGGTATCGGGGAGTATATTGCCGCCCGCTACCGGCGGGTCGTCGAGGTGGGCGTCGGCAACAATCCCGAGGCCGCACGGCTGGTCGCGGCCGCCGGGGCTCTTATGCTCTGCACCGATATCAGGCCCGGCATCCGGCACGACGGGCTCACCGTCGCGACCGACGATATCTTCGAACCGGATCTCCGGCTTTATGCGGGTGCGGACCTGATCTACGCCGTACGCCCCGGCGTGGAGATGGTCCCGCCGCTGATCGCGCTTGCCCGCCGGATCGACAGCGATCTCCTGGTCTACCACCTGGGGTGTGAGATCTACGGGGACGGCGGCGAGGTCGTGGACTGCGGCGCGGCCCTCCTCCACCGCTACCACCGCCGCACCCTGTAGTGAAATGATCCCAAATTGTCGACCCTATTGAACCTCTGTTCCAATTTTGGTGCTCGTTTCCACCTAAAAGGGAGAGATTGCCGTTCGGATTTCGCAATATACTGATATACCCTACCTGTTCATTCCGGGAGCCCCCAATCCCGGGGCCACACCCGGGCACGGCTTTCCCGTGGCTATCGCCACGCACTGCCCCCGCCCCTCGGGGCGGGGAACGACTGCCGGGAGTGTAGCGGACGGCAGGAGTTCGAGCACCGAAGGTGCGTAGCCACCACGGTCCAGTGCCCGGGGTGAACCCGGGGAAAATCCTAACCCTTTAACCGCCCCATCGAGGTGTGCCTCGACACGCTAAAAGAGCGTTGCCTGGCCCGGGGGAGGATCCCGTCGCGTCTCCCCGGCATCGGCGGGAGGGTCGTCGTCTCTGGACTTTCTGCCCCTGCCGGCCCCCTTCTCTTTGGCGGAGGCCTTCTTCGCCTTCGCCTTCTCCTCCTTTGCCACCTCTTTGACCACCTTCGCGGCCCGGGCCTTGTCGTGGATGAAGAGGTTCAGTTCGTCGGCATCGAGCTCGAACTCGCGGACGTAGCCCGCGGGGTCCTGCTCGACGAGGATGCTGATAGCGGTGAAGAAGTCTTCACGCAGTGCGTCCTGTGGGATATGCGTCATCTCGCTGAGTTTCCGGGCGAGACCCGCCCTGACCGCCTTCTGCTTCTTCGACGCCCCCATCTTCTGCCATCGCGACGGCGGCATGATACGGCCGTGGACACCGTGCCCGCCGGCGGCGTCGGCGACGCCGAGGAGCATGACCGCGCTCGCGTACCGCCAGAGGGTGTAGTACTGCCGCCGGTAGGTCCGGCCGATGTACTCGTCCGCCTTCGACAAGCAGGCGTAGCCCTTCGCCCGGGAGACGGGATCGGGCATATGGTCCAGGTTCCCCTCGAGCCACTGCTCGACGGTATCGGGGGTATCCTCGACCTCCACCGCCATGCGGAGCAGGTCGGCGTCCCTCCGACCCTTAAAGACCGCTCCCACCAGTTCGAAGATGGTGGAGCGTTCGTCCTTTGCGGAGGTGTGGACATCATCCGCCGCGAGGCGCTCCTTCCCGATAGCCGCGGCGTAGAGCATGTTCACCGCGGCCCGCACGTCCCCGCCGGCACGGCTCCCGATCGCGTCGAGCGCGAGAGGATCGCACGTCACGCCCTCTGCGGCACAGATCTGGCGGAGGCGGGGGACGATCGAACGGGCCTGGAGCGCCCGGAACTGTACCGGCTCCGTGACCGCTTTGAGTTCTCTTGAGAGGGAGTAGTAGTCGTTTGCGATCAGGATGATGGGCTGCCGCGACGCCGCGATGATCTCGACGATCGCCTTCGCCCCGCCCCGGTCCGCCTGCCCGTGCAGGTTGTCGGCCTCGTCGAGCAGGATGAGCTTGCGGCTCGCACCGGAGAGGCTGGCCGTGGTGGAACCCGCACCCGCCACCTTCTCAAGGGCCGCTTTCGTCCGCTGGTCGGAGGCGTTCAGTTCCACCACCTCCCAGTTCATGTCGTTTGCAAGGGCGTAGGCGCTCGAGGTTTTGCCGATACCGGGTTTCCCGTACAGGATCAGCGGCTTCTTCTGCCGCGACCAGTCCCGCGCCCACTCGTACATCTGCCTGACGGCGCCGGAGTTCCCCACAACGTCCTGGAGATGCTGCGGCCTGTACTTCTCCACCCAGTCCATACCGATCTATTCGACGCGGTGCATCAAAAATACCACCCCGGTGCGGATGCAGGGACTGTTCCCGGGAGACGCCGGGAGAGAGCCGTGTCCGTCCCGGCCGGGTGCCTGCCAGAGCCCGCTTCCCGATCGGGGCGGGGCGGCTCACCTCCGCCGTGATCGGTTCCCGGAGCAGAGTGCATAATATCGGTGAATCAAATACATTATCTCTGATGAGGCAGAATACAATAAAGAAACGTGGAGTGTTGGTGTTCTTGTGGTGAAGGATTGCTCCACCGATACGGTAGCACAGGCCGTCAGGGAATACGAGGGCGTTACCCGGAAGAAGACGATCGGGAATATGATCCGGTCTCTCCGGATGGAGAGCCCTGATGTTGTCGCTTCGTTCGGTGAGGATGCTGCGGTCATCCGGCATAACGGAGAGGATGCGCTGCTGCTTGCGGCGGACGGTATCTGGAGCAAGCTGATGGAAGCGGATCCGTTCTGGGCAGGGTACTGTGCCGTGCTCGTGAACGTTCACGACATCGCCGCCATGGGGGGGAGACCTGTTGCGCTGGTCGATATCCTCTCCGTCACGAACGACCGGATCCGCGACGAGGTGACCCGGGGCATGGTCGCCGCATCCGCGCAGTTCGGCGTCCCGATCGTGGGCGGGCACCTGCACCCGGAGACACCCTACAGCGTTGTGGATGTGGCGATCCTCGGGACGGCCAGGATGAACCAGCTGATCTTTTCGAATACGGCAGAGGAGGGTGACCGGGTGATTGCGGCGATAGACCTCGACGGCCGGGTACATCCGTCAAGCTGCTTCAACTGGGACTCGGTCACGATGAAGTCGGCAGAGGAGGTTCGGGCGCAGATCCGGGTGATGGAGGATCTCGGCAAGGACCATCTGGTGACGGCCGGCAAGGATATCAGCAACCCGGGTGTGATCGGGACCCTCGGTATGCTCCTTGAGGTGAGCGGGAAGGGTGCGGTGCTCGACCTTGAGGCGATACCCCGGCCGGACCTCTCTGCGATTGCCCTTCCCTTCGAGCAGTGGGTGCGCATGTATCCCGGCATGGGATTCATCCTGACCGCAAAAGAGGAGAACGTGGAGGAGGTCTGCCGCCGGTTTGGCGATGCCGGTCTCACCGCAGCTCCCATCGGGGAGATTAACGGAAGCAGAAGGCTGGCCATCAGGTACCTGGGCCGGGAGACGCAGGTCTTCGACCTGGACCAGAACGGCATCATGCGGATCTTCACTGAAGGAGGGGCATGCCGGTAACGGTCGGGCTTGGTGCGGCGTCTCCTGATGCGAGGATCCTGGCGACCGCCCGGGCGGTCGCCAGGGAGGTTGACCTGATCCTTTTTTCCCACCCCGGGACTGCCGGAACGTTCGGTGATGCGGTTACGGTCGTCGAGGCCGAGAAGCCGGAGGTCGCTCTCATCGAGGCTCTCTATGCCGGCAGGATAGACGCTGCCGTCAGGGGCACCCTGCCTGCGTCCTCCACCTTAAATGTCCTCAAGCTGGCTGCGGGTGTCGACCACCTGGAGCGGATCGCCCTTATCGAAACCGCCGACGGGCACCTCTTTCTCCTTGCCCCGGTCGGAGTCGACGAGGGCTGGACGGTCGAGGAGAAGGTGCGGTTCGTCAGAGTCGGCAGGGATATCGCCCGCAGTTTCGGGTTGCCGGAAGGGACGGCGGTCCTCTCGGGGGGACGGCTCGGGGATCTCGGGCGGCACCCGGTCGTCGACCGGACGATGGCGGATGCCGAGCTCGTCGCCCGCCTGACCGGTGCGGAGCACACCGAGATCCTGATCGAGGAGGCAGTGGGACGGTACGGGGTGGTCGTCGCCCCCGACGGGGTTTCCGGAAACCTGATCTTCCGTACGCTCACGTTCCTCGGAGCAGGGGCCGGGCATGGTGCTCCGGTGGCAAATATCGACAAAAATTTCGTGGATACGTCGCGCGCCTCAGCAGATTATACCAATGCAATAATGCTCGCGAAATCACTGGTGGAGTCGAAAAAACCGTGAATTATGCGCCCATGGGCCAGATGCCCCAATATCTGGCGTTTTCCAATAGGCCTGATTCTCTGCCATGTATCGTGATGCACTGTCCGGATGTGTCCTCAATGGCAAAGAGAAACGCAAATTTCCGAGATAATCCCGAAACGTTTAAATATTAACTCATACACCTCTTTTTAGAGGTGGAATTAGATTATGGCAGATCTACCTATTGCTGCGGTTGT
>JASGMC010000034.1 GCA_030156625.1 Methanoculleus sp.
GGAGATGTAGGCGATCCCGCCCTCGTGGTAGCAGGTATAGATCATATCGAAACTCTGCTGCGTGATCTCCCGGAACTGTGATTCGCTCTTTTCGAGGGAGTCCCGCGCCTGGAACCGCTCCACCGTCCTCCCGAGACGTCCGGCGATAGTATCTATCAGCGACCGCTCTTCGGCGAGGAACGGGCCTTCGTCCTCCTCGGGCATCTCGCGGAGGTAGCAGACCTCCACCGTCCCGACCGTCTCGGCGTGGGCGACGATCGGAGACGCCTGCCGCCAGGGCGTCTCCCGGAACCGCTCCGTCCTGTACTCGCGCCCGCGTACCGTGATCCTGGCGACGGTGTCCTCCGGGTACTGCCAGCCCAAAGGGAGCACCAGAACGGCGTCGCGGAAGATTGCGTCAAGCGAGATCCCCGGCCGCTCGATGATGCGTGATACCGCGTAAAGGGTCGAAAGTTCTTTTATCCGCTCGTTCAGGTCCTGCGTCCGCTTCCGCAGGGCATCTTCCGCCCGCTTCACATCGGTGATATCCCTCGTAATGACCGCGATCCGGGCGACGGCACCGTTTGCGTCCCCGACCGGGTAGAGAACGGCGTCGTACAGGCGCCCTTCCCATGTATCTTCGAACCGTGCGGCCTTGCCTGAGGCGGCGACCTCGTGGAAGCGGGCCGCGTACGTCTCCGCCATGTCCGGCGGGAGAAGATCACATACATTCGTGCCGAGGAGGTCCTCACGGGAGAGCGCAAACCGCCGGGTCGCCGTCTCGTTGACGTCGATAAGCCTGCCTTCCGTATCGAGGAGAACGATCGTCTCTTCGGGAGCGTCGAGGAGAGCGCGGGCCGTCGCCTCGCTCTCCCGGCGCTCCTCCTCGGCACGCTTCCGGTCGGTGATATCGTAGAGCTGCTCGACGATTAACGCCACTTCCCCCTGTTCGTCGAGGATCGGGCTTGAGCGGCATTCCAGGTAACGGCCGAGTTCGGGCACGAACTTCTCGACAACCTCCTGCTTTCTACTCGCGAGCGCAAGATCCGTCGCGCAGACCGCGCAGGGCCCGGTCCGCCCGATGAGTTCGTAGCACTTCCGCCCTTTCACCTCCTCCGGCGTCATCCCGAGCATCTCGTAGCCGGCACGGTTGTAGCGCAGGATCGTATGGTCCGGCAACTGGACGCCGACGATGTCGCCGAGGCTCTCAAACAGCCCCTCAAGCAGGGTATTCGCCTCCGCGAGGCGGCGGCGGGTCTTTTCTTCCCCGGTGACGTCCTGCCAGGTGACGACGGCACCGGAGATCGTCTCCCCGGTCACGATGGGCGAGGCGGATACGGTAACGTGGGTCTCCTCGTCCCCGGGGTCAGGGATGACGAACCGGCAGGACTCAAGCGTCTCTCCCCTGAGTGCCCGGTGCCCGGGAAGGTCCTCGGGCCTAACCGGCCTGCCGTCGGGATAGCGGAGCGGCGCATCCTGCATCCCCGAAAGTGACCGGGCTATCCGGTTTTCGTCGCCCGGACCCGCCACGATCACCCCGCCGTCGGCGTCGTAGACGATCCCCTGCCTGCCTACGGCGGCGAAGAGCGCATCGCGCTCCAGCTCTGTCCGGACGTTTCGGGCGGCAAGATCCCGGTTCTCGGCGAGCAGGGCATCGATGCCGGCTTTTAACTTCTCCCACGCCCGGGGGTCAGAAGCAGGGTCGGCATCCTGTAACATCCGCAGCAGAACTGCCGGGGACGCATTGGACATGCTCTTCATCTACCACTCCAGCTCCAGTCCGGATATTCGCATACCTACGTTCTCTCCTCTACGTATTCTGCAGGGGAAGCCTCCGTGGCGTCCACACCCATACGACGTTGAGACGTTATTCGTCCCGGCGGCAATACATTTTGTACATATATACTATTTCCCAGATAAAACAGGTTGGCACCGGATTCGCCACTCCGGCGATACAGGCAGGGCATCCCGGTCCGGCCAGTCGCAATCCGGTATCCGGAGGTTCCCGACCGCAACACCGTTTCCTGCAGGATCCCGGGATCGCGTCCGGTGGGAACCGCCCGGACGGGCAGGAGGAGTCCACCGGTCCCGGCGCACGGCACAGCCGCAGCGGAATCAAAACGTACATATAGCGGATAGAAGTATCTCCGCGGTGCGGCTGGAGACCCGCATCGGGCGCGATAATGCACCATCGCAAAAACCATTTTCTCCCGGCGCTTTCCGGCAAAAAGATACTGCCGGCGGCAAACAGCCAGTTTGCGATCGTCGCTCCGGAGCTGGGGCTTATATTTCTCTTCATCGCGCTGGTGTCATGCACCCCGCTCCTGGTCGGTCTCTGGTACGGCGAGACCGATCTCCTCCTCCCGATGGCCTCGGCGCCGGCGGGGTTCGGTATCATCGGGGTCTGGCTTGCCGGTATCCCGAAGGCGGAGGGGGAAGCCCGCCTCTCCGTCGCGCTCTCGACGGTCGCCCTGGTCTGGCTCACCGCCGCCCTGATAGGTGCGCTGCCGTATACGTTCGGTCTCGGGCTCTCCTACACCGACAGCGTGTTCGAGGCGATGTCGGGCTGGACAGGCACGGGCCTCTCCCTCCTCCCGTCTGTCGATACCACGCCGAGGACGATCCTCTTCTGGCGGTCGCTGACCCAGTGGATGGGCGGGCTCGGGATCGTCGCGTTCACCATCGCTCTCTCGGGCAGGTCGGGCCTGACCCGGTTCAGACTCTACCGCTCGGAAGGGCGGTCCGAGACGTTCATGCCGAGCGTCGTGGCCACCGGCTTTGAGATGTGGCGGATCTACCTGGTGCTCACGGCCCTCGGCATCGGGCTCGTCCTCCTCTCGGGCATATCCCTCTGGGATGCCGCGAACATCGTCATGACGGCGATATCGACCGGCGGGTTTTCGGTGCATACGGCCGGCATCCTCTACTACGAGAGCCCGTTCCTTGAGATGCTCGTCGTCCCGATCATGATCGCCGGGGCCCTGCCGTTCAAGCTCTACTTCCTCATCTACTACAAAAGGATGTTTCTGCTCCTCGCGGACCGGCAGGCGATCCTCCTCTTCGCGCTCATTCTTGCCGGGTGCACCGTCGTCACCTTCGACCTCGTGTCCATCTCGTCCCTCGCTCCGGCCGAGGCCCTCCGGGAGGGCATCTTCATGACCGTGAGCGGCATCACCTGCACCGGGTTCCAGAACGCGGACCCCGGGAGCTGGTACGGCACGACGGTGATGGTCCTTGCCGCGCTGATGCTGATCGGCGGATCGGCGGGGAGCACCGCCGGCGGCATCAAACTCGGCCGGATCATCCTCGGCCTTGAGATGCTTCGCTGGTGGTTTAAGAGGCTTCATACCGGCTGGCGGACGATCACCCCGCTCCGGCACGACGGACGGCCGATCCTCGAGCACCTTCCGGAGTACGAGGTCTCGAAGAGCATGCTCGTCGTCGTGCTCTTCGTCCTGATGGTCGCGGTCGCCACCATCTTCCTGCTCCATCTCGCGCCGCAGGACGGATTCGACTCCGCCGACGCCATCTTCGAGGTCGTCTCCGCCGCGGCCAACGTCGGGATCAGCACCGGGTTCATGAATCCCGGCACGAGTCCTGCGGCGAAGTGGCTCTTCATCGTCGTTATGTGGGCGGGGAGGCTGGAGATCGTGCCCGTCATCGCCCTGGCGGCCGGGGCGGTACGGAGGGTGTGAAGGCGATGGTCGCGAGCGATCCGCAGTAACGGGGAGAAGGATGTGTCGAACCGGATACCCGGCCCAAAAAAGAGGATGTAATGGTTGAAGGCCTAGTTCTTCCTGCCCTTGTCCTGAACCTTCTCCGCCTTCTTCTCCTGCTTCTTACCCTGAGGCTTGTTCTCCTTTGCCATGAGTGACACACCTCCTTCCCGAGGAGGGATAGATCTGATGTTAACCGGTCAGGATATAAATTTTATGTCCACTCAGCCACTTTTTCCAGGATTCAGGAGAAATCATACGTTTTTGTCGCTCTCCGGCCATGAAGAGATCGAAAGGGCGCTCGAGCGCGGGAAGGGCCGGGGGGCCGGGAGCTTTACGCCCCGCGCCTGATGCCGGAGAGCATATAGAGCGCGATCAGCGAGAGTCCCCCGATCACCTCGACACCTATCACGAGGGCCACAACCGGGATCGCGCCGGCAACCGCGAGGCCTCCCGTTATCGGCCCGAGCTCGGCCGGTGTCCCCGCAGGCGCCGATCCCGGTTCGGCGAGCCAGTCACAGAAGAGCGCGGCACCGACCGCAAGCATGACGACCGCCATGAGGCTGAAAATGAGCAGTCCCAGGACCTCGGTCTTTCGGAGCGATTTTCCTGCAACGCGCAATGACGCCTTTTTTGCACCCCTGCTCTCATGCATATCTCTCACCCCCTGCAGGCCGTCCGGTGCTCACCGGAAGCGGCCGGCAGACGGGGGTCACGGAATCACCCGGCACATATGGTGGATCTCCTTTCACCAGCGTAGAATCGGTGACACGCCGATGCGAATGCAGCGGCCACAATTCTACATGATTGAACATGACAATACTATGAGACAGAGGATATATTTAATGGTACGCATCCCACCCCCCGACGCACCCGGAGAATCGTGTTCCGGGGAGGATACATACCCGCGGCCTCATCCGCCGATATCGGCGAAGCCGTCCCAAAAGTGCCTCGCGGCTGAAGATCCACATAGTTTAGAACGCTCTTATGTGCGCTCTAGGAGAATTCGGTGACATTCTGCGCAAGATTCCTGACACGGCTTCCCCCCGGATATCGCCACGCGGGGGAGGGACCGGGAGGTGCGACCGGAGGGAGCTTGAGAAGACCGGAGGTCTTCGAATGGGTGTCCCCCTCCCGGCAGAGGCATTTCGGGATGACCTCGGCTGCGAGACGCCGCCACGGGACAGGGACAGCCTCCCGGCTGGCAAATTCCCGTTTCAAGCGGAATGCTGCGGGGAAGGTTGGAATACACCAAGACTTTTATCCGTTTCTCTCCAACGGATATGAGAATGCCTCGCCTCTACCTCGGAAAGATCCTGCTCCGCTGGTGCGACTCCTGCCACGCCCCCGTGCTCTCCGGGATCTGCGCCTGCGGCACCCCGACCCGCCCGGTAGCCGTCACGCCGCCGGGAGACGCACGCCCTGCGTTTCCCGACGATGTCGAGCGGGTCAACCGAATATTCAGCGAACATTTCGGAGCGCCGCTGATACCGGAGGGGCACATTGCGCTCCTCAACAAAGTTCCCGCCGAGGACCGGATGGACGAGATCGTCCTTGGCGGCGCGGTCGTGGGCGCGATCCGCTACTTCCCGGAGGAGCGGCGCTGGGAGCCACTCCCACGCCCTGCCGCCGCGGCTTACCTGAAGCCGACGAAGCGCTACGTCGTCGTCGACGACGGCGCGATCCCGTCCATCCGCGGTTCGGGAGCAAGCGTCCTCGCACCGGGCCTCGTCTCGATCGATCCCGCCGTCGCCGAAGACGATGAAGTCTTCATCCTGACGAAGGCCGGCGAGTGCATCGGCGTCGGCAGGGCAAAGGTCGATGCGGCCACCGCCGGGACGATGGACCGGGGGCTCGTCGTCCGGACGCGAAAGAACGTCCAGTCGGTCTGTGTCCCGGGCGAGGCGACGTGGGAGGACGTCGTCGCGGCAAACGAACCGGTCCTCGCGGACTACGAAGCCGCGAGCATCCGGTTCGTCCGGGAGGTCGCCCAGCAGAACCCCGAGAAGCCCACGGTCTCCTACTCCGGCGGAAAAGACAGCCTCGCGACCCTGCTCGTCGTCTTAAAGGCGCTCGGCCCGGTGCCGCTCCTCTTTGCCGACACGGGATTCGAGTTCCCGGAGACCTGCGAGAATGTGGACGAGGTGGCGGAACGCTACGGGCTCGAAGTCCTCCGGGTCTGCGATGAAGAAGCATTCTGGAAGATGTTCGATGAGAACGGCCCGCCTGCCGTCGACGACCGCTGGTGCTGCACGGTCTGCAAACTCCACCCCGTCGGCCGCCTGATCGGCGATCACTGGGGTGAATGCCTCTCGTTCATCGGGCAGCGGAAGTACGAGTCGGTGCGGCGGATGCAGAGCCGGCGGGTCTGGCGGAACGCCCATGTCCCGCAACAGCTCTCGGCGGCCCCCATTCAGCAGTGGACGGCGATGCACGTCTGGCTCTACATCTTCCGCGAGAAAGCCCCCTACAACCGCCTCTACGAGCGGGGGCTCGACCGCATCGGGTGCTTCATGTGCCCCTCGAGCGACCTTGCGACGTTTGCAATCATCGGGGTATCCCACCCCGAGCTCCTGGCGATGTGGCACGGCAAACTCGCCCGCTGGCAGGAGAGGCAGGGCCTCTCTCCCGACTGGATCGAGCGCGGGCTGTGGCGAAAACGGGGAGATGCGGATGAAGAAGAAGATAGTTATAATTGATTACGGTCTCGGCAACCTGCGGAGCGTGCTGCGGGGCCTGGAGCGGGCGGGAGCAGCGGCGACGATCACGGCGGACCCGGAGGCGATCGCGTCGGCCGACGGCATCGTCCTCCCCGGCGTGGGGGCGTTCCGGGACGGGATGGAGATGCTCGGCGGCCTGCAGGGTACCGTCCTTGCCGCCGCCGGCGATACGCCGCTCCTCGGGATCTGCCTCGGGATGCAGATGCTCATGGACTCAAGCGAAGAGCACGGCGTCCATCGCGGGCTCGGCCTCGTGCCTGGAGACGTGAAACGGTTTGTCCCGGCCGCCGGAGAGAAGGTCCCCCACATGGGGTGGAACACCATCCGCGTCGACCGGGAGACACCGCTCTTTGACGGGCTCCGCGAGGAGGAGTACGTCTACTTCGTTCACTCCTACTACGCGGCGGCCGCACCGGACCACACTCTCGCGAGCACCGCCTACATCCGCCCCTTCGCCTCGGCGGTCAACGCCGGGCTCACCTACGGGGTCCAGTTCCATCCCGAGAAGAGCGGTGCGGTCGGGCTGAAGATTCTTGAGAATTTTATCGAGCAGGTTTGTTGAAGGCGACTTCCCGAACGCGACCGGCCGAAGGGGGGAGCGTGAGCACCGTCAGGTGCGAAGGGAAGGAGCATGAGAAAACGCGAAGCGTTTTCGGGGCCGGAGCATGAGCACCGAAGGTGCGGAGTGCGACGGGCCATAGGGTGCGACTGCCGGAACGGCAGGAGCATGAGAAAACGCGAAGCGTTTTCGGGGCCGGAGCATGAGCACCGCAGGTGCGGAGTGCGACGGGCCGGAGGGCCGGAGCATGAGCACCGCAGGTGCGGAGGAGGAGGCCGAAGGCCGGGTGGGGTGGGGTGGGGTTACAGGTATCATCTGGTGACAGGGGAGGGGGGCTCGCCCCCCTCCCGTCAGCCCCACCCCCAATCGCGATATCCACTGGAAAGCCGTTTCCGGGGCGTGATCACCTTGAGATGACAGGCTGAAGACAACGGACAGGACGCCCAGATCTCAAGAGGGCAAAAGAACTGCACCGAACAGCATTCCACGAAAACCACAGCGCACCGGTGGCGTCGCCCAAATAGGAAAGAACAGGGGAAGCCCTCTCAGCTCCCATTATTGCTCTTCCGCATCTCCTGCTCCCGCAGGACGTTCCTCTGGATCTTTCCGGAGATAGTCTTCGGGAGTTCCTGGACGAACTCGATCGCCCTCGGGTACTTATACGGGGCGGTAGTATTCCGGACGTGGGCCTGGAGTTCCTTGACCAGCGACTCGGACGGCTGGTAGCCGGGCTTTAAGACGATGAAGGCCTTGACGACCATCCCCCGGATGAGGTCCGGCGACCCGACGACCGCCGACTCCTGGACGGCCGGGTGCTCCATGAGAGCGCTCTCCACCTCGAACGGCCCGATCCGGTAGCCGGAGGACTTGATGACGTCGTCGTCACGGCCGATGAACCAGAAGTAGCCGTCCTCGTCCATACGCGCCTTGTCGCCGGTGTAGTAGAACCCGTTCTGGAACGACTCCCGGTTCGCTTCGGGGTTGTCCAGGTACTCCACGAAGAGCCCGACCGGCCGGGGATCGAGTTTGACCGCGATCCGCCCTTCTTCACCGGGGCCGACCGGGTTGCCGTCGTCGTCGTGGAGCTCGATATGCCAGCCCGGGGCAGGCCTTCCCATGGAGCCGGGCTTGTGCTCCATGCAGGGGAACGTGGCGATGCAGCAGACGGTTTCCGTCTGGCCGTAGCCCTCGTAAATGGGCTGCCCGGTGCCGTCCTCCCAGACGCGGATCACCTCGGGGTTGAGCGGTTCACCGGCGCTGCAGCAGTGCCGCAGATCCCGGAAGTCGAACTTGTCGAGGTCGGCGAGGATCAGCATCCGGTAGACCGTCGGCGGTGCGCAGAACGTGGTCACCTCGTACTTCTCGATCAGCGGGAGGAGCTCGGTCGCGCCGAACTTCCCCCGGATGTCGTAGACGAAGATGCAGGCTCCGGCGATCCACTGGCCGAAGATCTTGCCCCAGGCGCACTTCGCCCACCCGGTATCGGAGAAGGTCAGGTGAAGGTCGTTTTCCGTGACGTCCTGCCAGAGCGAGGCGGTGATGATATGCCCGAGCGGGTAGGAGTGGTCGTGCAGCACCATCTTGGCCTCGCCGGTGGTGCCCGAGGTGAAGTAGATCATCATCGGGTCGGTCGACTTCGGCCTCTTCGCGACCGGCATGCTGACCTTGTGGTGCGATACCGGTGCGGGGTACTCGAGCTCGTGCGGGTAGCTCGCCCAGCCCTCGCGCTCCCCGTCCACCAGGAACATGGTTTCGAGCAGCGGGCAGGCGTTGGCGACCTCGTCGACTTTCGCGGCGTTCTCGGAGTTCGTGATGATCATCCGGAACTTCCCGGCCTGCACCCGGTATTTGATGTCTTTTGGAGTCAGCATCGTCGGGCAGGGGCAGAAGACCGCCCCGAGCTTGGTGAGCGCGATGACGAAGATCCACCACTCCGGGACCCTCGGGAGCATCAGCATGACCCGGTCACCCTTTTTGATGCCGTATTTGAGGAGGATATTCGCGGCACCGTTGGAGAGATACCGCAGATCGCGGAAGGAGTATTTCCTCTCGTTCCCCTTCTGGTCCACCCAGATCATGGCGAGCTTGTTCCGGTCGGTCTCGGCCCACCGGTCGATCACGTCGTAGCCGAAGTTGAAGTGTTCGGGGACGTCGATCGTGAAGTTGGCGCAGGCGGCCTCGTAGTCGGTCATGTTCGGCTCCCGGACGCTGGCAGGCATTACCCCCGCGGGGACCTCGGCCTGCACGCCGTTTGCCGATGCACCATCGAGGTACTTCGTGCAGAGTTCGTTGAGCCATTCCGACCGGGACATTCCCCGGAATTCACGCATTCTGTCGATCGCCTTCACGAGGCCGTCATCCATCGTGACCGAGTATCGCACCATGCAGTACAGGTTTATGGTGCAGCATATCACCTTTTTGATTTGTCGTGCACCACAACCAGGGGAAACTGCACCATCGTTGTGCATCCGGCCCGGATGCCGGCCGGGAGACGATCCGGTCCGCCGGCCCGGGAAGAATCTGCGCACCGGTCTCCTGCACCACCACGTTCAAATAGAGCCGATGTGCATCGGGCCATATATGGCGGAGCAGACTATCCTCGTTACGGGCTCGACGGACGGTATCGGAAAGGCGACCGCACGCGCCCTGGCCGAACAGGGTCACCGCATGCTGCTCCACGGCAGGGACCGTGAGAGGGGCCAGAGAGTCCTCGCGGAACTGGAGGCGGCCACCGGCTCCGACCGGCTCGCCCTCTTCATCGCCGACCTCTCGATGCAGGAGCGAGTCCGGGATCTGGCAGAAGAGGTCGCCGGGACGTACGACCGGCTCGACGTCCTCGTCAACAACGCCGGCGTTTTCATGCCGGAACGGGAGGTTGCACCCGGCGGGATCGAGATAACGTTTGCCGTGAACTTTCTTTCGCAGGTCCTGCTCGTCCACGAGCTTCTTCCGCTTCTTGCGAGGAGCACTCCTGCGAGGGTCGTGAACGTCGCGTCGATCGCCCACAGGAGCGTGGGGTCGATCGACTGGGGAAACCTCCCGGGCTTCTCGAACTACGACCCCTATGATGCCTACGCCGTATCGAAGGTAGGGGTCATCGCCTTCACCGCCCGGCTCGCCCGGGCCCTCGAGGGGACGGGGGTGACGGCGAACAGCTTCCACCCGGGGGTGATCGACACGAAGCTCCTCCGGGCCTATATCCACGGCGGGAATGAAGGCGCCCCGCCGGAACAGGGGGCGAAGGTGGAGACGTACCTCGCAACCTCCCCCGAAGCCGGGACGGTGAACGGCGGCTACTTCGAGGAGACCAGGTGGACCCAGCCGTCGTCCCTCGCCCTCGACCCGGTGGTTCAGGAACGGTTCTGGGAGGTGGGGCTCGATCTTACCGGGATCGGGCAGTGGTGACGCGAAAGCATGATAACTGATGACGGAGAGCGGTAACCCGCACGGAGGATGGATCACATGACAAGACGCAGCATAAAGGGCAAAGAAAAAGAGGAGACGAAGGAGTTCTGGTGCGAGATCTGCGGGGCGGCCTGCGACGAGATCACCGAAGAGAACTACCCGGACCTCGAGAAGGCCCGGACACTCTGCCCCGACTGCAAGAAATCCTACGACGAGTCCTGCAGGATCAGGTGACGGGAAGGGAGATCACTTCCCGGCCTTCAACTCCTCGACTTCTTCGTAGCCGTGCTGGTAGAACTCCTTCTCGATTACCTGCCGTGCCGGCAAACGATTTTGCGCTCCAGGTGATCTCCGGGAACGGTCGAAACAGGACCCGGAACCTTTGCGACGGCGGGAACACTTCTTTTGAGCAGGCGGTCACGACCGGACGCGGCGGAGCAGATCCCCGGATGAGACCGGCATCTGCCGGCGCTTCATGTCGCGCCAGACAGCAAGTTGTCGATAGAGCCAGTAGTCCAGATCGTCCGGATCGTCGGCGTAGAGCACCGCATGCGCCTCAAGAACCGCGCCCCTGAGGTACCAGGGGATCTCGTCGAAGATGACGATATCATAGCGCTCTCCCGCCGTGAGCATCCGCCTGTAGACCGGAGCGCGGTCGGCGCTCTCGTGCAGGATGAGGCAGATGTCGATGTCTGAGCGTTCGTCTGCGTAGCCTTTGACATGCGACCCGTAGACGAGGATACCCCTGATGGACGGCAGCACCTCGCGGAAATGTTCGAGGAGTGCTGTATCGGTTACCTCTAGAGCCACGTGAGTATCACCCCGGAAAATTCGCGCAGGGCTTCGGTGAGCCGTGCAATTGAGGCATACGCTATTCGGTCGTTGATGCCGTCGTATTCATGGACCAGCCTGTTCCGGAGCCCGTTTGCCTCCTTCAGGGATTGGCCGAGATCTGGCGGGACGATCTCCCGTTCGATCAGGTAGTCGACGTTGCTGTAGTCGTCCTGCGCCGAAGAGTCCAGACTGCGCCTCATGAGGGCACAGATGTCGGCCGCGGCTTCGACCGCTTCCTGGAACTCCTTGTACATTGCCTTCCTGAGTATCCTGTCGGTGAGAATCTCTTCGGAGAAGTGCAGATCGATAAACTCCACCCGGTCGATCAGCATCTCGCATTTCTGCACCACTCTCTCCGCGATCGTTCCGGTGTGAGTTTCCATCGCTGAAGTTTCACCCGAAGTCGTATTTGAGTGTATGCTTTTTAGGAAAGCATCGTGACAGCCGGCTCTGACGGGCGGGGTTTCCGGCGCCGGATTTGATCGCTGGCAAACCTTCACGAATCCCCGCCATGGAAGGGCAATCACTTCCCGCCTTTCTTCAACTCCTCGATCATCTCCTCGACTTCTTCGTAGCCGTGCTGGTAGAACTCCTCTTCGGCGGGCTCAAGCTCCCGCAGGAGGCGCAGGAACTCTCCCGCATGCTCTTTTTCCTCGTCCGCGATATCGCGCATCACCTTCTGGACCAGCGGGTCGTCGGTCGACTCGGCAATCTGGTTGTATAACTGGATGGCCTCGTACTCGGCGGCGATCGAGAACCGGATCGTCCGTATGAGCTCCCCCCGGTCCAGCTTACGCTCCATATGGTTCCCGGAGAACGGTTGTGCAAATTCGGGCATCTCAGATGACCCCCGGGGGCTCATGTGGCGGGGCGTTATTTATAGGTTGGGCCGGCTGCGTGAACGGACAGCCCCTTCACGCGATCATCGCGATCCTTCCATCCGCCTTCGCATCCACCGGCTCCGGGAGCGACTCGACATACGCGACCAGTGCATCGACGTCGAACGGGCCGTTGACGATATTCGTACCTTTCCTGAAGACGGTATACCCGTCGCCGCCGGTCGCGAGGAAATCGACCGTTGCCGCCGTATACTCCGCGTTCGGGTCCAGAGGAGCGCCGTTCACCCGGATCTCGGTAACTTTGCTGCCGGCGGGCCTTTCATCGTTGAAGGTGTAGATAAGCCCGGAGACGGCGAGGTTGTGAGGCGGCAGCGGGGTCTGCCACTGCTGTTCCAGCACGTCCCTGACCTGGTCGCCCGTCATGGTCATCGAGAGCACGGTCGCAGAGAACGGCTGCACGGAGTAGAGGTCGCCCCAGGTGACGTTGCCTTCTGCTATGTCCGCCCGGAGCGAGCCGGTGGTGATGAACGCGATATCGGCGTTCATCGCTGCCCGCTGACCGTCGGCGACAAGGTTGCCGAGTGCGGATTCGCCGGCACCGGTCTGTTCACGCGTGATATCCGCCGATGCAACTGCAACAACCCGGTCAGTCAGCGGCCCGACCGCCTCTTCGCTCATATCAAGCAACAGAGAGGCCGCCGGGTCGGGGCTGGTGCCCGGCGGCTGATCACTGTATGCCGGGACAATCCGTGCCGATTTACGAGTTACCTCGCCGGTGACGGGATCGATGACGAGATCGACGTCGGCGAACGCCCTGCTGTAGCTGTATGCCTGCGTCACCAGCACCGGGTTTCCGCCGGCGTTCTCCAGGTAGGCGTTGGTGAATGCATGGGTGTGGCCCGAGAGGACGACATCCACATCCGGGTCAAGGCCGGCGACGATCCCGGCGACCCGGCCCGTCACGTTGCCCCCTTCCCGGGTCGGACCGTCGTAGGGGTCCTGCGAGCCGCCCTCGTGGAGGAGGACGACGATCGCATGCACTCCCTTCTGCTGGATCTCCGGGATGCAGCGGTTGATCGACTCGGTCTCGTTGTTAAAGACGACCTGTTCGATGTTGACCGCCTTCTGTATCGAGGGCGTTTTTGTCGTATCGGCACCGATAAATGCGATCTTTACACCGTCGACGTCGCGGATCGTGTAGGGGGCGGAAAGAAGGGTGCCGTTCGTCTTCCAGACCACGTTCGAGGAGATGTACTCCGCTTCGGCACCAGGGTAGGGGTCCGCCAGGTGAGTGATGGTCGTCGCACCGTTCCCGCCGCGGACCATCCGTAGCAGTTCGTCCGTGCCCCGGTCGAACTCGTGGTTGCCGAAGGTTGCGATCATGCCCGGGCAGTCGTCTGCGAGGCCGTTGAAGAACAGCAGGGTGGGTTCGTCCAGCAGCAGCCCGGATTCCGGCGGCGACGCTCCGACGACGTCCCCGGGGAGAGCGATGAACGTCGTGGCCTCGCCGGCATCCCCCATCGCGCATTCGAGGTACGACGCAAGCACCGGCGCGCTCCCGGCCGGTTCGCCGTCGAGGTTCTGCCCGGCGGGCAGTTGCCCGTGGAAGTCGTTGACCGCGAGGATCCTGACGTGCACCGGTTCGGGATCGGGGTAGAGATAACCCGAAAGTGCGATGGGGGCGAGAACGACGATCAGGAGTACGAATAAGCCGACGACCGCCTGGCGCAGGGGCGATCTGCCGCTCGTTGATGAACCGGCTGCCATTAAAAGAACTCTCGCCGGACGGCATAAATACCAGCCGGAATGGATCCGGGCGGGAACGGGAGGATGGAACGGATATCCGGCCGATACGGCATAACCCCGGGTCGAGCGCTGCGGATTTTCCGGTCGTGTTCACCGGGCAGCCGGACGGACGATTCCTCTGCGGTTCCGGCAGGCGGGGCGCTCAACCGTCCCGGGGGAGGATTGCCTCGACGGTGATCGCGTAGGTGATCGTCTCGCCTGCGAGCGGGTGATTTCCATCGACGGTGATGCTTTTGTCATCCACATCGAGTACGGTCACCAGGCAGGGTTTTCCCATCACCTCGACCCTGATGAACTCCCCGGGGACCGGTTCGTGGTCGAGTTTGAGCTTCTTGCGTTTTATCGTGACGACGAGTTTCCTGCGGAACTTCCCGTAGGCCTTCTCCGGGGGCAGCGCCACGGTCACCGTCTCGCCCGGCTCTTTTCCGATCAGCGCCTCCTCAAAGAGGGGATTGATCTGGTTCTTGCCAAGGGTTGCCCGGACCGGCTCTCCCGTCCGGGTATCCTCGAAGACCTCGCCGTCGGGGCGGGTACTGGTGAAGTGCAGGAGCAGGGTGTCGCCGTCTGTCACGGGTGCCATAGGTGCCTGATCGGTTTGTCGGGGCGGTGCTTTAATTCATTGGGAATGAGACGGGTTTCTGAAGCATGCCCCTGAATGGGCGTTGTCAAACCCCTCTATTGTAAATATCCGCAAGATAGTATCGCAACCGCAACTCTGTCATGCTGTACCCCTCTCACGCGTACAGAAGATGGCCTCCCTCATCACACATACGCGCAATCCCTCGCTCATCCACTCCGGGATTTACCGATGATAACTCTTTGCCGCCACGAGATATGAGGTTTTTCCAGTAGAGAGGGGTTCCTCTCCACGACAGATGGGATGAAATTGATTCTTAATTTCGAAAACGGAGTTATATTCAAGCCTCAGGCGAGATTCGAACTCGCGACCTTGTCCTTACCAAGGACACGCTCTACCGGCTGAGCCACTGAGGCGTGACGCACCAATTACATTGGAGGTTTACCCTATAAAAGGTTACGGCCGAAACCGGGCGAAGAACCGGGCAGGAGCGGCCTTATTCGCCCCGCGCGGCGGCATCGATCGCCTCCAGCGCGGCGATGCTGGCGGTCACCCCGTCGAGGGTATCCACCTCGACGATGGGGATGACGTTGTCCCTCTCGACGGCATCCATCACGGCCACGAAATCGATCGTCCCGGCCCCGACCGGCGAATGCGTGTCTCCGGTGCCGTCGTTGTCGTGCAGGTGGTAGTGCGCCGCCGGGTGGGCGAGGAAACCGTCCAGGCAGCCGTTCAGGTTCGCGTGGCCGACGTCGAGCGCAAGCCCGATCCCGTCGATGAGCGGCAGGTCCTCGCAGGAGCGCAGGAAGAAGTACTCCCAGTCCCCCATGTTCTCCACGAAGAACGTGACCGAGAGGTCGTCGGCCGCCGCCCTGAGTTCGTCGAGCGACTGCCGGAACCTCTCCACCGCCTGCTCCCGCTCCTCGCGCCACGCATAGTAGCCCGGATGGATGACCGCGTCCGCCCCGATCTCGGCGGCGACGGCGAACGTCTGCGTCAGGACCTCGACGCTCGCCCGCCGGATGGGCTCGAGGAGGCTTGCAATGTTGACCCCCCGGGACGGCGCGTGGATGAAGTAGAGATACGAGTAACTCTCAAGCGGTTCTGCGCTCTCGAGGAAGTGCAGCCCGTCATCCATCACCTCCACGCAATCGGTGACGGGAGCGAGTTGCTCGAGCGCGCGAGAGAGCGGCTCGCGATGAAGGCAGTAGGTGGAGACGCCAAACATACAGAATGTTCCGGCCGGGACGATAAATAGGTTAGGAATAGGCACCTCCCGGCATATCCTGCCCCGCCCGGGATCGGCGGAAGCCCTCGAGGGGGTTGCAGAGAGGTGAAACCTGATGATTCCCCGTGCCGAATAGTACTCCGGATAACCCTCATGGCATACCGTTACCTCTTCGGCCCGGTCCCCTCCCGGCGCCTGGGCATATCGCTCGGAATCGACCTGGTACCGCACAAGACCTGCGCCTTCGACTGCGTCTACTGCGAGTGCGGGCGGACGACCGATCTGACCTGCAAGCGGCGCGAGTACGTCCCGACCGACCGGGTCATCGCGGAACTCGACGATTTTCTCGCGAAGAGGCCGGACCTCGACTATATCACGTTCGCCGGGTCAGGGGAGCCGACGCTTCACACCGGGCTCGGCGAGATCATCGCCTTCATCAAAGATCGATATCCCCGCTACCGGGTCGCGGTGCTGACCAACAGCGCACTCCTCACGGACCCGGAAGTCCGGGCCGCCCTCATGCGTGCGGACCTCGTGGTGCCGTCGCTCGACGCCGTCTCCGAAGAGGCCTTTTTGAAGATCAACCGCCCCTGCCCGGGTCTCACCGCCGGGCGGGTGCTCGAGGGGCTGCTCGACTTCGTCCGGGAATATACCGGCGAGGTCCGGCTCGAGGTCTTCATCGTCCCGGGCATCAACGACACCGAGGAGGAGATTCTCCGCCTGAAAGACGCCGTCGCGGC
Organism: Methanoculleus sp.; assembly: GCA_030156625.1. GTDB lineage: Archaea > Halobacteriota > Methanomicrobia > Methanomicrobiales > Methanoculleaceae > Methanoculleus. The sequence continues at coordinate 16,404 of JASGMC010000034.1, forward strand.
AATCAAGCCCGACCGCGTGCAGGTAAACACCCTCGATCGGCCGGGCACCGATATCCGGGTCAGGCCGGCGTCCCGGGGGGCGCTCGAGCGGATCGCGGGGGTGCTCGCCGGGGAGGTGATCGGGGCGGCCTGCACGGACCGGGCGCTGTCGCCGGAGGTCAGGGATGCCGGAGAGATCATCCTCGCGACCATCCGCCGCCGGCCCTGCACGGGCGCGGATCTCGCCGCACTCCTCGGCATCCGTCCAACCGAGGTCGCAAAGCACCTCCGCGTCCTCGAAGCACGGGGCCTGATCGAACAGGTTCGGGAAAAAAGAGGGGTATTTTATCGGGCGACCTAGATCACTCCCGCATGTGGACGTCCATCTGCGGGAACGGGATCTCGATTCCCTCTTCCGCAAACCGCTCGTAGACGCGTGTGTTCACGTAATCCTGGACGTCCCAGGCCAGGTTGAAAGCCCTTGCCCAGATGACGAGCATGAAGTCCAGGCTCGATGCTCCGAATTCGAGGAAGTAGACGGACGGCGCAGGATCGGAGAGGACATACTCCGACCGTGCCGCCGCCTCGCACCCGATCTCGATGAGGATCTCTTTCACGCGCTTGATATCGCTGCCGTACGCTGCCGAGACCGGGACCTTGATCTTCAACTTGACGTCCGGCATGGCGTAGTTGACGATGACGCTGCTCGAGACCATTGAGTTCGGGATGGTGACCATCTGGTGGTCCAGCGTCTTGATCCTGGTGCTCCGGGGGCCGATATTGACCACGTCCCCGAGGTAACTGTCGATCTTGATCCGGTCGCTGACCGCGAACGGCTTATCCACGAGGATGACCGCACCCCCGAAGAAGTTGGAGACGATGTCCTGGGCAGCGAGCGCCACCGCCAGGCCGGCGATCCCGGCACCGGCGACGAGCGGCGTGATGTCCACATCGAGCGTCTGGAGGACCATGAGGATGGCGATGAACCAGATGACGTAGCGTGCCGCGAGCTCGAGCACCCGGATGATCCGGTCGTCGAGGTCGGTCTCGGTCTTCGACGCCATCCACCTGCCGTAGAGGGTGATGAAGCTGTAGACGAACGAAGAAATCGCCCACGCCGCGATCAGGATCGCCGCCGCAGCGAAGTATTTCTCCGAAACGAGCCACGCGTACTCCCCGAGGAGGGTCGCAGGGTCGATAATGAACGTTACGGAGATCCAGACGGAACCCGCGATTATGGCAATAGCCAGGGGTTTGTTGAGCGAATAGAGCACGATGTCGTCGAGTTTCGATTCCGTGAGGTCGGCCCGCTTCTGCAGCCACCGGAAGACCTCGTGAACGATGAACGCTGCGATGATTCCGCAGAGGACGACCGCGCTTCCGTACATGATGCTGTTCATTCCGGTACTAATATGTGCTGTCAGCGGAATATAAGTATGATAATTCATGGCGGTTGGAAAGGAAATCCTCGACACGCTCCACGCTCTTGTCGACCGGGATATCACGCTCATGCATATCTGCGGCACCCACGAGGCGGCAATCGCGCGCGCCGGGCTCCGGAGCGTCCTTCCCGAGCGGCTCAAGATCGTGATGGGGCCAGGCTGCCCGGTCTGCATCACGCCGCAGGGCGAGATCGACGCCGCTCTCGACCTGGTGGAGCGTGGCTGCACCGTCGCCACCTACGGCGACCTGCTGCGTGTCCCGGGGTCGAAAGGCTCGCTCGAGTCGAGCGGCGGGGACGTCCGGGTGGTGCAGGGCGTCCACAAGGCGGTGGAGATCGCCCGGCGGATGCCGGATCGGGAGGTAGTCTTCATATCGGTCGGCTTCGAGACCACCGCACCGACGGTCGCCGCCACGATCCTCTCCCGCCCGCCGGAGAACTTCTCCATCCTCTCGTGCCACCGGCTCGTCCCGCCCGCGATGGCGTGGCTCCTCGCCCAGGGGGAGGCGGCGCTCGACGGGTTCATCCTACCCGGGCACGTCTGCGCGGTGATGGGCTACCGGGAGTACGAGCGGTTCCCCGTCCCGCAGGTCGTCGCGGGGTTCGAGCCGGAGGATATCCTCCTCGGCCTCCTGATGGCGGTCCGGCAGGTCCGCGAGGGGGCGCACCGGGTGGAGAACGCCTACCCGCGCGTGGTCACCCGGGAAGGAAACGTCAAGGCGAAACGCCTGATGTACGACGTCTTCGAGCCGTTCGACGTCGAATGGCGCGGCTTTCCCGTGATCCCGGCATCGGGCCTCCGCCTGAAGCCGGAGTTTGAGGGCTACGACGCCCAGAAGAAGCACGATATCGAGATCCGGCACGTGGACAAGCACTCCGCCTGCATCTGCGACAAAGTGCTGCGCGGCGTCGCCCGGCCCTCCGACTGCCGGCTCTTCGGGAAGGCCTGCACCCCGCGCACACCCGTGGGCCCCTGCATGGTCAGCCACGAAGGAGCGTGCAAGATCTGGCAGCTCTACGAATCGCGGAGGGGCTGAACTCGCCCCCTCCGCTGGCCTTTTATACCATACAGAACAATATAATATGGCAGTCTCGGTAGGGTAGTGGATATCCTGAAAGCCTCCGGAGCTTTCGACCCGGGTTCGAATCCCGGCCGGGGCGTTCTTCGATTTTTTGTTTCGGGTTTTTGATCGTGACCGTAGATCGGTATCACGGCCGGCCCCGCTCGACGGTGTACTGGCGGACCGCGCCGGCAGGGGGCATGCAAGTTCCCGGGTCCGGGCGTCACGGAGATGGAGGAGCTCGGGGGCGAACGTGAAGGCGAAAGGCCGCCCGATCCCGAAAAAAGCGCCGTAAACACGTGTTCGCCACGGAGACATTCCCCGTAACCGGCTACCAGTTGGAAATGCTTTTAGGTGCGGGAGATAGAAGTGATTCTCAAAGGAAGGGGCAAGACGTGAATCACAGCAGAGATGAGATCATCGAGTTAGTAGACCGGGATTCAGTCATCATCTCGCACCATGCCCGGGTCAGGATGTTTGAGCGCAACATCTCCACCGATGATCTCCTTGCAGCGATCAGGGTCGGTGAGATCGTCGAAGCGTATCCCGACGATGAGCCCTGCCCCTCGTTGCTCATGCTCGGCTTTATACGTGACCACGCGTATCATGTAGTACTCGGGATCTGTGACGATCATCTCCGGGTCATCACCGCCTACGTGCCGGATGACGAACACTGGATCGATACGCGAACGAGGAGAAAGAACGAATGATTCCAGAGAGATGCACGTTCTGTAAAGGGACTCTGCAGGAAGGAAAGACCGAATTTATTGCACGGGTCGGGGATGAGATCATCGTCATCCGGGATGTCCCTGCCTACATCTGCGACCGTTGTGGTGAGGCATACTATAGCGCGGAAGTTTCCCGGAAGATCGATGCCGTGATGAAGGATGTCCACAGCGGCAGGCTCTGCTGCCGGCCCCTTGCGGCAGGCGAGGTTGAACTCACCGGGTGAGGGCGGCAGGTCCGCCGGGACGGATACAGTACCATCTGGACCGGCGGCAACACTCTGCGACCGGTTTCGGCCGGATAAGCGTTTTTTCAACGAAGTTTCTGCATACAGTCCTTACGGTCAGCCATTTTCTCTTCCCCGTCCTCCTCTCCTCCGGAGGTTCCCAGGATGACCGAGGAAAAGACCACCCGGGAGCCCGACCTTACGAGACGAACCGGGACGTGAAGTGGATCTGTAAGGCGCGACGGTTCGTAGAACCGGAGCGGGAGCACCGCCAGGTGCGGGGCGCGACGGTTCGTAGAACCGGAGCGGGAGCACCGCCAGGTGCGGGGCGCGA
>JASGMC010000035.1 GCA_030156625.1 Methanoculleus sp.
ACGGCGGTCCACCCCTGGGAACTCGACCGGTATCTGGCGACCTACTAACCTCTTTTTTTAACGACGGGCCGAAGGGTGCGACGGTTCGCAGAACCGGAGTTCGAGCACCGTTAGGTGCGGGTTGCGAGAACAGCCGGTCTCACCTGAGCGGACCCGGCGGCCCGGTCGGGGGAGCACCCCGACCTCCCCGGCGCTTCACATGGGATAACAGCGTTGTCCTGTGCATCCTTGACTCACGCGAAGACGCTCGCGTGAGACCAGGGCAGCGTGCAGGTGCACCGCTGTGGGGACGACGTGATCTGGTGATTGCAAAGCCGGCACAGCAAACCCGCTCACGGCGGCGCTCCCCTGCGGGGCAACGGAGAAAAAAAGGGTATTCAGTGGTAACCCTGTCGTCGGGGCTAGCAGCACTGCTGTTTGCCGCCGGCCTCCTCTCCCTCGAGGAGGAGCCTGCCGAAGAGCACCCTCTCAAGTGTCGTGGAGACGTACTTCATCCGCTGCGCCGTTTCCATGTCCTCGTAGCGGTGGATGTCGGCATAAACCTGCAGGCGGACGAGGCCGAACCGGAGGCGGTCGAGGTCTTCGTCCTCGAGTCCCGAGGCCTCGCGGTAGATGGGCTCGAGCAGGAAGGGGAACTGTTCGTAGTTTTCAAGCACCTCGACAATCCTTGAGAATATCGGGAGGAGGTCCCCCTGCCCGGCAAGAATCCTCGAGTAATCCATCTTATCCCTCGATCTCTTCGACCAGGGCCTGCATGATGGTATCGAAACTCTTCCAGGTCGGGCTTTCCTCTGCCCCGGCATGGCGGATGATGAAGGGCCTTCCTTCGTCTGCAGCCTTGCGCATCTCGGGGTCGAGCGGGATAGATCCGAGGAACGGCACACCGAGCCCCTCTGCCTCTTTCTTGCCGCCGCCCCTGCCGAAGATATCGATCTCCTCCTTGCAGTGGGGGCAGACGAACCCGCTCATGTTCTCGACGATCCCGAGCACCGGGAGTTCGAGTTTCTTGATGAACTCGGCTGCCTTGCTCGAGTCGAGGACCGCGACGTCCTGCGGGGTGGTGACGATGACTGCGCCGGCGATGTTCGGGGCGAGCTGGGCGACGGTGAGCGCCTCGTCGCCGGTGCCGGGCGGAAGATCGACGATCAGGTAGTCGAGGTCGCCCCAGTTGACGTCTTCCAGGAACTGCCTGATGACCGTCATCTTCATCGGCCCACGCCAGATCACGGGGGTGCTGCGCTCCGGGAGGAGGAACGCCATGGAGATGACCGCGAGGTTGCCGGTAACCCTGACCGGTTCGATGATCTTCCCGTCGTAGGACTGGAGACGGGCGTCCTCGATCCCGAGCATCTTCGGGATGTCAGGGCCGTGAATGTCGAGGTCGATGAGACCCGTGTTATAGCCGCGGTTGGCGAGGGCGTAGGCGAGGTTTGCCGAGACCGTGCTCTTCCCGACGCCGCCCTTCCCGGAGAGGACGAGGACGACGTGCTTTACGCTGACGTCGGCTTTCGGAGGGAGGCCCTTCGGGGCGTCCACGTTTCTCGGGTCATCGCATCCGGTCGCAGACGGGCAGCTGGCACAGTTCCCGGTGCAGGTTTCCTTATCGGGTTCGTTCGTTTGAGTCATAAGAAATATCCTCTGCGGTATAGTATCCTTCTCTAGAAGGATCTAAAGCTACTATATATTAACGGTAAACGGCACAAAAAGGTATAGTTCATGACAAATTGTCCCGTTCGGCCGCCGGGATGATGTTTCGTGCGTGGGTCATCCTCCGCCGGCGGGGGGAAAAAGGGCGACGGTATCGCCGTCTTCGAGGGGCGTTTCGAGACCCCCGCTGAAGTGGATGTTCCTGCCGTTCTTTAAGATGTTGACGTAGGCCCCGAGCTCCCCGGCGGGGGTGAAGAGGGCGTCGCGGAGACCGGGATGCCGGGCAGAGAGGTGTTCGAGCAGGTCGCCGACCGTCGATCCGCCGGGGATTTTTGCATCATGCTCCGCCGAAATGACTTCCCGGAGCATCGCAAACGCCCTGACCTTCACCTGTATGCAGCCCCCTCTATCCGTGCAGTTCATCCGTACATCAGGCTGGTGGGGGCGGGCTTATTGGTATCGCTCCGAGGTGTGTGCCTGGATCGGATGTGGTTTCTTTTACTCTAAAGTTAATATTGGCTGTATTTCGTGATCCGACAGCCTTATTTGCCCCGAGCGAAGCCTGTAGCCTGGTGACAGTTCATGAACGGTTACGCAGAAAAGATCCTCCACGTCGACCTCGCGAGAGAACAGACGATGGAGGAGCCGTTTCCCGAGGAGTGGAAGCGGGCGTACATCGGCGGGAGGGGGCTTGGGGTTCGGATCCTCGGGGACCTGGTGAATCCGGGCATCGATCCTCTCGGTGCTGAGAACGTGCTGGTCTTCGCCACCGGGCCGGTTGCGGGGAGCGGCCTTCCCCTGGGGTCGCGGTACGACGTCGTCACGAAGTCCCCGCTGACCGGGACACTGACCAGCGCCAACTCCGGCGGGAAGTTCGGCACCAGCATGAAACGTGCGGGCTTTGATGCGGTGGTGATCCGGGGCCGGGCGGAGAGGCCCGTCTACCTCCTCCTTGACGACGGGCATGCGGAGGTCCGGGACGCCTCAGAGTTATGGGGGCTGACGACGAGCGAGACGACCGCGGCCATCCAGAACGATCTCAACGATCCCGGCGCGAGCGTGGCCTGCATCGGCCCCGCCGGCGAGCGCCTCGTCCGGATCGCCGCCATCATCAACGAGACCTCGCGGGCCGCCGGGCGCGGGGGTGTCGGCGCAGTGATGGGGTCCAAGAACCTGAAAGCCCTCGCCGCCCGGGGGAGCGACCGGATCACCGTCGCCGATCACGACCGGTTCCTCGCCCTTAAAAAGGATATTGCCGAAAAGATCCGGGAGAATGCCATCTCGGGCGGCGGGCTGCCCCGGTTCGGGACGGCGGTCCTCGTGAACATCATCAACGAGAACTACATCCTCCCGACCCGGAACTTCCAGACCGCACACTTCCCCGCCGCGGAGAACGTCTCGGGCGAGAGGATGGCCGACACCATCCTCACCGGGAAGATGGGGTGCCAGGCCTGCGTCATCCAGTGCGGCCGCGACGTCGAGGTCGAAGGGAAGCGGACGGCAGGCCCCGAGTACGAGACGATCTGGGCGTTCGGCCCCGACTGCGGGATCGACGACCTTGCGGCCGTTGTGGAGGCGAACAATCTCTGCAACGACCTCGGCCTCGACACGATCTCGGCCGGGTCGACGATCGCCTGCGCCATGGAACTCTCGGAGAAGGGTTACATCGACGAGGAGATCCGGTTCGGCGACGCAGAGCGGATGGTCGACCTCGTCCGCCGGATCGGCTATCGTGACGGCATCGGCGACGAGCTTGCCGAAGGATCCTTCCGCTTCGCAAGGAGGCACGGGCACCCCGAACTCTCCATGAGCGTCAAGCGGCAGGAACTCCCTGCCTACGACCCGCGGGGGCTGCAGGGGCACGGTCTTGCCTACGCCACCTCGGTCCGGGGTGGCGACCATGTCTACGCCTACATGATCGCCCCCGAAGTGCTCGGGTCGCCGGAGAAGCTCGACCCCTACTCGAGCGAGGGGAAAGCAGTCTGGACGAAGACGTTCCAGGATCTCACCGCCTTCATCGACTCGTCGGGAAGCTGTCTCTTCACCTCGTTCCCGCTCGGGGCGGCAGATTACGGGGCCATGGCCTCGGCGGTCACCGGCTACGACCTCGATGCCGGCGAAGTGCTCCGGATCGGCGAGCGGATCTGGAACATGCAGAAGGTCTTCAACCTGAAGGCCGGATGCACCCGGGAGGACGACACCCTGCCGCCGCGCCTCATCCATGACCCGCTCACCGAAGGCGCCCCGAAAGGCCGGGTCTGGGAGCGAGAACCCCTGCTCGACGAGTACTACCTTGCCCGGGGATGGGACCGGGAGGGCCGTCCCACGCCGGAGAAACTCCGCGACCTCGGTATCGGGCAGGAAGCGGTTCCTGCACCCTGACCCCGGACGCTCATTTTTTAATGTGCCAGCCGCCCGTCGCTTCCGGGATGCAGTCGATCTCGGGGGAGTAAGGTTTGATGTCCAGCACCGGGGTCCCGTCCAGGGCGTCGAGCCCCCGGACTACCAGGACACCTCCCTCTCGCCGGACCAGGTCGACGATCCCGAGACCAATGGGATTCGGCCGGGCGGGCGATCGGGTCGAAAAAACTCCCCGTTCCCGGCTCTCTCCCGGCGGCTTTGCGTGGAGTTGTCCCCGCTCCGCCCGGTCGAGCCAGTAGAGCACGATGAGGTGGCTGCTCCGCTCCACGTCCTCAAGCCCGGCGGTGTAGGCGTCATGGACGTGGATCTCCGCGACGGTACCCGCGAGGCGTCCCTGGCGGGGGGCGTCGCCCCGGGCCCGGTAAGGCGACCGGACAACGCCGATGGGGATGCACTCGATCGCCGCCATACCTCTACCTCCTCCGTTTCTCCGCATCGAGCGTCTCGTTGCAGAGGCGGTCCGCAACCTGGATGCAGGGGTGCTCTCTTGGGACGCTCTCGAACCTGACCTCTGCGAAGCTGCGCATCCGCCGCCGCACCTCCCCGGCGAGGTCTGCAAGGTGCTCTTTTGTGATGCGGTACCGGCCGGTGAGCTGGCGGACGACGAGTTCCGAGTCTGACCTGACTATAAGGCTGCCGCTGGTGAACTCCCGTGCGGCGTCAAGGCCGTTGATGACGGCATGGTACTCTGCCACGTTGTTGGTCGCCGTCCCGATAAATCCCGAGCGGCCGGCCACGACGGACCCGTCCCGCACGATCACGTATGCCCAGGCGGCATCCCCCGGGTTTCCCCGCGATGCGCCGTCGGTATACAGCGTCACCGCACCGGTTTCCGTCACCGGTGCCCCCTCCGGCGTCTCTCTGTCGGTATCATGTGCCGGTTGATCCATCGATCTCCGGGGAGTTATTGGTATCGTTCTCGGGGGCAGGCGGCCGCCCACCGGAAGACGTTAATATCCCGGTGCAGTAAAGGCGAACCTATGCTGGATACGGCCCGAATCATTGAGGATAGATCGCTTCGGGACCGGCTGAGCGTTTTTGAGAGCCGGACCGACGCCGGGAGGCAACTCGCCGCGACCCTCTCAACGCTCGAGACGATCGCCGAACCGGTGATCTGTGCCATCCCTGCCGGGGGGGTGCCGCTTGGGCTTGAGGTGGCCCGGGCCTTGAAGGCCCCGCTCCGGATGGCGGTGGTGCGGAAGGTGCAGATCCCCTGGAACCCGGAGGCCGGGTTCGGTGCCGTGACCTGGAACGGGCGGGTCTTCCTGAACCGTTCCCTCATGGCCGGGCTCGACCTCTCTGAGGCCGAAGTGAACGCCGCCATCGCAAAAGCCAGAAAGAACGTGGAGGAGCGAATAGAGAAGTTCGCCGGCGGTCGGGAAGAACCGGAGGTCGAGGGCCAGGACGTGATCCTGATCGACGACGGCCTCGCAACCGGGTATACGATGTTCGCCGCCATCGAGGCGGCCCGGGCCGGGTCGCCCCGTCAGATCGTCGTGGCGGTTCCCACCGGTTCCCTCCCCGCCGTCAACTTCATCGCCCGGCAGGCAGATCTCGTCATCTGCTTAAACGTCAGGACCAGCCGTACGTTTGCGGTGGCGCAGGCATACGAGCAGTGGCACGACGTCACCGACCAGGAGGTGCAGGAACTGCTGATCCAGGCCCGGGACATGCGGCTCTTATGATGGATGCGGAATGGCGATGGAGCCCTTAACGGTAATACCGGGCTTCGGCGTCTTCCCGCCGGAGCATACCTGCGATGGTGCCGACCGTTCGCCGGAGATCATGGTCCTCGGCGTCAGAGCACCGTACCTCGCAATCGTCATGGAAGACCTCGATGCATCGATGGGCACGTTCACCCACTGGCTTGTCTGGAATGTCCCGGCTATGGAGAAGATCCCCGGAGGCCTGCCGGCGGAGGCGCGCCTCTCGGAACCGGTTGCCGCGGTTCAGGGGACGAACGATTATGGCAGCATCGGCTGGCGCGGCCCCTGCCCGCTCCGGGGAGAGACGCATCGCTACCTCTTTCGGGTCTACGGGTTTGACAGGCCGCTCGATCTTGCGCCGGGTTCCGACCGGATTGCTTTCGGGCGTGCCATGAGCGATACGATCCCGCAGTACGGCGAGGCGGTGGCGGCATACGGGAGAACGGCCGAAGTGGGACCTTCCCGGTGCTAGGCCGGAGCTTCCGCCACGGCCCGTCCGCCGCAACTGGTTTATGGGACCTCGCCTACCGGGTGCCGGAGGGTAATGAGTATGCAGAACCTGACGATCGAGATCGGTTTTGACCGGTTTCCACCGGAACACACCTGTGACGGGGAGGACATCTCTCCGGCGATACGGGTTCGCGGGTCGGATGCACCCTACCTTGCGGTCATCGTGGACGATCCGGACGCCCCGCGGGGCACGTTCACCCACTGGCTTGCCTGGAACGTTCCGGCAACCGGCGAGATCCCGGGCGGGATCCCCCCGGAACCCCGGGTCTCCCATCCGGTTCCTGCGGTCCAGGGAACGAACGATTTCCGGAGGATCGGTTACGGTGGTCCCTGCCCGCCGAAGGGTGCGTCGCACCGTTTCTTCATCCGGGTCTGGGGCCTCGGGCGGGAACTCGATCTCCCACCGGGAGCCGGCCGGTCACGCCTGGAGGGGGCGCTTGCGGCCACCGCCACGGGGTACGGCGAGACGATGGCGATTTACGAACGCAGAAAGGTCCCCGGCCCCCGGCCCCCGGCCGGACACCGGACCTGAGGCACTCAAGGCCCCCGCAACCTTTTTTATCACCCTGCGCCGAAAGCCTCCACATGACCCCTGGAGTTGCCGGACTGGTCGTCTCCCTCCGTTCGGCGGAATTTCCCGTATGGAACACCTGCGACGGCCCCGATCTCTCTCCCGAACTGAGGATCCGGGGACTCACCCCTGAGACACAATCGATGGCGGTCTTTGCGCTGAACCCCTTCGAACCCGGGTGCTCCTTCACGACCTGGATCATCTGGAACCTCTCGCCGTCGCCCCTGATCCCGGAGGGCATCCCGCCGCAGGGGGTCGTGACGGCCCCGGTGGATGCCGTCCAGGGGACGAACGACTATGGAACCCCCGGCTGGCGCGGCCCCTGTCCTCCCGAGGGAGAGACGCATCGCTACCTCTTCAAGGTCTACGGGCTCGACGCCATGCTCGATCTCGCGCCCGGCGCAGGCAAGCACGACCTCATCGGCGCGATGCAGGGGCACGTCCTCGGGTTCGGCGAGACCGTCGCCATGTACTCCCGGTGACCGGACGCACCCTTTTTATACCATGGTTCCGGAAGGAGAGTATCGACGGAGCCTGGCATGACGCAAAAACTGGTAGTAACACTGGATTTCGAAGAGTTCCCGCCGGATTACACCTGCAGAGGAGCGAACCGATCGCCCCCGATCCGGGTCGAGGGGATCCTGCCGAACATCAAATCGCTCGCGATCCTTGCGACGACGAGCCCCGAGGAAGGGCCGTCAAAGGTGGCATGGGTCCTCTGGAACCTTCCTGCCATCCCGCTGATCCCGGAAGGCTTCCCGGAAGGGGAGGTGGTGGAATCGCCGCTCCATGCCGTACAGGGGACGAACGACTTCGGCAACATCGGCTACCGGGGTCCCTGCCCGAGGACCGGGGAGGCCGAGGCGTACCTCTTCAGGGTGTATGCACTCGACCTCGATCTCGCGCTCGCGCCCGGGGCGACCTGGGAGGAGATGGTCCGGGCGATGGAGGGGTCGATGAACCAGTCCGGGGAGGCCGTGGTCTTCGCCACCGGATAGGTTGGCCGGACTCGCGGCCAACATCCGGGAAAGGGGGTTTCGGCCCCCTCACATGGGTATGGGCGCGCTCGGTTTCTGTATGGGCGGGCTTTGTTTCTCGATGTTCTTTGCAATAGCAGCCATCTCTTCGCCCAGCATGCGGACGATATCGTCCATGGTGACGATCCCGATCAACTTCCCGGCGTCGTCGACGATCGGCATCCTCCGGATGCCTGCATCAGTCATCTTCTGGATGGCCTCGTAGATCCCCAGACTGTCCTGGAACGTGATCACGTCCCGGGTCAGGACCTCCTCCGCCCGGATCTCGCCCGGGTTCTTCTCCTGCGCCATGACCCTGATTGCGAGATCGCGGTCGGTCAGTATGCCGGCGGGCCGGTTATCGCCGGTGACGACGACGACGCTTCCAACGTTCTTCTCGCCCATGATCCTCGCCACCTCCACCGCCGGCGTGTCCGGCGAGACGGCGACCACCTGCTCACGGCAGCACTTCACAAGTCCCATATCTGTTTCCTCCGTTGACGACGACTGACTCATGCCGGTATGGTATATGAACGTAACCCGTACCGCCCGGCCCGGCCGCCTCGCCTTATATGTGATCGGCGACAGACTGTACACCACGCAAAATGGACTGGCTGCTGATCGTTCTTACCGTAGCGGGTCTCTCTGTCTTCGAGATCGTCTCAAGCATCGATAACGCTATCATAAACGCCGACGTCCTCGCGACGATGGGGGAGAAGGCCCGCAGGTGGTTTCTCCTCTGGGGCCTGATCGCAGCAGTCTTCGTGGTCCGCGGGCTCCTGCCGTGGATGATCGTCTGGGCTACGAACCCGTCGCTCGGGCCGGTCGAGGCGCTGCTCGCAACCTTCTCGAGCGACCCCGCAGTCGTGGCCGCGATCGAGGAGTCGGCCCCGATCCTCCTGATCTTCGGAGGGACGTTCCTCGTCTTCCTCTTCTTCCACTGGCTCTTTGTGGAGGAGAAGAACTGTGGGCTCCGGAGCGAACGATTCTTCTCCCGGCAGGCCGTCTGGTTCTATGCGGTCGTCTCGATCCTGCTCGCCGCCATCGTCTGGTTCGCCCTCCAGATCAACGCCATGATGGGGTTCGCGGCCGTGCTCGGTTCCACCGCCTTCTTCATCGTCCACGGGTTCAGGCAGAACGCCGAGGTGTAGGAGGCCCGGCTCCGGCAGCCCGGGATGTCGGACCTCTCGAAGATCGCCTACCTCGAGGTCCTCGACGCGACCTTCTCGATCGACGGCGTCATCGGGGCGTTCGCCTTCACCCTCTCGGTCCCCCTCATCCTGATAGGGAACGGTGTCGGGGCGGTCGTGGTCAGGGAACTGACCGTCCGGGGTGTCGACCGGATCAGGAGTTACTGTTACCTCAAGAACGGGGCGATGTACTCCATCCTGGTGCTCGGGACGATCATGCTCGCGGACAGTTTCGGGTTCCATATCCCCGCCTGGCTCTCGCCGATAGCGACGTTCGCCATCGTCGGCTACTTCCTCTACCGGTCGGTGCGGCTCCAGAAGGGGGCGGCGGGAGCCGCGTGACCGATCTTGCTGTTGCATCGCACCCGGGGATTCGAAAAGGTTTATCCGGATCGGGAGACGAAACGTAGTCCCATGAAGAAGCAATCAATCGGCCCACGGACTCTTCTCTACCCCCACCCGGACCTGATCATCGGGACCTACGATTCGGCCGGCCGGCCGGATGCGATGGCCGCCGCATGGGGGGGCATCTGCTCGTCCCGGCCTCCGGCGGTGGCGGTCTCGGTCCAGAAGACCCGACAGACCTATGCGAATTTAATGGAGCAGCGCGAGTTCACGATCAGCATACCTTCGGCGGACTACGTCCGGGAAGCGGACTACTTCGGTATCGTCTCCGGCCGGGATACGGACAAATTCGCCGCGACCAATCTTACACCGGTGAAAGGCGACCAGGTGAACGCTCCGTATGTCGGGGAGTTTCCGATCGCCCTCGAGTGCCGGCTCCTCCAGACGGTCGAGATCGGCGTGCACACCCAGTTCATCGGGGAGATCCTGGACGTGAAGGTTGACGAGAGCGTCCTCGGGGAGGACGGCAAGCCCGATATCGAAAAGATCCGGCCGTTCGCCTACGACTCGATGCGGCAGGAGTACTACGGGTTTGGCGGCGTGCTCGCGAAGGCCTTCTCTGCGGGGAAAGAACTCAAGCAATAACTTCTTTTTCGACTCGAGCGGCACCTCAGGTTCGTCCTGATGGTGCCGGGCGCAGCCGTTCGTTTCGGGCTTCATAAGGGCCGGTGAAGCGCCATCGGCACCGGAGCGGTAAGTGCCTGCGACAGGAACGACGTCGCATAATGCAGGGATGCGCAGATGCGCGGTGGGAACGGCGCTTATCGGCAAATGGCTCTATATTTACGATCTAACTTCTGAATTCCGCGTTTCAGCGCCGTTGTAATATTCCGTTAATTTATTATAGGGTTACTCCGGTATAATTGGGAACGGAAGCGGTGCAGATGGTTCAGTATTCCGTACTCTACGTCGATGATGAACCAGCCCTTCTTGAAGTCGGTAAGATATTTCTCGAACGCTCGGGTGTGCTCACCATCGAGACCGTCTCCTCCGCCCAAAAAGCCCTGGACATGCTCGGAGGGCGGCCCTGCGACGCCGTCATCGCCGACTACCAGATGCCCGGCATGGACGGCATCGAACTTTTGAAGGAAGTACGGCAGCGTTTCGGAGATATCCCGTTCATTCTCTTTACCGGGCGCGGCCGCGAGGAGGTCGTCGTGGAGGCGCTCAATATCGGTGCGGACGGCTACATCCAGAAAGGAGGCGACGCCCAATCACAGTTTGCCGAGCTTGAGCACCGGATCGTGCGGGCGGTGGAGCGCCGGCGTGCCATCCAGGCGCTGCGTGACTCCGAGGAGCGTTACCGCGCTCTCTTCGAGGGGGCGAACGATCCGATATTCATCTTCGAGGAGGACCGGTTCGTCGACTGCAACTCAAAAGTTCTCGAGACCTTTCAATGCACCCGGGAGTTCCTTATCGGGAAGACACCCTGGGAACTCTCCAGCCCCGTTCAGCCGGACGGTCTCCCGGCGTTTACGAGCGCTATCGAGAAGATGCAGGCGGCATATACCGGGCAGCCGCAGTTCTTCGAATGGCGGATCTCTACACCGAGCGGGAAGCGTTACGACGTAGAGATGAGCGCGAGCCGGCTGGACGTGAAAGGCCCGCGCCAGCTCCAGGCCATCGTCCGGGATGTCACCGCACGGAAGCGGACAGAAGCCGCGCTGATAGCCGCGAACCGGAAGATGCACCTGCTCTCCGGCATCACCCGGCACGACATCCTCAACCAGCTGACCGTCCTTCAGGGCAACCTGGAGTTCATGAGAGAGCGGATAACCGATCCG
Source organism: Methanoculleus sp. (assembly GCA_030156625.1). Lineage (GTDB taxonomy): Archaea > Halobacteriota > Methanomicrobia > Methanomicrobiales > Methanoculleaceae > Methanoculleus. The sequence goes on from JASGMC010000035.1 coordinate 11,251, forward strand.
GCTCTCCTCGAGTACCTGGACCGGCAGGAGCAGGCCATCGGGTTCATCAGCCGCCAGATTGCGTTCACCCAGGACTACCAGGACCTCGGGGTCCGGGCCCCGGATTACCAGGATCTTCGAGAATGCGTGGCACGTGCGGCGGCGGGCCTCAACTCCCGGGACCTCACCCTGCTTACCGAAGCAGACGGGTTTGAGGTCTACGCCGATCCGATGCTGGAGAAGGCATTCTACAACCTCTTTGAGAATTCTGTCAGGTATGCCGGGACGGCCCCGACGGTCGGGGTCCGCTGCCGTCGCCAGGGGAGGGGCCTTGTCGTCGTCGTCGAGGACAACGGTTCCGGGGTGCCGGCAGACGAGAAAGAGAAGATATTCGTACGCGGCTTCGGCAGGAACACCGGTCTCGGGCTTTTCCTCGTCCGGGAGATCCTCTCGACCACCGGGCTCGTCATCCGGGAGACCGGGGAGCCGGAGAAAGGGGCACGGTTCGAGATACTGGTGCCGGAGGGCTGCTGGCGGGTCCGGGATGCCGGTGCCTGATTCTCACCGCCGCCGGTCCCGCTTCACTTCGACCCACCGCTTTCTCTTCCCGCACCGTTCGCATCGCTGCTCCCACTCGATGACGTTTGAGGAATATTCGTCGTATCCCCGCTTCCTGCCCCACCGGTGGAGCCCGATTCTGCAGAGGATCTGTCCGATGGCCGTCATGGGTGTCTGCAAGTAATCTTCCTCCGGACGGATGAATGTTGGCTTCTCCCTGCGATGGGCCGCTACTGTGCCGACGTTCTCTTCAGGGACATCCGGGAAAGTTTTTATCGGATACAAAACGATCTTCTACAACCGAAAACCATAACGGATGATTTTATGGCGTTTATTTACTACGGGCAGGGAGTATCGTCTCTCTACGGCGATTTCGTGGAACGGCTGATGTCGCAGCTCGCGCTCAGGGGCACGGAGATCACGCACCAGAATATCGGCGATACGTCTTCGAGGATGGATGTCCGGCATACCGGCGAAGAGGGGCATATGGAGATCACGGTCGATCGCGAGAACATTCGGGTGAGCTACACCGTCGACCGGGAGCGCAAAGAGGTCAAGAAGGGGATCGCGGGAGCCATCGCCGGGGCAGGCCTCGGCGGTCTCCTTGGGGGCATCGTACGGGGCGACAGGGACGTCAGCGACGTCATCGGCGGCGCTCTCGGCGGTGCGGCGGCCGGTGGAGCGTACGGGGCCTATGACGGCTACGAGTCCTCCCGCGAGGATAGGACGGCGTTCGCCGAGGTGCTCGCGCAGGCGGTCAAAGACGTGGAGGACGAGCTCCAGGCGATCATCGAAGGGCAGGAGGAGGCCCGTGAGGCTCTCCGCGAGCGCGGCCGGCAGAAGCGAGAGGAGGATCTGGCACGGACCGAAGAGTTGCGCGAACTCCTGGAGGAACTCTACGGAGATCTCCTCGCCGTCCAGGAAGAGGTCGAGCTTGCGGCTGCCGAGGGGCAGGACGTCAGGAAGTCCAGGGCGCGGACCGACCGGGCCGAGACCCTCTACCTGGAGGCGGAAGCGGCGCTCGACGACGGCAACCACGCCATCGTGAAGGCGAAGGCGAAAGCCGCCCGCGCCATGGTGGACGGAGCCCGGGAAGTCCTTGATGCCGCCGAATAAGTGTCGGTTTCTCCTGAACTTCTTTTTCAGGGTATAATTTCGCAGCTGTTGTACTTCCGGTGAGCGAAATCCTCCATCCGGATCCTCCCGTCGCGGATGAGGGTCCGGATCACGGGGAGCGCCGCCGAGAGCGCTGAATGGAGGTTCTCCACCGTCCTGCAGACGACCTGCCGTCCTTCCTCCGGCCAGGGGTTGGTGATGTTTGAGTAGAGGCATCGCCCGCCGCAGAAGTCGAGGAGGGCGCACGCCGTGCAGGCGCCCCCGATGTCCGTCACCGGGAGGCGGAGGGGGTCTGCGGTGGCGATGTGGCCGACGTAGTAGTCCTTCATCCCGACCATGATCGGGCAGGGTGCGATATGCCCGTCGGTCATGATGCTGTAGCTCGCGTGACCGCACCCGCACCGGAGCATGCCTCCCGGTCGCGCAAGCAGCATGTCCTCCATCGGGTCGATGAAGGGATACCAGCGGAGCACCCGCCCTTCCGTCTTCATCGTCTCGACCCAGAACGCGACGAGGGACCGGATGCCGGGGTTGTAACTCTCTTCTACCCACGCGGCGTAATCCCGCAGGTGGTAGTCGTTCCAGAAGTTTGCGTCCATCTGCCAGTGGACGGCTGGAAAGGAGAGCAAGCCGTTCTCCGTGAGGTAGCGGACGGCCTCTGCGATATCGGTGTCTTCGGTCACGGTCATCCGGGCGATCAGCTCGCCTGCAAACCCTCCCGCCACGAGACCGTTGAGGTTTTTTGTGATCCGCCCAAATGTCCCCTCACCGCGGTGAGCGTCGGTGAGTTCTTCCGGCCCGTCGATCGAGACCAGGATCGTGTCGAAGCGGTTCGCGACTTTGGGTTCGAGACGGTCGAGGAGGGTGCCGTTGGTATGCAGGATCAGCGCCGATACCGGGGCGTCGCGGACGATCTCGTGGACGAGGTCGACGGCCAGCAGGGGCTCCCCGCCGTAGAAGGTCAGCACGGCCTCAGGGTCCTTTGCGAGGAACCGGTAGAGATCGGCGAGATCGATATCGAGGTCGATCGGAAGGTCTTCGTCGACGGCGATCCCGGGCAGCTCCGGGGAGTCGACGGTGAACGCCTTGCCGCGGCAGTAGGTGCAGCAGAGGTTGCAGTTGTCGGTCAGGATGAGGTGGTAGTACACTGAAGGTCTCTTACTATTTTGGGGCCGGGCGGGAAAAAGGTGAGCATGTGAGGCTTTACGGCTCCAGGCAGATGAACTCCAGCGAGGTTCACCTACCGGTGGTGTCCGGTTCCTCCACCATCAGGACCGGCTCGACGTCCTGCAACATTCCGAGTTCCCTTGCATTCTCAAGGTAGAGGTCGACAGCTTCACGGATGTTATCCAGCGCCTCCTCCGGCGTATCACCGCAACTGGCAACCTCGATCTCCCGGCATTCCGATACGTAGAAGCCCTCCTCTTCCCTGCTCCGTATTGTCAGCCACATCTTCGTCAGTCTGCTCACCTTCGGTCACAGACTATCTGTTCCCCGGGCATACTACTCTTTGTGTGCGACCGGGTGGTCACCCGGTTTCCCTGTCCCTGATCGGCATCTCCCCGTGACCCTGGAACCCACCCCTTCGGTTCCTCCCCCGAGGCGCAAAGCAGAATACCCTGCAGGAACAACCGACCCGTATGCCTGAAACGAAGAAAGAAAACCTCACCGAACGGGTCATCGACCCCCGTGACCTCGTCGCCTACCAGCAGGGCTCGATCGTCAGCAGAATGCTCGTCTACGAAAAGTCCGGCACCATCACGGTCTTCGCCTTCGATGCGGCCGAAGGCCTCTCAGAGCACACCGCACCCTACGATGCCGTGCTCCAGGTCATCGACGGGGAGGCCCTCGTCACCATCGCGGGTATGGAGTATCCCCTGAAGGTGGGCGACCTGATCATCATGCCGGCACAAAAACCCCATGCGGTCCACGCCGTAACCCGCTTCAAGATGATGCTGACGATGATCCACGCCTGATCCGCCAAGACGGTTCCCCATGAGTCATGCCTGCAGGTTTTTATATGCGGGCGACCGATCCCTCTCCCGGCATACCCGGGAGATCGGTGTTGAAGGCATTCCAGGCCTCGCCGAGCGGAAAGACTTCACCGTCCGGTCGATTCACCGCTAATACGGATCGTTCGACATGGTCGGTGCACCTCTTCTTCCGGGGCACCTGCACCCTGCAACGTAGACCCGTGAGATGATCGTATGGACGCATCCCTCTCCCCCGAAGAGTCCCGGACGACGGCATGGCACGCCCTTCCGGCGGACGAAGTAGCCGGCCGGCTCGCATCGGCGGCCGGTGGCCTTACGGATGAGGAGGTCGCCCGGCGGCGCGAGATCTTCGGGGCGAACGCCCTCCCGCAGAAGCGTCCCCCGACGGTGTTTGAGATCTTCCTCCGCCAGTTCACGAGCCCGCTCATCTATGTGCTCCTTGCGGCAGGGATCATCTCGGTCCTCTTCGCCGACTTCACCGACGCGGTCTTCATCTTCATCGTCATCCTGATTAACGCCGTCATCGGGACATTCCAGGAGGTGAAGGCGGAACGGAGCGCAACGGCACTGCAGCAGATGCTCAAGATCTATGCCCGGGTGAGGCGGGACGGCCGGGAAGCGACCATACCGGCAGAAGATCTTGTTCCCGGCGACCGCGTCGTTCTGGAGTCGGGCGATCGGGTTCCTGCCGACGTCCGCATCGCGAGAGCGCAGTCACTCGCCGTCGACGAGTCGCTCCTGACCGGTGAGTCGCATGCGATTCAAAAGCGTCCGGATGCCCTCGATGCCTCGCTGCCCCTGGCCGACCGTCTGAATATGCTCTATGCCGGCAGCACTATCATGAGCGGCCGGACCGCGGGAGTCGTGGTCGCGACCGGCCAGAACACCGAGATCGGGCAGATCGCCGAGACGGTCACGGCGTCCGAGATGGGCAAACCCCCGCTCGTCCTGCGCATGGAAGACTTCTCCAGAAAGATCAGCATCGCCGTCCTTATCGCCACCGGGGTGCTTGCGATCATCGTCCTCGGCCAGGGGGTGCCCCCCATCGAGGTCTTCTTCCTCGCCGTCGCCCTCGCGGTCTCGGCGATCCCCGAAGGCCTGCCTGTCGCCCTGACCGTTGCGCTCTCAATTGCAACGTCCCGAATGGCCGGGCGGAACGTCATCGTCCGGTTCCTCGCGGCCGTGGAGAGTCTCGGGAGCTGCACGCTGATCGCGAGCGACAAGACCGGCACCCTCACCGTGAACCAGCAGACCGCCCGGGTCGTCGCCCTGCCCACGGGCGAAATGTTCTCGGTCACCGGGGCCGGGTACGCGGGTGAGGGAGAGGTTGTCAGGGAGGAGGGGAGCCCCGCATCCGGTCCCGCCCGTAGCCGGCTGGAGCACCTGGCCCGGGCTGCGACGATCAGCAACGAGGCCGCCCTGGAGCGGAACGACGAGGGTGACTGGACGCACCGGGGCGACGCGATCGACGTGGCGTTCCTCGCGCTCACCTACAAGCTGGGGCTCGACCCTGCCGGTATCCGCGAGAGCGCGCCGTCCGTCGCCGAGATTCCTTTCGAGTCCGAGCGCCGGTATGCCGCCGTCTGGTACCGGGAGGGCGAGGAGACCCTGGTGGCGGTCAAGGGGGCTGCGGAAACGGTCATTCCATCCTGCCGCACCATGGCCGCCGGGCCGGACGGCAGTATGCCGCTCGACCCGGACCGGGTGCATGAGGTCCTCGAGACCCTCACCTCCCGGGGCTACCGGGTTCTTGCCGTGGCTCATGGTCGGGTGGAGGGAGAGGTCTCTGCGGAGAACCCAAATCTCCCTTCCCTCGAACTTCTCGGCCTGGTCGGATTCATCGACCCGATCCGGCCCGACGTGCCCGACGCCGTGCGGCGGTGCCGCGACGCCGGGGTCGACGTGGTGATGGTGACGGGGGATCACCCCGCAACGGCGTTCGCCATCGCACGGGAACTTGAGATCACCGACTCCCCCGCCGAGGTCGTCACCGGCGCAGAACTGGGCGATGCCGAGATTCCGACGCTGCCCGCGTTCATCGACCGGGTGCAGGGTGCCCGGGTCTTCGCCCGGGTGACGCCGCTGCAGAAACTCCGGATCGTCGAGGCATACCGGGAGAGCGGGGCATACGTCGCGGTCACCGGGGACGGGGTCAACGATGCGCCGGCGCTCCGGAGCGCGAACATCGGGGTCGCGATGGGCTCCGGGACCGACGTCGCCAAGGATACGGCGTCGCTGATTGTCACCGACGACGACTTCGCCTCGATCGTCGCCGGGATCGAGGAGGGGCGGTATGCCTACGACAACGTCCGCAAAGTCGTCTACCTCCTGATCTCGACCGGATTTGCGGAGGTCCTCCTCTTCCTGATCGCCCTTATCATAGGGCTGCCGCTCCCCCTCCTCGCGGTTCAGCTCCTCTGGCTGAACCTGGTGACGAACGGCATCCAGGGCGTGGCGCTGGCATTCGAGGGCGGAGACCCCGACGTCATGAACCGGCCGCCGCGAAGGCCGGAGGAGGGGATCTTCAACCGGCTGATGATCGAGGAAACGGTCATCTCCGGCGTGGCAATCGCTCTCGTCGCGCTCGGTGCCTGGTATTGGCTCCTTTCAAACGGGTGGGACGAGTTCGCGGCCCGGAACCTGGTCGTCCTGCTGATGGTACTCCTTGAGAACTTCCACGTCTTCAACTGCCGGTCGGAGTACCTCTCCGCGTTCCGCGTCCCCATCAGCCGCAACTACCTCCTGGTCGCCGGCGTCATTGCCGCGCAGGGCATCCACATCCTCGCGCTCTACGTCCCCTTCCTCCAGAACGTCCTCCAGTTGCAGCCCGTCTCCCTGGTCGAGTGGCTCTCGCTGCTCGCCCTGGCCTCCTCGGTTGTGGTCGTGATGGAGATCTACAAGGCAGTCCGGAACCACCGCCCTCCCGGTCACCGGACCGGGTAGGGGGGCGGGGAGGGCCCCCACCGGTAGGGAAGGAAGACCTCGTTGATCCGGCTGCCGTCGGCAAGATCGGTCATGACGATGCTTCTTGCCGAGACGGTGTAGAGGGTGTCGTCCATGAAGAGCGATCGCCGCACCGCATCGGCCGGGTTCCAGGTGTAGGAGGCCCCCTTCTCGGCGTGGGCGACCGTGCCCTTCAGGGTGAACCCGGAGGTGGGGTTCACTGAGTAGGCGTAAGCCCCCTGCCAGGTCGTGGTGCCGTACGACCCGGGGTAGCTCGACGAGGGGTTCTCGATCCGCTTAATCTCGCTCACCGGGATGACGAGGAGGTTCTTCTCTTTTGCAAAGAGGAAGGCCTTGTGGTCGCGGAGGGCCTCCGAGTCCGTTCCGGGCTCCCCGATCACGACGGTATCGACCGGAACCGGGTTGTTCACGTCCGAGACGTCGAAGAGGGCGATCTTGAGTCCCTCCACCGAGACGCCGCCCCAGGTGTTCTCGCTCGTCTCTTTGCCGATGCCGATGATATGGTCGGCGTCATAGGGGTGGAGATAATCGGAGTAGCCGGGGATCTTGAGTTTCCCGAGGATGCCCGGGTGTTTCGGGTCCGAGAGATCGATGACGAAGAGGGGATCGATCCGCTTGAACGTCACGAGATACAGCCGGTCGCCGACGAACCGGGCGGCGTAGATCCGCTCGTCCGGCGCGATATGCTCGAGCGTCCCGATGATCTCCATCGCAGAGTCGAGGACGTAGACGTTGTTGTACTGGAAGCTCCCCTCACGCGTCCAGCCCTCGACGGTCGTCGCCACCCGGAGGTTCTCCCCGTACTCGTCGAGCGAGAACTGGTTTAAGAGGTGTCCGGGAACCCTGCCCATGGCCTTATAGTCGATCCGCCCCTCATCAATCGCGAACCGGTGGACGATCGTCTGCTCCCGGCTGCCGGCGGATTCCGCCGGTGTCCCGGAGAAATATGCCGGTCCGGTGTTGCGGTAGCCGATGTAGAGGTTCTTCTGCGCTGCAAAGAGGGTGGTGTCGTAGCCGAGGAGGAACGTCTCGGCATCGGTGGTGCCCGAATCGTTCCGGACGGAGAAGGCGCTTGCGGTGTAGAAGACATAGTTCTGCAGCGGAGTCCCGGGGCGATAGACGTCGGGCAGGATGGGCTCCCCGCCGTCCGTCCGCACCTCGGGGAGGACGATCTCGTCCCGTATCCAGAGGGGAGCCTCTTGCGTGAGGACGTAGACGTTTTCGCCGATCATCCGGGCGTCGTAGTAACTGCCGGTGAAGGTCCGGGTCCGGACCAGGTCGGGATCGCTCCGGTCGGCGATGTTGTAAATGTATGCATGCGTCACCCCCCGCTGGACGGGAACGGGTGTTACACTCCCTTTCACGGTGGTCGTTATCTCTTCTGTCCCCGTGGCAAAGACAGTCAGGTGGTCGCCCGCGAGGAAGAGCGCCGTTGGACGCCCCTCGATCCGCGTCTCGGAGACGATCTTCGCATCCTCTGCCGGGAACGCTTCAAGGATCGCGAGCGTCTCCCCCGAGATGATGTAGATGTACTTCCCGTCGTTCTTCAGGAAGTCGGCCTCGTCCACGCCCTGCACCTGTACGTTCGTGGTTGAGTAGTCGCGGGCGGCCGTCGGGGCGGATGTCGCTGCCGGCATCGGTGCATCCATGCCGGTCTCCTGTTTGGTAGATCCCGGGGCCCAGGTGTAGCCGCCGCCGCTCCATCCTCCCTGCGCGTGCTCGGCTAAGAACGCCTCGATCTCCTCTTTCGATGCAAATTTCCGTAAATCCCCCCTGATCTCCTCCCCGGCGTCCTCCGACGCGAGGGCGGTCCCGATGATCGCGGCGATCACGAGACACCCGAGGACGGTCACCAGCACCGCTTTTCGGTTCCACATATCCGTTTACCTTCCAATGAAGGGAGATGCACGTCTCTATGCTTCAGGTTTGCGTAACCTACGAATATTTTCGAAGTCTTCGGGTGGGATGGTGGTGAGTTCGGGAAGGCGGAGTCAGGTGTATTTCCAAGTAACTCGGTACAGTGGACCGGGGGGCTACGCACCTTCGCACCTTCGGTGCTCACGCTCCGGTTCTAACGAACCGTCGTGCTTCGGAACGTCGCCCTCCCCACCTGACGGTGGTCGAACTCCGTTCCTTCGCACCTTCGGTGCTCATGCTCCGG
>JASGMC010000036.1 GCA_030156625.1 Methanoculleus sp.
TCCTCGAAATATATAAAACATCACTGGACGAATATGTAAAGACTGTTAGCAAGAGTGAGGTTCATCTATGACGACTGTATATGACATCCCTGCCGATATGTTCATCCGGCAGGTGGCAGAAGAACTCAAGAAAAACTCGCAGATTCAGCCCCCCGACTGGGCAGCTTTTGCAAAGACGGGGGTACATAAAGAGATGCCCCCCGAGAACGACGACTGGTGGTATGTGCGTGCTGCGGCGGTCTTCCGGCGTATCTACACCGACGGTCCGGTCGGTACCCAGAGAATGCGCTCCGCCTACGGCGGCAAGTATGACCGGGGCTCGTCTCCCTCCCGGTTCAGGCGCGGAAGCGGATCCGTCGTCCGGAAACTCTTCCAGCAGCTCGAAGCGGCCGGGTACGTCTCCCACGGAAGCGAGGGGCGCACGGTCACTGCGGCCGGCAGGTCCTTCCTCGACAACGTCGCAAACAGCATGAAGGCCCAGGCCGCCACGGTTGCGCCGGGTCTTTCGAAATACTGATTGAAAGGAGGCATGACTGATGGTAGACGACGAACTCGCGGAACTCCGCCGCCGGAAGATGGAACAGATGCAGCGGCAGGCGATGGATCAGCAGGCTATGGAGGAAGAGGCAGCACGCCAGCAACAGATCGACTCGCAGATTCGCGCCGCCCTCATGGAGATCCTCGAACCTGAAGCGAGGGAGCGGCTCAGTACCATCAAGTTGACCCGGCCGGAGTTTGCAAAAGCGGTCGAGCAGCAGCTGGTGATGCTCGCGCAGAGCGGTCGGGTCAAACAGCGGATCACCGACGAGCAGTTGAAAGCCCTGCTTGCCCAGCTGACCCCGTCGAAGAAAGAGTTCAGGATTACACGGAAGTAATGGAAGCAGGTGTGCTCTTCTCGGGAGGGAAAGACAGCGCGCTCGCGGCTATCATGCTCGCGCGCGATTACGGCGTGGAATTGAATTCCTGCGTATTCGATCCCGACCGCGAGGTTCCGGAAGTGCGGGCCGCAGCGGCCGCCCTGGGTCTCCCTTTCAAGAAGAGGGTGCTCGGGAAGGATCTCCTTTCCGAGGCCGTCGACCTGCTTCTAACGTGCGGATACCCGAACGACGCGATCGACATGGTTCACCGGACGGCGATCGCGACCCTTTCGCGCGAGTATGCGGTGGTCGGCGACGGCACCCGCCGGGAAGACCGGGTTCCCCGGATCGAACGCTCCGAGGTGCAGCACCTGGAGATGACCACCGGCTGCTCCTATGTCCGGCCGCTTCTCGGCTACGGGAAACGTGAGGTGGAACGCCTCGCAAAACGCCTGCTGGTGGTGCGGTACGGGGAGACGGGCAGTATCGGGAACGGCGACTACGAAGGGGAGATCCGGGACGCGCTTCGCGCTCGCGGCATCGATCCGGCGTCGTTCTTTCCCTCCCATCACCTGCAGTCGCTGGTGGTCGCGAGAAAGGATACCTGAAGACTACGAGAGTGAAAACTATGAGCAAGTTAATGAAGGGCCGGAAGATCCGGCTGGCAAAGGCATGCGAGCAGAACCGCCGCGTGCCGGCATGGGTGATGATCAGGACCAACCGTGCGGTTGCGTCGCATCCGAAGCGGCGCAACTGGAGACGGAGCTCCCTGAAGGTGTAGGGCTATGGCAGAGACATTGAAGGAACATATCTATATCATCCCTCTCCGTGAGGTGAAGCGTGCACCCCGGTGGAAGCGGGGCAACACCGCCATCAAGGACATCAGGGCGTTCCTTGTACGGCACATGAAGAGCGAGGACGTCAAACTCGATCAGAGCATCAACGAGAAGGTCTGGGAGAACGGCAGTTCGAAGCCCCCGCGAAAGATTCGCGTCCGTGCGATGAAGTTCGAGGATGGGCAGGTCCAGGCCGAGCTCGCCGAGGAGTGAAATGACGGGGACGATCGATCTCTCCGGCGATCCGAACATCGGTGTTTACGCCCGCGTATTTGAGGATATAGCGATCGTGTACCCCGGGGCGCCCGAAGAGTTCACCGGGGCCCTCGCACGGGAGCTCGACGTCGAGATCGTGAACACCTATATTCAGGGCAGCAGCATCATTGGCTCGCTCGTCGCGGGAAACAGCCAGGGCCTGGTCGTCAGCGGCCTTGCCACCGACGAGGAACTGGCGGCCCTGAGTGAGTACCGCGACATCCTGCTGCTCGAGGGCACCATGAACGCGGCGGGCAACGTGATCCTCGCAAACGACTACGTTGCCGCCGTCCATCCCGAGATGGAGATCGAGGTCGCCGAAGAGATCGGGTCGTTCCTCTCTGTGCCGGTGGTCCGGTTATCGCTCGGCGGTATCAAGACCGTCGGCATGGCCGGGTCTGCGACGAACAAGGGTATTCTCGTCCACCCGAGGGCCAACGATACGGAGATAGCGAACCTCGAACGGGTCGTTGACCTCCCGATCGGCCTTGGGTCGGTCAACATGGGAAGCGGTCTCGTGGGCTCCGGGCTCCTTGCAAACAGCAAGGGGTACCTTGCCGGATCGGTTACGACCGGGTTTGAACTGGGACGAATAGAAGAAGTCTTTGGGTTTTGGGAGTGATACAGTCATGGAGAACCAGACGTTTGAAGTTGTAGGCGCGTGTAAGATCAACAACGAGTGGAAACCGTACCGCAAGGTAATCAGCGCCCCGAATGAGAACCAGGCAAAAGAGAGAACATTTGCGGATATCGGGAGCAAACACCGCCTGAAGAGAAGTTATATCACCATCGAGTCGGTTAACGTAGTAGCTGGTGAGTGACGTGGACCAGGCAGATCCTCGCGAGATACAGACCCTCCAGATGTACTTAAACGAGTACGGGCAGCAGATAGAACTCCTGACGCAGCAGATCTCGATGATCGAGCAGCAGCGCCTCGAGGCCGCCGCCGCCATCGAGACCCTCCGGGCCATCGAGGAGAACAAGGACAGCACCGTTCTTCTCCCCATCGGGGGCGGTGCATTTCTCCGGGTGAAGGTGCTCGATGCCGGTCATGTTCTGGTGAACGTCGGGGCCGACGTCTCGGTTGAGAGGGCCAGCGCTGATGCGGTTGAGTATCTAGAGGATCGGATAACCGAACTTGAGGCCGTGGAGAAGAAAGTCGCAGGTTCGGTCGAGCAGTTGCAGGGGCAGGCAACGGAGATCTCCCGGCGCCTCGAGGCGGCTTACCGGGGGGCCCGGCAGGCTCAGGCAGGCCAGGGCGGAAGTAAATAATGTTTGATTCCTTAAAGGAAAAACTTCAGAATATCAGGACCAAATTCACCTCGAACATCGAGGAGGCCGCCGGGGCCGAACCGGAGCCGCCGGTTACCGAAGGGTTTGAGGAACCGCAGACCGCAGAGCCCGAGCCCCCGGTCTCCGGGCAAGTTCCGGAGAAAGACCGGGAGAAACCCACGCTTTTCAACAAGGTGAAGGTCCTTGTCCGGGAGCGGGAGGTCCTCCTCCGGGAGAAGGATATCGAGGAGCCGCTTTTTGAACTCGAGATGGTGCTCCTCGAAAACGACGTCGCACTCCCGGTCACGGACGAGATCATCGGCCGGATGCGAAAAGACCTCGTGGGCCGGCAGAGGAGGATCGGCTCCTCGGTCGACGATCTGGTTGCGTCGACCCTGCGGTCCGCGCTCTGCGGCGTGCTGGGCGACGGCCTCGACCTCTCTGCCTTCATCGAGGGGCACGAGCGGCCCGTGAAGGTCCTCTTCACCGGCGTGAACGGGACCGGCAAGACGACGACGGTCGCAAAGGTCGGCAACTACCTCCAGAAGAACGGATTCTCGGTCGTGATCGGCGCAGGCGACACCTTCCGTGCGGGTGCGATCGAGCAGATCCGGACCCACGCCGACCGCCTCGGGATCAAGACGATCCAGCACCAGGCGGGCGCCGATCCCTCCGCGGTCCTCTTCGACGCCGTCCAGTACGCGAAGGCGCACGATATCGACGTCGTCCTCGCCGATACGGCCGGCCGGTTCCACAACCGGGCGAACCTCATGAACCAGCTGGAGAAGATCCGGCGGGTCATGAAGCCCGACCTCGTCGTCTACGTCGACGAGGCGGTGGCGGGCAACGACGCGGTCATCCGGGCCGACGAGTTCAACAAGGCCGTCGGCACCGACGCGGTCGTCCTGACGAAGGCGGACATGGACCCGAAGGGTGGAGCGGCCATATCGGTCGCCCACACGGTGGGGAAACCTATCCTCTTCCTCGGAACCGGCCAGGGCTACGACGACATCATGCCGTTTCAGCCCCGGACAGTGGTGAACGAACTTCTGGGAGATGAAGACTGATGCTCGATAACCTCGGCACGTCCTTAAAGGACGCCGTCAAGAAACTCGCCGGCAAGACGGTGATAGACCGGGCGGCGGTCGACGAACTGGTGCGCGACCTGCAGCGGGCGCTCCTCTCCGCCGACGTCAACGTCAAACTCGTGATGCAGCTCTCCCAGGCGATCAAGCAGCGCGCCCTTGAGGAGGAACCCCCGAAAGGGATGGGTGTCCGGGAGCACGTCCTCCGCATCGTCTACCAGGAACTCGTCCGGCTGATGGGAACGCCGGGCGAGGTGGCGCTCGGGCCCCAGACGATCCTGATGGCGGGGCTGCAGGGGAGCGGGAAGACCACGACGACGGCAAAACTCGCCCGCTACTTCCAGCGCAAAGGGCTGCGGGTCGGGGTGATCTGCGCCGACACGTTCCGGCCGGGTGCCTACGACCAGTTGAAGACACTCTGCGACCGGATCAGCGTCCCGTGCTTTGGCGATCCGAACGAGTCCGACGCCATCAAGATCGTCCGGGAAGGGCTGCCGAAATACCGCAAGCTCTACGAAGTGATCATCATCGATACCCAGGGCCGGCACGCCCTCGAGGAGAACCTGATCGAGGAGATCGTCAACATCAACGAGATCTCGCACGCCGACCACAGGTGGCTCGTGATCGACGCGGCTCTCGGTCAGCAGGCGAGCGAGCAGGCCCGCCGGTTCCACGAGGCGATCGGGATCGACGGCGTCCTCGTCACGAAGATGGACGGCACGGCGAAAGGCGGGGGCGCTCTCTCGGCGGTCTCGGAGACCCAGAGCGGCATCGTCTTCATCGGGAGCGGCGAGACGATCGAGGACCTCGAGCGGTTCGACCCGGACGGGTTCATCTCCCGGCTGCTCGGGATGGGCGACTTGAAAGCGCTCGTCGAGCGGGCGGAGGAGGCGGTCTCGGGCGAGGAGCTCGACGTCAACGCCATGCTCAAGGGCAAGTTCACGCTCCGGGACATGTACAAGCAGCTCGAGGCGTTGAACAAGATGGGACCCTTAAAGCAGATCATGAGCATGCTCCCCCTTGGCGGCATGCAGATCCCGGACGACGCCTACGACATCACCAGCACCAAGATGCAGCGCTACAAGGTGATCATGGACTCGATGACGCCCCCGGAACTCGACGACCCGTCTATGATCGGGAGCTCCCGGATCCAGCGCATCGCCCGGGGCGCCGGGGTGACGCCCGACGACGTCCGCGACCTCATCAAGTACTACAAGATCATGCAGCGTGCCTTAAAGGGCATGCGGGGCATGGGCGGCGGCAAGTTCAACATGCAGCGCATGATGAAGAAGTTCGGCGGACCCAGTAGATGAAGCGGTTTGCCGTCGTGGGCCACCTTGCCGCAACGAGCGGCACCTTCAGCCTCAACGATCTGCCCGGCAGCGGCGGGAGGATGGACGTCCTCTGCCGCTGCATCAACTCCTCGTTCTTCCTCTCTCACGATCTGCGGCGCGACGTCGAGTGTTACCTGATCCTCTGCGGGGAGCCCGGGCCGGAGAAGACCGTCCTCTTCCGCGGTAGCGTTGTCCGCTACCTCTCGCCGGACGAGCGGAGCAGCGCCGCCCTGATCAAGAAGGCGCTCTCGATCCCCTGCGGGGATGAGTTCCGGGAGTCGACCCCGGGCGTCTACGTCCGCCGCGGCGGGCTCGCAAGGCTGCTTGCCGAGATCCCGTTTGCGGTCCTCGACGAAGAGGGGGAGGACGTCAGGACCGTTCAGACGCTCCCGGAGTCCTGCATCCTCTCGGATCACCATAACTTCACCCCCGAGGAGCAGGACCTGCTCGCTGACTGCCCCCGCTACTCGGTGGGGCCGCGGTCGCTGCATGCCGATCACACGATCACCGTCCTCTTAAACGAGATGGACCGGAGGGAATCCTGATGGATATCATACAAGAGGTTGAAGCAATTCTCGAATACGGCGATATCTGCAACCACTGCCTCGGGCGGTTCTTCGGCAAGCGCTCATTTTCGCTGACGAACGAGGAGCGGGGCAGGGCACTCCGGATAACGCGGGAGATAGCGGCAAACGAGCCGCACAGCGAACCCGACCCGGAGTCCTGCTGGATCTGCGGCGGGGAACTCTCCCGCACCGGTGAGTGGGCGGCGAGGGTCGTCGAGGCATTGGACGGCATCGAGTTCGAGACCTTCCTTATCGGGACGAAGGTGCCGCCGCTTGTCACGGAGAGCGAGGAGATGGTCTGGAGCGACCTTTCCCTCCGCGACCCCGAACCGCTGAAGGCCGAGATGAACCGGGAAGTGGGCAAAGCCGTCTCGTCTCTCTCCGGGAAGACAGCCGACCTCAAGAAGCCCGACGTCGTCGCGATCCTCGATCTTGCCGAGGGCGCCGTCGAGGTGCAGGTGAACCCCGTCTTCTTCTCCGGCCGGTACCTGAAGTACGAGCGGGGCATCCCCCAGACCCACTGGGACTGCCGGGCGTGCCGGGGCGCGGGGTGCGAGAAGTGCGACTTCACCGGCAAACAGTACGCCGACTCCGTCGAGGAACTGATCGGCCGGCCGGCGATCGAAGCCTTCGACGCAGCAAACGCCGTCCTGCACGGTGCCGGCCGGGAAGACATCGACGCCCGGATGCTCGGGTCGGGCCGCCCCTTCGTGATGGAGATTGAGGCGCCCCGGAAACGGTCGGTGGACCTTGCTCAACTCGAGGAGGAGATCAACCGGACCGCCGCCGGCCGGGTGGAGGTTCATCTCGCCGGACGGGCGGATCGGAAGATGGTGCAAAGCCTTAAATCCGACAAAGCGCATAAAAAATACAGGATCCTGGTCGAGATCGACGGTTCTGTAACGCCAGATGAGTTCAGGGCGGCCCTCGATCAGTTAAAAGGTGTAACGATACGACAGCGCACCCCTCTGCGGGTGTCACACCGACGGGCAGATAAAGTTCGGGAACGGCAGGTCCTCGATATCGGGTGTACGGGCGAAGAAGACGGCAGATACTGGGTCGAAGTCGTCGGCGAAGCGGGCCTCTACATCAAAGAACTGATATCGGGTGACAACGGCAGAACCCAGCCCAGCCTTGCCCAGATCCTGGGGCGCACCGCAAGTGTTGTCAGCCTCGATGTGGTGCTGGTCAAAACAGCTAACGAGTATGGTGAGTAATCATGGCACATCACAATGGACCACGCAAGAAGACGCGGTATAAGTTCAAGAAGGACCTCAGAAAACGCGGTATCCCCCCGGTCACCTCGGTGATTCAGAACTTCGAGATCGGGCAGCGGGTACACGTCGTGGTCGAGCCGAGTGTCCAGAAGGGCATGCCCCACCGGAGATTCCACGGGAAGACCGGCACGGTCATCGGGCAGCGCGGACGCGCATGGGTGCTCGAAGTCCGGGATGGAGAGACGATAAAACAGGTGATTGCGAGACCGCAACATCTAAAAGCGCAGAAAGTATAACCCTCAGCAGTAGTGATTGGCATGAAGGTAAAACGGATTATCAGCGAAGAGCGGATGCTGCTTCCCGAGCTGCGCGATACCCTCCTCTCCGTGGAGGCAGCCCGGCTCGAGTCGGGAGAGGAGATGTCATACGAGCTTCGTAAGAGTATCGAGCATGCCAATCATCTCTCAAAGACGTCTTCCGAGAGGGCCCACGACCTCGTCGACGAGCTCGTGAAACTCGAGAAGATGAAGGAAGAGATCGCTTATCGCATCGCGAACCTTATGCCGCGGACCCGGGACGAACTGCGGGCCATCTACGCCAAAGAACGGTTCAATCTTACGACGGAAGAGCTGGACGAGATACTCGACCTGGTAATGACCCACTTCTGATTGAAGGGGTGGTGCCGATGAAGACCGAAAGGAAAGAGGAGAACGCTGTAGTTATCGATGTCCTCCCTATGGGATACGCTAGCGACCAGCGTCCTACCTACAAGCGCGAACCAGTTGTCCAGGCGGTCGGGGTGGACCAGTTCAAACTGCTCGAGCTCGTCCCGAAACCGGGTGCGGATATCCAGATCTACGACCGCGTCTATATCGGCGATGCGGAGCGGGAGAAGATCGAGCGTGTCAAGCGGCGGATCGGCTACGAAGACCTGACGGCCACGGCGAAGCTCGAACTGCCGTTCGTGGTCGAGCAGATCGTCCGCGAGAACGAGCCGCGGTTCGTCGATTTTTTCAATAAGTCTGTCCCCATCACGCCGAAGTTCCATATGCTGCACCTGCTCCCCGGCATCGGGAAGAAGCTGTTGTGGGAGATCATCGAGCAGCGCGGGAAGAAGCCGTTCGAGAGTTTCGCCGACATCTCCGGGCGGATCAAGTCGCTCCCGCACCCGGACAGGATGATCGTCAACCGGATCCTGCACGAGATCGAGGATCCGGACGAGAAATATCACGTCTTCACATCGAGATGAGTGCTTCGAAGGATCAGCACTTTCTCGTCGACAAAAGGGCCGTCGAGAAGATTGCCGGTTTTGTCGATGTCTCCGGCAGGAGGGTGCTCGAGATCGGGCCCGGCAAAGGGATCCTCACCCGCGCCCTTCTTGACAGGGGTGCGAACGTAATTGCGGTAGAGATCGATCCGGCTCTCGTGGAGGAGCTCGAGATCGCCTTTGCCAACGAGATCGAGGAGGGCCGTCTCGAGATCATCAGGGGCGACGCAAAGAGGGTGGATATCCCGCCGTTCGATATCGTCGTCGCGAACCTTCCCTATTCTGTCTCTTCGAAGTTAACGTTCCGGCTGCTTTCGATCGGGTTTGAGGTTGCGGTCCTGATGTACCAGAAGGAGTTTGCCCGGCGGATGATCGCGCCGCCGGGAACGCCGAACGTCGGGCGGCTCTCGGTGATGGTGCAGACCTATGCTTCCGTAAAGCCGCTGCTCGATCTCTCGCCTTCCTCCTTCCGCCCGAAACCTCAGGTCCGCTCCTGGGTGGTCCGGATCACGCCGCACGAACCGCCGTACCCGATCGCGGACCGGGAGGTCTACGCCGATGTCGTCCGGGTGCTCTTCTCCCACCGGCGAAAGACCGTCCGAAAGGGCCTGCGGAGCGGTAAGGAGACATTTCCCGCCGAGGCGATCGAGCGGACGATCGCGGATCTCCCCGACGACCTCCTGCAGCGCCGGCCCGAGGACCTGACGCTCGAGGAGTTCGCGCTGATCGCGAACAAAATGAGCGGGAGCTAGGGATGCTTCCCGACCAGGTCTATCCCCCTGCCGAGGACTCCGAACTCCTTCTCCGGGCGGCGCTCCGGGAGGTCCGCCCGACCGACCGGGTGCTGGAGGTCGGGACCGGGAGCGGCTGCGTCGCGGCCGGACTTCTTGGTCGGGCAGCGGCGGTGGTCGCGACCGACATCAACCCCCACGCGGTGGAGTGCGCCCGCGCCCGCGGGGTGGAAGCGGTCCGGACGGACCTCTTCGCGGGGCTCTGCGGCCCCTTCGACCTCGTCCTCTTCAACCCGCCCTACCTCCCGACCACCCCCGAGGAGCGGATCGACGACTGGCTGGAGTACGCACTCGACGGCGGGCCTACGGGGAGGGCGACGATCGAGCGGTTCGTCGCCGACGCCGGGAGGGTGCTCGCGCCCTTCGGGCGGGTTCTGCTCCTCGTCTCGTCGCTGACCGACCCGGGCGCAGTCCGGGAGTTCTTCGCCCGCGAGGGGTTCATCTCGTTCGTCGTCGACGAGGAGGCGCTCGAGGGGGAGAGGCTCTACGTGCTCAGGGCGATGCGGGATCTCTGCCGGATGGGGGCGTGAACTCCTCAGGTTTCTTCACTGTCCGGTCTTTTCAGGTGTGGTACCGGGTGAACTCCCCGGCTCGCGGTCTCACACGAAGTCCCGTCATGAGTCCTCTCCTTCCCTTCGCGTCTTCGCAACGATGCCCGGGCGCCTCAAAGCATCTGCTGTCACGGCCCGTTGCAGGTGGCTTGATGTTCTGTAGCGGCGATACCTTTCATCTGCGAGAACCTGACTGCTGCTCCGGCGGGGAACTCGCATGGAGGGAGTAGCATCACGCACGTGTGGGATCCAAAGGACTACGGGCGGCACTCCGCCGCCCAGCAGGCCTGGGCGCATGAACTGATAGCAAAGCTCGCGCTTGCCGGCGGCGAGCGGGTGCTCGACCTCGGATGCGGCGAGGGGAAGGTGACCGCGGAGATTGCCGCCTGCCTCCCCTCCGGCTCGGCGCTCGGCCTCGATCTCTCCCGCGACATGATCGCCTTCGCCCGGGAGCGCTTCCCAACGGAGCAGTATCCGAATCTCCGCCTCATTGAGGGCGACATGCTCGACCTTCCGTTTAACGAGGAGTTCGACGTCGTCTTCTCGAACGCCGCCCTGCACTGGGTCGCCGACCACGGCAGGGTATTTCAGGGTATCTTTCAGGGTATCGCCCGCGCTCTCCGGCCGGGGGGGAGGGTCCTCCTCCAGATGGGCGGGAGAGGCAACGCCGCGCCGATCATCGCGATCGCGGACGAGATGCTCGCGGAGGAGCCGTGGACGAGGCTCTTTGGCGGTCCGGCCCCCAGTTACCCCTTCTACGGCGCCGAGGAGGTGCGTGAACTCCTGGAAGCGGCAGGGCTCACGCCCCTGCGGGTCGAGTTGATCGGGAAAGACATGGCTTTTGATATGCTTGATGGTCTCATGGGGTGGGTCAGGACCACCTGGCACCTTTACCTGGAGCCGCTGCCCGAAGACGCCCGGCCGGCGTTCATCGAAGAAGTGGCGAACCGATACGTGGAGAGGTTCCCCCCGGCCGACGGCCGCATCCACGTCCCCATGGTGCGCCTCGAGGTGGAGGCGGTCAAAGAGCCGGAGCCCTGACCCGGGTAGGCGGGTTGAAGAACGTCATCCTGAGGGTAGTGACGGGGATCAGGAAGGTTGCCCCGGCTCGAAGCCGTCAGGTTTCTCATGCTCCTGCCCCTCGCACCTAACGGTGCTTCCGCTCCCGCCCTTCGGCCGGTCGCGTTCGGCCCATCGCTACTCGCATCTCCTATGCTTCAGCTCCGGACTCGCACCTGCGGTGCTCATGCTCCGGCCCTTCGGCCCGTCGCATTCGAAAGCGCTTCGCGTTTTCTCACGCTCCTGCCGCTCGTGATGCTCGCGCCAGTCGCAACTCGCACCTTCGGTGCTCGAACTCCGTTCCTAGAGGAACGTCGTTCCTGCGGTGCTCCCGCTCCGGTTCTAACGAGCCATCGCGCCTCGAAGACCTTCGGTCTTCTCGAGCTCCTGTCCGAAGGACAGTCGCTTTCGGAAAGGTATATATCCGGCTGCATGGTATTCGGGCAGCATATGCGCATATGGGAGAAGACCCTGACGATTCTGCTCGTTCTATCGCTTGTTGCGAATGTCTTTCTCCTGGCTGTCGCCCTCGTGCCGGCGGACGACCCCTCCCCGGCCCTCTCCAAACCGGAAGAGGCCGATCTCCTCCCGACCGCGACCACGCCCCCTCTATCTCCGGCGAGGGGGGCGGAGAACGGGAATGCGGCCTCGATGCAGGTGCCGGTCATCATCCAGACGGTCGAGGTCGACCGGGCCGATCCGTTCCTCTACGAGGAGGTGACCGAAGAGGGGGCGATGGTGAATGTCTCGGTCGAGGTCGTGCCCGGGAAAGGAAGGGTGCTTGTCCAGACGACGCCCCTGATGGGGATAGCTTTTCAGGATGCTGCGAACCTTGCGGTCGTTGCCGCCGCCAACCACTCCCGTGTGAACCTTGCGGGGAGCGATATCATCTTCAGCATCCAGGGGCCCGAGGAGGTCTCCGAGATCGACGGCCCCAGTGCGGGGGCGCTGATGGCCGCGCTGCTCCTCTCGGTGCTGGAGGACTTCCCGCTCAACGAGAGCGTGACCGTGACGGGAACCATCGATGAGAACGGGAGCATCGGCCCGGTCGGTGGAATCCTCGAGAAGGCCGAGGCTGCCGCAGCGAGCGGCAAAACGCTCCTGATACTCTCGGACGAGAACAACCAGGTGTTTGATTACCAGGAGGAAGTCCGATCGTTCGGCGGACTGAGAATAGCGCGGCAACGACCGGTCGTCGTGAATGCTAAAGATTACATCGAGGAGAACCTCGGCATCCGGGTGAAGTACGTGGATACCATCGACGATCTGCTTGCCGATCTTCGTGCTCCCGTATCCGACCCGGTCGCCGGGGCTTCCTGACGGCGGACGACCACCATGGTGGAGGCGCCTGCCGAAACAACGCTCCTGAACCACGATCGGGGAGCTGATCCCGGCCGTCGGCAGGATCCAACTGAAGGTATTTATCCTCCCCCGGGCCACGTATCCGAATAGCATGAGATCACAGAGACTGCTGATCGCCGGGGTTCTCGTGGTTGCTCTGGCCGTTGTCCTGGCGGTTCTGCTGCCGGGAATCACCTCCCCGCAGCCGCCCGATCCCGGCCTTACTCCCACTCCAACCTCGACCCCGACCCCGGTACCTGTCTCCGGGAACGGCACCTACATCAACACCACCTACGGCTATGCCGTCACCTGTCCGGAGGGGTGGTTCTACACCGAGTCCGGCGAGAGTGTGTGGTTCTCCTCGCCGGATAAGCACGAGGAGGTCCGCGTGAACACGAACCCGCTCTCGGGCCAGGGGCCCGCGGATGCACAGAAGGTGCTTGAAGCCCTGAACGCGACCTACGTAGAAGATCTCCGCGCAGGGATCGATGCCGAATGGGTGTCCACGACGAACACCTCCCTCGACGGGACCCCGGCGTACGAGTCGGTCTTCTCCGTCCCCATCGTCGAGGAAGACCGCTATACCTTCGTCATCCGTTACGCCGTCAGGGACAACGTCGCCTACTCGGTGATGCACACGGTGTTCCCCCCCGGGTACGATGTTTACAACGCCGACGCGGCTCCGGTGGCGGAGTCGTTCCGGTTCCTCTGACCTCCTTTTTTGACCGCCCCGCGAAGCCGTGTCCCTGCCCCGCAGTGCCCGGGTCCGGCGGAGATAGCGTTCCCAAATGGGTTCTCAAAAAAAGGTGGCGGGTATGAGATTCGGAGTTAGAGGTGATTCGTTCGGCAGGACGTTTGGGGAGGCTCCCCGTCACCCCATCTCTTCCAGCGGGATATCGGGGATATCCGGAGAGAGGGTCGCTTCGGGGGTGATATCGAAGTAGGGTTCGATAATCAAGTCGTTTTCACAATCGTGATACTGCTTCCCTCCGCTCCTGGTCTTCATCCAGAGGCGGATCTGCTGGAGTAGTGTCAACGTGTTCAATCCTTTCGTCTGCAGCAGGTGGGTCCCGCTGTGACATATAGCCGTTCTGATCTCCCGAGCATAAATCCATTATGATACGGGATTTTGCCCTGAGTGCCAATTTATTCTGATGAATTCAAAAAATATCTGGTTATTGGCCGTATCTTCCGGCAGGATCCGCCCGGTCCCTTTACCCCCGGCGGAAGATCCCGTCGAGCTTCTTCCTGTCGAACGCCACCACCGTCGGCCTCCCGTGCGGGCACGTCCAGGGGGTCTTCGTCCGGGCGAGTTGTGCGAGGAGGCGCTTCTGCTGGTCGTGCGTGAGAACGGCGCCGGCCTTCACCGCGCCCCTGCAGGCGACGATGCAGGTGACCGTCTGGCGCCGGTCGGGGACGGTGCGGGACTCGTCGGCGAGGAGGTCGGCGATCGTCTCCCGGACCGTCCCGGGGTCCTCGACCGCGCCGAGGGCGGCGGGCACCGCCCGGACGGCGAAGGTGTCCCGGCCGAACTCATCCACCACGAACCCGCCGTCCGCGAGGAGAGGGATCGCATCCCGGAGCGCGGTGGACTCCTTTGGGGGGAGCGAGAGGATGACGGGCGCGATCAGTTCCTGCGACCCGGTCGCCTTATCGCGCCGCTCGGTGACCTGGTCGTAGAGGACGCGCTCGTGGGCCGCGTGCTGGTCGACGAGGTAGAGGGTGCCGTCGGTCCCCTCCGCCACGATGTAGGTCGCCGCCACCTGTCCGATCGGCTCCATCGCCGGGAGGAGGTTTTCTCCCCCTTCCGTCTCCGTCCGGCGGAGCTGCTTGTCGGAGAGGGTGAGTTCCCGGTGCCCTGCCGTGTAGGATGCCCCGGGCTCGCCGATCGGCGACGGTATCGGCCCGGGCTCTGTCGAAGCGATCCGCTGTTGCGCCGGTTCGGCCGGGGTCTCGCGCGCGAGGTCGTGACCGGCGAGCGCCTCCTCCACGGCCGCCGAAACCGCCGGGAGGATCTCCCGCTCCCGGGAGAGACGGACCTCCCGTTTCGTCGGGTGGACGTTAACGTCCACGAGGTCGGTGTCGATCGCAAGATCGAGGAACGCCACCGGGTAGCGGTCCTTCGGGAGGAGGGTGCCGTAGCCCTCCCGGACGGCGGCGGCGATCTGCCGGGAGGCGATGCTTCTCCCGTTGATACTGACGAACACCTGCGAGGGGTTCCCCCTGCTCTCCGACGGCCGGGAGATGTAGCCTCCGATACGGAGGAACGGAAGCCTTCCCTCGACGGGGACGAGCGACCGTGCAAGGTCCGCGCCGTAGAGCCCCGCGATGGTGTTTAAGGCCCCTCCCGATCGCTGGGTCGCCATCCGCTCCTTCCCGTTGTGCACCACCCGGAAGGCGACCTCGCCGTGTGCGAGGGCCAGATTCTCCACGACCGCGTAGACGTGGGCGAGCTCGGTGTTCCTGCTTTTGAGGAACTTCCGGCGGGCGGGGGTGTTGTAGAAGAGGCGCTCCACGACGACCGTCGTCCCCTCCGGCGCCCCGACCTCGCTCTTCTCCACGACCTCGGCGCCCCGGATCACCAGCCGGGTGCCGGCGAGCGCCCCGGCACCCCGGGGACGGGTGATTATGGTCACCTCCGCGACGGCGGCGATGCTTGCGAGCGCCTCTCCCCGGAACCCGAGTGTCCTGATGGTCGAGAGGTCGGCGATATCCCGGATCTTGCTCGTCGCGTGGGGATGGAACGCGAGGACCGCCTCCTCCGGGGTCATGCCCTCGCCGTTGTCGGTCACCCGGATCTTCGTGATGGCGGCCATGTCCGAGGAGACGTCGACCAGGATGCTCGTCGAGCCGGCGTCGATCGCGTTCTCGAGGAGTTCTTTTACCACCGACGCGGGGCGCTCCACGACCTCGCCGGCGGCGATCTGGTTCACCGTGTCGGGGTCGAGGACGCGGATCTTCGTCACGGTTTCTCCTCCCCGTTCGCAATCCTCTGGAGACGGCAGAGGGTGGTTAAAGCCTCAATCGGTGTCATCTCGTTTGGATTCAAACTTTTAAGTTCCCTGACCGCGGGGTTCTCCTCCACGACACCCTCACCGGGGTCGACGAGGAGCATCTGGGTGTAGCGGGGGGCCCGCGGACCTCCGGAGAACTCCCGCGCAGACGCCTCCTTCAGGATCTCCATCGCCCGGTCGGTCACCTTCTTCGGGATCCCGGCAAGGTGCGCGACGTGGACGCCGTAGCTCCGGTCGGTCGCGCCGGGGATGATCTTACGGAGGAAGACGACGTCGGTTCCCGTATCCTTCACGGCGAAGTGGAAGTTCTTCACCCGCTTGAGCGATCCTTCAAGGTCGATCAGGTCGTGGAAGTGGGTCGCAAAGAGTGTCCGGGGGCCGGCGACCGCCTTCCCGTGCAGGAACTCCACCACCGCCCGGGCGATCGAGCACCCGTCGAGCGTGCTCGTCCCCCGCCCGATCTCGTCGAGGATGACGAGGCTTCGCGGGGTCGCGTTATTCAAGATGTTCGCGAGTTCCAGCATCTCGACCATGAACGTGGACTGCCCGGAGGCAAGGTCGTCGAACGCCCCCACACGGGTGAAGACCCTGTCCACAAGCCCGACGGTGGCGTGGCGGGCCGGGACGAAACTCCCCACCTGGGCCATGATGCAACAGAGCGCCACCGCCCGCATGTAGGTGGACTTGCCCGCCATGTTCGCCCCGGTGACGATCATGATCTGGTCGCCGGCGGCATCAAGGTCCGTGTCGTTCGGGACGAACGGGACCGGGAGGTGCCGCTCCACTACGGGGTGGCGACCGTCGCGGATGACGATCCGGCCGCTCTCCTCGATCACCGGGCGGGTGTAGCCGTAACGGGCGGCGACCTCCGCGAGGGCCGAATAAACATCGAGCAGCCCCACCGCCCGGGCGGTCGCCTGGAGATCGGGGACTTCCGTCGCGAGCGTCCGGACGAGTTCGGTGTAGATCTCCGCCTCGAGGGCGGTAAGGCGTTCCTCCGCGGTTGCGATCATCGCCTCCTCCTCCCTGAGGTCGGGGATCGTGTAGCGCTCGCCGTTCGCGGTCGTCTGCCGGCGCTCGTACTCCGGCGGCACCAGGTGCAGGTTCGGCCTCGTCACCTCGATGTAGTAGCCGAAGACCCGGTTGTAGCCGATCTTGAGAGACTTTATTCCGGTCCTCTCCCGCTCCTGCTGCTGGAACTCCGCGATCCAGTCCTTCCCGGACGTCGCAAGGTGCCGGAGTTCGTCGAGTTTGGCGTTGAACCCCTCGCGGATCATCCCGCCGGACTTTGCGAGCGCCGGAGGGTCGTCGACGATCGCCCGGCCGATGAGGTCCGTGACCCGGGCATGGTCGCTCATCGCGTCGAGGGCCTCGCGGACCCGCACGGGTGCGTCTTCGGAGAAGAGCGCCTTCACGTCCGGGATTGCTTCGAGCGACTCCCTGAGCGTCGCGAGGTCCCGGGGCCCTGCGTTCCCGTAGGCGATCCTTCCCGCTATCCGTTCGATGTCGGCGAAGTCGCTGAGCGTTGCGCGGAGTTCCTGTCGGTCGAGCGCGTGGTCGAAGAACCACTCCACCGCATCGAGCCTCGCCTCGATCGCCTCCTTCCCGAGCAGGGGGCCGATCAGGAACGACCGCATCGTCCGGCTCCCCATCGACGTCTCCGTGACGTCGAGCGCGGAGAGAAGGGTGTTTCCGTCCCCCTCGCCCCGGATGCCCGTCGTGATCTCGAGATTCCGGAGGGTGATCGCATCGAGCACCATGTTCCCCGTCGGAACCTTCGTCGCGAGCCCCGAGATGTGGGGAAGGGGCGACTGCTGCGTCTCCTGGGCGTAGCAAAGCGCGGCCCCGGCGGCGGCGACTGCCCCCGCCATCCCGGCGCACCCGTACCCGTCGAGCGTCGCCGTCCCGAACTGCCCGCAGAGACGCTCGTGCGCTGCGTCGGGATCGAAGGCGTCGTCGCGGTAGCGGCTCACCGTCACCCCGAGGGCCTCGAGCCGGGCGGGGAGCGCGTCCGGGAGGCTTTCGGGGACGATCGCCTCCGACGGGCGGTACCTGACGACCTCCGAGACGATCTCGGCGTAGTCCCGCTCCCCGCTACCGGAGGATACGAAAAACTCGCCGGTGGAGACGTCCAGGAACGCGAGGCCGAAGGACTCCTTCCGGTCGGGGGCGACCGCCATCAGGTAGTGGGCGCCGGCTGAGGCGAGCATCGAGGAGTCGATCAGGGTTCCCGGGGTGATCACCCTCGTGACATCCCGCTTCACGACGCCTTTGGCAGTTTTGGGGTCCTCAATCTGGTCGCAGATCACCACCTTGTAGCCCTTCGCTACCAGGCGGGCGATGTAGCCGTCGGCGGCGTGGTGGGGAACGCCCGCGAGCGGCATCCGGTCGCCGTTCCTGTCCCTGCCCCGGGCCGTCAGGGTGATGTCGAGTTCCCGGGCCACCACGCCGGCGTCCTCGCCGAAGGTCTCGTAGAAGTCCCCCATCCTGAAGAAGAGGACGGCATCGGGGTACCGGGCTTTCGCTGCATAGTACTGCCGCATTGCCGGGGTCGGTCCGTCGGTCATCGCTTCTCCTTATAGAATCCGCACGGGGCCACATAAGGGTAATGTCCCGGGAAAACGGCCGGAAAGGGCTCCGATTCACTGCACCACTCCGGCGGCCCCCGGCAAACTAAATACGTCCTGAGCGCGTACCAGGAACACGATACTGTATGTCGGCGACTATCGCAGAAAAGATATTTTCGCAACGGTGCGGGAGATCCGTCCGCGCGGGAGAGGTGGTGATGGCGCCCGTGGATGCGGCGATGATTCACGATATCACCGGCCCGCTTGCGGTCAGGGTCTTTCGCGAGATGGGTGGAGAGCGCGTATTCGATCCCGAACGGATCATTATGCTCTTCGACCACCAGATACCCGCCGACTCGATTTCCGCTGCCGAGAACCACGTCTTCATTCGGCAGTTTGCGGATGAGCAGGGGATCCACAACTACGACCTCCTCGAAGGCGTCTGCCACCAGGTCGTGATGGAGAAGGGGCGGGCGGCGCCGGGCGAGATCATCGTCGGGACCGACTCCCACACCTGCACCTACGGTGCCGCGGGGGCGTTCGCGACCGGGATCGGCTCGACCGATATGGGTTTCGTCCTGAAGTTCGGGGCGCTCTACTTCCGGGTGCCCGAGAGCATCCTCGTCGAGGTCGAGGGTTCGTTCGGCCGGAGAGTCGGGGCGAAAGACCTGATCCTCTCCCTGGCCGGTGACATCGGCGCGGACGGGGCGACCTACATGGCGCTCGAGTTCACCGGGCGAGCCATGCACGAGATGAACATGGCAGGCCGGATGACCTGCGCGAACATGGCAATCGAGATGGGGGCGAAGGCGGGAATCGTCCGGCCCGATGCGGCCACCTGGGACTACGTGACCGCCCGGCGCGATATCGAGCCGTTCGACCTTGCAGGGGACGAGGATGCAGCATACGCGGAGCGGCGGCATTACGACGTCACCGACCTCGCCCCGCAGGTCGCCGTCCCGCACAACGTCGACAACGTCGTGGATGTCGGAGACGTCGCGGGGACGAAGGTCGACCAGGTCTTCATCGGCTCCTGCACGAACGGTCGCTACGAGGACCTCGTCGAAGCGGCGGAGGTGCTCGGGAACGCCGATCGCTTCGCCGACGGCGTCCGGGTGATCGTCATCCCGGCCTCGCGGACGGAGTACCTCAAGGCCCTCCGGGGCGGGCTGATCGAGCGGTTCGTCGAGGCGGGCGCGCTCGTCGAGGCACCCTGCTGCGGCCCCTGCATGGGCGGGGCGTTCGGGCTGCTTGCCCCCGGCGAGGTCTCGCTCTCGACGTCGAACCGGAACTTCCGGGGGAGGCAGGGGAGCGCGCAGGCGTCGGTCTACCTCTCCTCGCCGGCGACGGCGGCGGCGAGCGCCCTCTACGGCGAGATCACCGACCCGAGGGAGGTGTGAATCATGCGAGTCT